>CAITQC010000145.1 GCA_903894425.1 uncultured Actinomycetes bacterium
GGTAAAGGTAGCGCGAGAATTCAGCGGCAAGGTGATTGCCACGACGCTTCATGCGAAGAAACATCTTTACCAGGCGCAGTTGACCGGACCGGTGGCATTCCTATTCGGCAATGAGGGGGCCGGTCTATCGAATGAAGTGCTTCAATCATCCAGCGATCAGATGAGTATTCACATGCCAGGTGGCACAGAGTCTTTGAATGTTGCAGCAGCTGCGGCAGTGTGTTTCTTCGAGCGGGTGCGGCAGAGTATCGGCATTGAGAAATAGATTAGAGGTGCTGTGTAAACCATTTGGCTGCGCTGTGCGCAGCCTGTCCCAGTGTGCCAGGCTCCTCGAATAAATGCGTTGCTTCTGGAATTAGGGTAAGTTTTTTTTCACAGCGCATTAATTCATAGGCTTGTTGGTTTAATTCAATTACGCCGTAATCAGCGCTGCCGACGATGAGTAGGGTAGGAGCAGTCACCTGGCTCAATGCGATTTCTCCGGCCAAGTCTGGACGGCCGCCACGAGAGACCACAGCGGAGATTTTGGTTCCTTTTGTGGCAGCCGCCTGTAACGCCGCCGCTGCACCCGTACTGGCACCAAAATAGCCAATGTCTAAGTCTTTCGTTTTTGGGTCTGTTTGAAGCCAGTCAGTAGCAGTGAGTAGGCGGCGCGTGAGTAGATTAATATTAAAGCGAGTGGAGTAATCCTGGTCCTCTACCCGTGTCAGAAGGTCAAATAGCAGAGTTCCAATACCGTGTTGCTGTAGAACTTCAGCCACAAAAGTATTCCGAGGGCTGAGTCGGCTACTACCGCTGCCGTGCGCGAAAAGAACCACTCCGGTTGCGGATGGGGGCAATACTAGTTCACCAGCGAGTTTGATTGAACCGGCGATAATATTTACGCTGCTCATACTGCCCCTCTCATTACTACAGGAACTCGTCGCCTTCCAAATTTTCCCGCAAATCTATCAAAATGCCCCGCGATCTGAGTACTGCAGTCTGGACAATGGCCATCAGGCGTAAGTCGGTATTGTTTGATTTCATACCAATCACGCTCAATGAGTGGTGTGTTACATGAGGGGCAGTAGGTTGTATCCCCCTCACGGTTATGAACATTGCCAGTATAGACATAGCGTAGCCCCGCAGATTGTGCAATCTGTCGTGCCCGTATCAGAGTTTCGGACGGTGTTGCTGGAATGTCGGTCATCTTGTAGTCAGGGTGGAAAGCAGAAAAGTGTAGAGGAACATCTAGGCCGAGTTCTTTCGCAATCCATGAGCTCATCTTGGTTATTTCATCTTCTGAATCATTGAGGCCGGGGATCAACAACGTGGTGATCTCGACCCATACTTCAGTCTCCCGGAGCAGATATTTCAGCGTATCTAGAACTGGTTGAAGATGGGATCCGGTCTGCTTGACATAGAACTCCTCAGTAAATGCCTTGAGATCGACATTGGCGGCATCTATCTTGGAAAATAAATCACGCCGTGGTTGGTCATGGATATAGCCTGCTGTAACTGCTACCGTCTTGATGTTACGTTCATGACAGGCATCGGATACATCCATTACATATTCGGTGAAAATTACCGGGTCGTTGTAGGTGAATGCGATGCTCTTGCAGCCAAGTTCATCGGCCCTGCTCGCAATAGCTTCCGGGTTAGCTTGATCGGCGAGTTTGTCGAAGCTGCGTGATTTTGAAATATCCCAGTTCTGACAAAACTTGCAGGCGAGGTTGCAGCCTGCTGTACCGAATGATAGGACGCTGCTCCCAGGGTAGAAGTGGTTAAGTGGTTTTTTTTCAATTGGGTCGATGCAGAATCCTGAAGAACGTCCATAAGTTGTGAGCACCATTGCGTCTCCAGCACGTCCACGAACATAGCACGCACCTCGCTGTCCCTCATGCAGCCGACAGTCCCGTGGGCATAGGTCACACTGGATGCGACCATCCACCAACGTGTGCCAGTATTTCGCGGGGTGCTGTTCAGCAACGCTGATCGGCTCATCCATAGCAGGATTCCTCATCTAAATCCGTCTCATGCCACTTAGTTACGGTATAGCGAAACAGCTTCACATCAGCCGCCCAGAAGGTATCAGGCAGCCCCGCCTTACGTTTCAGCATAGTAAGGAATAGATCTGGTTGAGGGAGGCTCTCCCATACTTGTGGCAGAAAGGTACTTCGATGCCGACCATACTCGAAAACGACTCCATCGGTTCCAGGGCGAAGTTGCGAAAGTGCCGTAGATTCGTTGGTAAACGTAATTAGCTCTGGTTTGGTGAGTAATGAGACCTCCACCTGCACCGTTTCAAAATCCTTCAACCTAAGAGGCGGGAAACGTGGATCGAATAATGCAGCTGATACGGCATTAGTCTTGACGTCGATGAGCAATGGCCGGTATGCATGAATTGATCCGATGCAGCCACGTAATTTCCCGTACCGAGTAAGGGTAACGAAACTCGCGCCGAGTTCGATTAGCCATGGCGCGGTTTCGTCTGATGTTGCATAGGGTATGTGCAAGGAGTTTGCAATTGCTGAGCGTGCTATCGATAGCAAGATCTGTCCTTGGTCATTCTTCATAGCCTATCTCCTGGGTGAAAGCAATCGCGGCATAACCCACCACCCGGTCTTTCGAACCAGACGTATCACCGGAATTACGTAAATCAAGAAGATGGGGTATCAGGTGGTGTTTTTGAGAAGCGATGATCAGGCCGTTGATGGGGGTACCTCCGCAGGCATGCTCATGTGAGATCGGCTGGTTCAGATCCAAGATAGATTGAACAGTCTCACCATCCACTCGTTGGGCAGTAACATAAGGTAGATAGTGTGATAGATCTGAGCTGATAACGATGAGCGTTTCATTGCCGCCCCACAGCACATCCAGTACCTCTGCAACCTCTTCAGATGATGCCGTTCCGACAGCCAATGGCAGCAGGGTAAAATCTGGCAATATACTTTGCAGGAATGGCAACTGCACTTCCAATGAGTGCTCCATCAGATGTGCCTGAGAGTTGATGCTGATTTGCGGCAAGTGATCAATGGCCCTAGCCGCTGAGGCGTCAATCAGGACGCGACCGAGCGGCGTTTCAAACACATCTGATCCTGGCAATGCTAGGCCATTTACTGCAACTCGATGGGTGGGGCCAAGCAGCACAACGCGCCGGATGCGCGTAGCAATGGAACTCAGGGTGGCATAAGCGGTTGCCGCAATCTCACCTGAATAGATATAACCAGCATGCGGTACGATCAGAGCCTTGGGGGTTAACGGATGAGGGTACGCTGAGGCCATCAATCGTTGCACATCTCGAGCAAGTTGTTGCGAATCTGCCGGGTAGAACATACCTGCGACAGCAGGCGATCGAACAATCGACATGGAGATCCCTCGTTAAGTGATGAGAGTATGCTTTTATATATATGTCCTGTGAGGACAGAATCAAGAGAAATTAAAAACTATTGTGATGAGTCTCAGTCATTCACTACCTAATGAAAGTGTGGGTACTGACTAGAGCATGGACAGATTGGGGTGAGGGGGTGGCTATTGAAATCCTTTTCACTATCACCATATACCTTCTTGTCAGCGGAATTGTCCGCTCAATAAAGTCGATTAAGATAAGGAGAAATACATGATTAATGTCACTCGTTTCGACCCATTTCAAGTATCTGGCTTGGATCCATTTGATGATGTGATTCGTGGATTATTTCGCCCGGTTAAATTGGAAAACAAGCAGGAGGTTTTGATCAAGATTGATGTTAGGGAGGACGATAAGTCATATACCGTCTACGCAGAAATTCCGGGTGTAAGGAAGGAGGATTTACACGTTTCTATCGAAGGAAATCAAGTATCAATCAACGCGGAAACTCGGCAGGAAAATGAGGTAAAGGAGGGTGGGAAGGTGCTACGTTCGGAGCGCTACTATGGAAAATCATTACGTAGCTTTTCCCTGGGTAGCGAAGTCGATGAAAATGCATCCCATGCCAAATACGCCGACGGGATCTTGGAGTTAATGCTACCCAAGAAGGCTGTCTCTTCTGCCAGAAAACTTAGTATCAATTAACAGTTGGTCAGAAGTTGTCCTAAGACCCCCAGTTAGCTGATGAGTTGACTGGGGGGAGGCTGTGTTGAGTGATCTGATACACGGATTTTTGTGAGATTAGGGTCTATAGTTAACTAAGTTATTTTGTTCTTAGGTCTCTCCCGTCCATGATTAAGAGTTCTCGTGGCAAACGTACCCTCTCGATCTCTCTACTCGTACTGGGAGGGCTGCTAATCTTCCTGGCACCAGAGAATGTATGGATTGGATCAATCTTACTCATCGCTGGTCTTTGTATTGAAGTGGTGGGACTGGTACTTTCGCACCGTAGGTAACAAGGTCTTTCAATAGTTTAATATTTTGGAGTGTGGCTGCCCGCCCGCGAATGCTGAGCTTAGCTTCATGTTTCGCCTCGTTTTATTCGTCAGACAGGGGTGATATGCTTAAAAACTCGTGGCGCCTGCAGTTCTGCAATCCCATCTAAGATCAAATTAATTTCAACTAGGCGGAATAATAAAATAATGGCTCTGATACTCATCTCGACATCCTTTTCTCACAATGCGGAGATTCCTATTCAGCATACCTGTGAGGGTCAGGATATTTCCCCCGATCTTTCCTGGACGGGAATCCCTGCCAACACGAAGAGTCTGGTATTGATCGTTGATGATCCTGACGCACCTGACCCGGACGCGCCAAAAATGACTTGGGTCCACTGGATGCTCTACAACATACCGTCTGAAACTAATGGGATGCCTGCGGGGGTGGGAACGAAAGAACTCCCGCTAGGAACCTTGCAGGGGCTCAACGACTGGCAGCGCACTGGTTACGGCGGGCCATGCCCGCCGATCGGCTGTCATCGTTACTTTCATAAGCTCTATGCTCTGGATTCTCTTCTGCCGAATCTAAAACATCCAACGAAGACAATTCTAGTGAAAGCGATGGAGGGTCACATCATCGACCACGCAGAGTTAATCGGTCATTATCGACGCCACTCTTGAATTGTTCCTGAAGATTATTATAAGGCATCACCAGAACAGCTGCGCCTTGCACCCGACCTGCTCGTAGCTGTTGTATGGCTTCATTGGCCTCTACCAGAGGAAATGTTTTTACTACAGATCTGACTCTAGCCTGTGGTGCGATGGCGAGAAATTCCTCTCCATCGCGTCGCGTGAGATTAGCAATGGAGCGAATGCTGCGCTCCCCCCAAATTAATTCATAGGGAAATTCTGGGATAGGACTCATGTGGATTCCGGCACATACCAACGTTCCACCCTTGGTGATATGGCTAAGAGCTTGCGGTATTAGTGCGCCGACCGGTGCAAACAATATAGCAGCATCCAATTCCAGCGGTGGCGCCGTGCCCGAGTCACCTGCCCAGACAGCACCTAGATCATAGGCGAAATGTTGCCCCTCTATATCGCCTGGTTTGGTGAAAGCGAATACCTCCCGACCCTGCCAGTGGGCCACCTGTGAGATGATATGCGCCGACGCACCAAAACCGTAAATACCAATCCGCTTTGCTGAGCCGGTTGCGATTAATGCACGGTATCCGATCAGCCCGGCGCAAAGTAGTGGTGCAGATTCAGCATCTGAATATATGTCTGGTAACGAAAAGCAGTAGCGTTGGTCTGCCAATGCAAATTCGGCATAGCCACCATTCAGGGTATATCCAGTGAATTCTGCTGCATCACAGAGATTTTCGCGGCCGCTCGCACAATATCGGCATTGACCGCAGGTGTGAGCGAGCCAAGGTACGCCCACTCTCTGCCCTATCGCAAAACGTTCTGCCTGCGGGCCTCTCTCCACGACAGTGCCGACGATTTCATGTCCGAGAATGAGCGGCAGTTTGGGTTGTCGCAGATCACCATCGATCACGTGCAGGTCGGTGCGACATACACCGCAGGCATGTACCTTAAGCAGGATCTCAGCAGCTACGGGTTTAGGCCTGGGTAGTTCTGTTAGTCGCAGGGGTTGATTCTGAGTATCCAGAATCATGGCTTTCATGTAGATCCTCGGTAATTCGGCAATAAAATTTCAAAGCACGCTGATTTTCCAATCTGCCCAGCATGCGCCATGATCATATTGCTATCAGTTTGCGCGAATCAGCAATACAGGCACCGGAGACGTTCGCAACACCCCTTCGGCAACACTCCCGAACAGTAGACGGTTGAAACCAGTTCGACCATGGGTGCCGATTACGATCAGATCTGCCGACCAGCGTTGAGCCTCTGCTATGATCACGCCGGCGATGCTCTCACCATCCGCTTCGAGCATCTGTATCTCTGCCGTTCTGCCTGACTGTTGCACTTTCATTCGTGCTTGTGTAAGTATTTCTGCGTCACTACTTCTGATCGACTCTGGTAATTCAGCATAATTGATGCAACTTTCTGCATCTGCAAAATGAATCTCCTCCTTCACATGTAGTAGTCTAAGCTGAACATTTTGTTGGTTGGTAAATACGAGCGCTTCTTTCAGAGCTCGGTCAGAAGTTGGGCTGCCATCAACCGGAATCAGGATACGTTGATACATATTACCTCCTAAAGAAAATTATCCTTTCATACATGCTTTTGGTCTGAAGGAAGTGCCCAAGTTAGCAAGATTTGCCTGCTTGGCACCCTCTGTCATTAGGGCAGAATCTTTATATCTGCTTAGTGCTTCCTTTGCGACCTAATGTATCGAGGTCGCGGCGATCAAACTCACTGCTGCAGTTCATTGACCATTATCAGACAAGCCCTGATGCCAACTCAGAGTGTAGATAGGGCCGTGATTTGAGGATGAGCATGCTGGGATGTCGAGAGATTCAACTGTAGCCTTATTATTCAATAAACCCCATTACAAGATAGCTTTAGCGGGGCAGATATACTAGGCTGAATGTATAAGATTACGTTAAGTCTGGGGGGGGTATGGCCGTACATAACATCAGTTTTTATTTTTGTGCCACCCTTACCAAAGGGGAAAATCATGGTATTTGAAGATCGCATTGCAGCTGCCGAACGATTGGCAGAGGCTCTGGTTGAATATCGCGGTAGACGGCCGCTTATACTTGCGATACCGCGTGGGGCAGTGCCCATGGCGCAAGTTATCGCTGCTAGGCTTGGGGGCGAGATTGATGTAGTGCTAGTGAGGAAACTACGTGCACCTGGCAACCCAGAATTTGCTATCGGATCAGTTGATGAAAGCGGTTGGGTCTACCTTGCAGATTATGCTACCGAAACCGGTGCAGATGAGGAGTACATCAGAGGGGAGACTGCCGTTCAATTGGAAACCATACGGCAGCGTCGTATTCAGTATACCCCAGTGAGGCCACCACATGATCCAACTGGGCGAATCGTCATCGTCATCGATGATGGTCTGGCCACAGGTTCGACCATGATTGCAGCATTGCATTCACTCAGAGCAAAAAATCCGGCAGAGCTGATTTGTGCCGTTCCAGTAGCACCCCCTGAAACCTTGAAAAAAATAGGCATCAAAGCAGACCGGGTTGTATGTCTATCGACGCCGCTCAATTTTCAGGCAGTGGGGCAGTTCTATTTAGATTTTCCACAGGTGACGGATACAGAAGTCATATCTATTTTAGCTTCCTCCAGTCAGATATCCATCACTTGACATCGTCCCATGTAAGTAGTGCTAGGCATCGATATGATTCTAATGGTTCTGAAGTTACAAGCTGTAGGTTAAGGAACGTTTTACTTAAATAATTTATCTACAGATGGCAGCGTTTTACGCTACAAGAAATAGGCTGATCGCCTATATGTTGATCTCTAATCCTCTCCTATCCTTTCTTTAATTATTTTAAGGTACTCAGTAGTACTCGGAATCATCCGCCAGAAATGGTAGATGAGTCGAATCTTCTTATGTCTGGATACATGAATTTGTGGGGACTATTTTGTCAGTAAAGCAGGTTTTGTTTCATGATGCTGCCAGAGCTAGAATTGTCGCTGGTGTAAACATTCTGGCAGATGCAGTCAAAGTGACTCTTGGTCCACGAGGCCGTAACGTTATTCTGGAGCGAACCTATGGCCCACCTCTGGTCGCGAATTCCGGTGTCATTGTGGCAAAGGAAATTGTGCTCGATGATAAGTTCGAGAATATGGGAGCGCAAATGGCTCGTGAGGTTGCAAGTAAGACCTCCGACGTGGCAGGAGATGGCACAACTACTGCAACCATTCTTGCACAGGCAATCGTACGTGAAGGAATGAAATTCGTTGCGGCAGGAATGAATCCTATGGATCTAAAGCGAGGGATCGACTTAGGGGTTATAGCGATCATTGAAGAGTTGAGGAAAATTTCTAGACCTTGTGTCACCAGCAAAGAGATTAGTCAGGTCGGCGCCATTTCTGCCAATGCGGATACTGCCATCGGCGAGATTATCGCTGAGGCAATGGGGAGAGTCGGCAAAGAGGGTGTGATCACGATCGAAGATGGTAGGGGTCTGCAAAATGAGCTAGAGATCGTTGATGGGATGCAGTTTGACCGCGGCTACTTATCACCATATTTCATTAATAATCAGGATAAACAGATTGTCACGCTTGATGATCCATATATTCTCCTCTATAACAAAAAGATCAGTAATCTGCAGGAACTATTGCCACTATTAGATCAGATAGCAAAGTCCGGACATCCCCTGTTGATCGTTGCAGAGGAAGTTGAGGGGGAGGCGCTGGCGGTTTTAGTGGTTAACAATATCCGTGGCACTTTAAAAGCTGCTGCGGTTAAAACACCAGGCTTTGGTGATCGACGCAAGGACATACTGGAAGACATTGCCATCCTCACGGGTGGCACAGTAGTTAGTGAGGAAGCTGGAATTACCCTAGAGAAGGTGGAATTGAGGCATCTTGGACAGGCTAAGCGCGTTGAAATCAACAAGGAGAATACAACGATTATCAGCGGTGCAGGGGATGCATTGAAGATTCAGAATCGTATAAAACAAATTCGTAACTTGTGTAAAGAGGCCACTAATGAATATGACAAGGAAAAATTACAGGAACGCACTGCAAAGCTGAGCGGTGGAGTTGCGGTGATCAGAGTTGGCGCAGCTACTGAGACGGGAATGAAAGAAAAGAAAACTAGAATTGAGGATGCGATGCATGCAACACGGGCCGCGGTGGAAGAGGGTGTCTTGCCGGGAGGTGGCGTGGCATTACTGAGAGCGCGTTCAGCCATCAAGTCACTCAAAGGTAGCAATAATGAACAGGAGGCAGGTATTAAGATTGTAATGCGAGCATTGGAAGAGCCTTTGCGTCAGATCGTTGCTAATGCAGGGGGGGAGCCCTCGGTGGTTCTCGCCAAGGTTTCGGCTGGCAAGGGTAGTTTTGGCTATAACGCAGCTGCTGAGGTCTATGGCGATCTGATAGAGATGGGGATTCTAGACCCAACCAAAGTAACCCGTTCAGCCTTACAAAATGCCGCTTCGATAGCCAGCCTGATACTCACTGCTGACGTCATGGTTGCGGAGTTGGATGAAACCAAAAAAATGCGACCCAGCGAGATGGGTGCGATGGAATCATAGCGGTAGCCGATTGGCCGATTGGATTCATTTAACGCGTTACTAAAGGATTTTGAATATGGGGACTCAGAGTACTCACGCGAACTTTAAAAAAATCCGTCGTCATGATGGAATTTTCCAGGAGCGGGTTCATGATGCCTACAAGGCCAAGGGTAAACTACTAGAGCCGACTGTCTGCATAGGATGTGGCGCAGTATTTCATGAAGGGCGTTGGCAGTGGCGACAAGTTCCGGTAGACGCTCATAAACAAACTTGCCCTGCATGTCATCGCATTCATGACCATTATCCTGCCGGTTTTGTAACTCTTAAGGGGGAGTTCTTTCGCGCCCATCTCACGGAAATATTGCAGTTAATACACAACGTTGAGAAGCACGAGCGGGCAGAGCATCCACTCAAACGCATCATGGAAATAGAAGAGAAGGGTGATACAGCATTGATTACAACAACCGACATCCATCTTGCCCGAGGAATTGGCGAGGCCGTGCATCATGCCTATCAGGGAGAGCTTAATTATCACTATAACCCTGAGGAAAACCTGTTACGGGTTACTTGGACGCGCTGAGCTGTGAGCGCCATAAGGGGATGATTCTGTAGTGTGTAAGGAGGAGGCTATATCATGCTTAACGATGAATTTGTGATTACGTCGTCATCGTAGTGAAGCGGGATGATACAGCGCTAAAGGTGGCTAAGCTGATGCGTCAACACCGTGTATGCGATGTGCAAGTAGTAGAGGAGCGAGATGGTCAAAGGGTTCCATTAGGGATTATCACCGACCATGATCTTGTCGTAGAAATCATGGCGCCAGAGCTTGATTACATGGTCATTACGGTGGGAGATATCATTGATCTACATGCCTTTTAATGTCATGTTGGCAGAACAATTATCTTGAAATATGTTAATCACAAAATCCCAAAGAGGGGGCGTCATGTCTGTCAGTGAAGTTTGTACACGGGAAGTTATTGTCATGCGACGTGATGAAACGATCATGGAGGCGGCTAGGCTGATGCGAGAGCATCATGTCGGCGATGTCCTTGTGATCGAAGATCGAAATGGTATTCAGGTTCCAGTGGGAATAGTCACCGACCGGGATTTGGTAGTAGAGGTCATGGCGCTAGGGCTTGATCACATGGTCATCACGGTCGGAGATATTATGACCCAGGATCTTTTTACAGCAAAAGACAGCATGGGAACATTTGAGGCGATTCAATATATGCGAAGCAAGACGGTAAGGCGCTTGCCGATTGTTGATGAGAAGGGTGGATTGGTTGGAGTCATCAGTCTGGACGATATACTGGAACTATTGGCGGAAGAGATGCTTGATCTTTCCAAGTTGGTCGGATACGAGAGGAAAAAGGAAGTGCGGCACCGCCGCTAATTAAATTAGATCTAGCCAGAGGAGTAATCATGCAAATCCCGTTGCAAATCACTATCCGAGATGTAGAACATTCCGCTATGTTGGAAACGCATATTCGTGACATGGCAAAGAAACTTGATGAATTTTTTTCCCATATCATGTCTTGTCGTGTGGTGGTTGAGATGCCGCATAAGCACCACCACCAAGGAAAGCAGTTCAATGTGCGAATCGATATTGGCGTTCCTGGCCGTGAGATTGTCGTTAACCATAATCATCATGAAGATGTTTATGTGGCCATGCGAGATGCCTTTGATGCTGCAAAACGCCAACTTGAGGATTATGCTCGCAAGATTCGCGGCGATACCAAGGTTCATGAGCCACGAGTCTGATTAAGTAATTGAATCGAACATGATGGAGACAGGCCTGTCATAAGCATGTCTCCATCACTATCTTTAAAGAGACTTGGAGGAATGGGTGGTGAATGGGCTTCTCGGTGTAATTAAATGTCATCCGTCAAGATATTGGTCTAGGATTGAGTGTGGTCGTGCAGATTCGAAGAAGTTGATTATTGTTGCGTACCTAGCACTGTTAGGAGTTTTCCCTATAGCCCATGCGCAAACCGAGCAAGGCGCAACTCTTGGCGAATTGCTCTACTCAACACACTGTAGTACGTGCCACGCTGTAGAAATTCACTGGCGTGCAAAGTCATTATCATCCGACTGGAGTAGCTTGAAAGTTCAGGTACGGCGCTGGCAGTTAAATATCGGATTGGGATGGAGTGAAGATGAGATCACTGATGTCACGCGTTACCTGAATAATACTTATTATAATTTCACGGTTACTGATAAGAGAGATCTTACGCAGGGCATCAAAATACAACAAACCAATACCCCTTGATAGTTTCAATCTGATTACGCAACGGTCTGGTATAGCCCATGAAGTGGTCTTACGTTAAGTTGATAATGTCCCCATGTGTCTAGGCATTCCCATGCAGATCCTAGAGATCGAGGGATTTGACGCACACTGTTCGGCTAAGGGA
>CAITQC010000146.1 GCA_903894425.1 uncultured Actinomycetes bacterium
ACTTTGTAAAGTGTGTTTCTAATAAACCTGTAACCGAGAAAGCTAAGAAGGTTGGAACAAGTGCACGGCCGCGCTTATAAACATAGCCGCGATCTTGAATTGTTTGAATGATTGATGCAAAAGTGGATGGGCGCCCGATGCCAAGTTCCTCTAATTTCTTAACAAGAGTTGGTTCGGTATATCGGGCAGGGGGCTTAGTTTCATGGCCTTCGCAGGTGTATTCATCAACTTTTACTGACTGCCCAACAGTCATTGCAGGCAAGCGCTTGTCGACGCTTTCTTCATCTTTGTTTTCATCGCCAACAATGTCGTCATAGGCCGCTAAGAAGCCGGGGAATGTAATAACAGAGCCGTTGGCGCGGAAAATCGTTGCCTTGCCATCATTTGTCTGGGCATCAAAGTCAACGCGCATCTGCATCTTTTTTGCATCGGCCATCTGAGATGCAACCGTGCGCTTCCAAATTAAGTCATAGAGTGCAAACTCATCACGTGAAAGTTCAGGAGCAAGTTCGCCGGGAGTTTTAAAAGTTTCACCGGCTGGGCGGATAGCTTCATGTGCTTCCTGTGCATTTTTTGTTTTACCAGTGTAAGCACGTGGCGAATCGGCAACATGGTCTGCGCCGTATAAAGCCTTTGCCGCTTTGCGCGCAGCATCAATAGCTTGTTGAGAAAGATTAACGCTGTCGGTACGCATATAAGTGATGTAACCGTTTTCGTACAAACGCTGAGCAATTCGCATTGTGATCTGTGCGCCCCAACCAAGGCGACTACCTGCATCTTGCTGCATCGTTGATGTTGTAAACGGTGGCTTTGGACGTTCGGTTCGTGGAGATTCCTCCATTGATTTAACGGTGAGCGATGAAGATTGCAGCGAGTTAACTAAATGCTTTGCACTGGTTTCATCAAGTAACAAGATGTTGGCAAGTGATTTTTCTTTAACTGCGCCATCTGCACCAAAGTCGCTGGTTGCCGCTACTTTTTTGCCATCTACTTCTAGTAAACGCGCGTTAAAACCTAACGCTGTAACGGCAGCTAAATCCCACCAGCCCGATGAAATAAAGGCCATGCGTTCGCGCTCTTTTTCAACGATCAAACGTGTTGCAACTGATTGCACGCGTCCAGCTGAAATACGTGGCATAACTTTTTTCCACAAAACCGGCGATAAGCGATATCCAAAGAGCCGGTCTAATACGCGGCGAGTTTCCTGTGCATCAATTAAGTGATAATCAAGATCTCGGGTATTTTCTACTGCCGCCTGGATCGCCTCTTTAGTAATCTCATTAAAAACCATGCGTTTAATAGGAATCTTGGGCTGCAGAGTTTCTACTAAGTGCCAAGCGATTGCTTCACCTTCGCGGTCTTCGTCCGTTGCCAGAATCAACTCTTCGGCGTTCTTCATTAACTCTTTAAGTTCTGCGACCTTGGCTTTTTTGTCAGGGTTAATGACATAGAGCGGGGCAAAGTCGTTTTCAATATCTACGCCCTCTTTGGCCCAGGCGATCTTCTTATATTCCTTTGGAATATCGGCTGCACGCTGGGGAAGGTCGCGAATATGGCCGACGGAGGCCTCGACGATGTATCCATCGCCGAGGTATCCGCCAATCTTTCTGGCCTTAGCTGGTGATTCAACGATCACAAGCTTTATAAGGTCAGCTTTCGCTTTGGCCATGTAGTCCTTAGTACCGAGTTAGTTAAGGATCGCGGTTGCTTGGCGACGGTTACGAATCAACGCTGCGATGATGACAAGGGTTGCACCGATGCCGATCAAAGTTGAGGTTGTTGTACCTCCGCCAAGTGCTAATGAAACGATTGCTGGAGTAATCAAGAGTCCAACAAGGTTCATTACCTTAATCAATGGGTTAATTGCAGGACCTGCTGTGTCCTTGAATGGATCTCCAACAGTGTCACCGATGATTGTCGCTGCGTGTGCATCACTATTTTTTCCACCGTGATGTCCATCTTCAACCATCTTCTTTGCGTTATCCCAAGCTCCGCCTGAGTTAGAAAGAAATACTGCCATCAGAGTTCCGGTACCGATTGCTCCAGCAAGATATGCACCAAGTGGGCCAACACCTAAACCGAAACCAACTGCAATTGGCGCCATAACCGCTAGCAAACCAGGTGTTGCAAGTTCACGTAGAGAATCGCGAGTACAGATATCTACAACGCGACCATAGTCAGGCTTTTCTGTACCCTTCATAATTCCTGGGTGCTCCAAGAACTGATTACGAACTTCAACAACAACTGCGCCAGCTGCTCGTGATACTGCATTGATTGCAAGACCAGAGAACAAGAAGACAACTGCTGCGCCAATAATTAAACCAACTAAGTTGCGCGGGTTAGCAACATCCAAGATGCCTTGGTACTGAGAAGCAAGATCCGCTGCATTTTGACCAGCATCAACAACGGCCTTCTTGATTGCATCAGTGAATGCACCAAACAAAGCAGTAGCTGCAAGGACTGCAGTTGCGATTGCGATTCCCTTAGTGATTGCCTTTGTTGTGTTACCAACTGCATCAAGTGAAGTAAGAATCTTTGCGCCTTCTCCTTCTACATCGCCAGACATTTCTGCAATGCCTTGAGCGTTATCTGAGATAGGACCAAAAGTATCCATCGCAACGATTACACCAACAGTTGTTAGCAAACCAGTTCCAGCAAGTGCGATTGCAAGAAGTGAAAGAACTACGCTTCCACCGCCGAGCAAGAATGCACCAAATACCGCTGCTGCGATAAGCATCGCTGAATAAACAGCTGATTCGAAACCAACTGAAATACCAGCCAAAATCACTGTTGCTGCGCCGGTTTCAGATGAAGCGGCAACGTCGTTAACTGGACGACGGCCAGTTTCAGTGAAGTAGCCAGTTAATACCTGAATCGCTGCTGCAAGTGAGATACCGATAAGAACTGCACCGATTGCAAGAACGCGTGGGTTTGTATTTCCAGCATCAGCAATTGCTTCTGGTGAAAGTCCTGTCATTAACTTGAAATCAGATGGCAAGTAAGTAAACGTTGCAAGGGCAGTTAGACCAGCAGAAATCAACGCTGACAAGAAGAATGAGCGGTTGATTGCTGTCATTGCTGACTTATCTGTGCTGCGAAGCTTAGTTAAGAAGATTCCGATAACCGCTGTAACAGTTCCGATTGCAGGAACGATCAGTGGATAGATAAGTCCTGAATCACCGAAAGCCGCCTTGCCAAGAATCAATGCAGCAACAAGGGTTACGGCATATGACTCGAACAAGTCTGCAGCCATACCGGCGCAGTCACCAACGTTGTCACCAACGTTGTCGGCGATTGTTGCAGCGTTTCGTGGGTCATCTTCTGGAATATTTTTTTCAACTTTACCGACTAGGTCAGCTCCAACATCGGCTGCCTTAGTAAAGATTCCGCCGCCGACGCGCATAAACATCGCAAGCATCGCTGCACCGAAACCAAAACCTTCAAGAACTGCTGGTGCATCTTGGCGGTAGATGATCACAACAAGTGATGCACCAATAAGTCCAAGACCAACAGTTGTCATTCCAACAACGCCACCAGTACGGAAAGCGATTTGAACGGCCTTAACGCCATCCTTGTTACGGGCTGCATCTGCAACGCGAACAT
Organism: uncultured Actinomycetes bacterium; assembly: GCA_903894425.1. Classification (GTDB taxonomy): domain Bacteria; phylum Actinomycetota; class Actinomycetes; order Nanopelagicales; family Nanopelagicaceae; genus Planktophila. The sequence goes on from CAITQC010000146.1 coordinate 3,604, forward strand.
TTGCGCGCACGGCAAGCCACATACCGTTGTAACCAACCAGGGCAGAAAACGCTGCTCCAATTAGGAAGAAAATTGAACGTCCGACACGGATCTCTGTCGCACCAGGAAGTGCAAACAAAAGAACGAAGACGATTCCGACAAAGTAAGAAAGAGTGCGGAACTGACGCGAAAGAAATGCTGCCGCGCCTTCTTGAACCGCTTCAGCGATTTCGCGCATCTTTGGTGTGCCATCACTTGCTGCCAAGACCTGCGCACGTAGCGCGTAGGCAATTGCGAGCGCGCCTAGCGAAATAGCTAGAACGATGTAGGCATATGTCAGGTTTGATCCAGTTACTTGTACTAGTGATACGGTGCTTGAAGCACGCATAGGTTCTCCTCCATTGGAGTTACAGGGCCCCTAAGGTCCGATTAACTTCCGCAGTTTAGACATGAAATGCCCATTTTGGCGAAAAGATACTAATTACTTACACGCTAATCCCTCACAGTAGGCTTGGCGCTATGAGTAAATTCCCGCAGGGCTTTATTTGGGGCGCAGCCACCTCCAGCTACCAGATCGAGGGCGCTGCCCACGAAGATGGCCGGGGGGCATCAATCTGGGACACGTTCTGTGCAACTGCGGGAAAGGTAGCCCGTGGCGAAAACGGGGATGTGGCCAATGATCACTATCACCGCTACCCAGAAGATATTGCGATCATGAAAGAGCTGGGCCTACAGGGATACAGATTCTCTTTTGCTTGGCCGCGCATGTTTCCAAACGGGGACGGTCTTCGCGAAGAACGTGGCTTTGCTTTTTATGATCGATTAATTGATTCGCTACTTGAAGCAGATATCGAACCACTAGCAACTCTCTACCACTGGGATCTGCCTCAAGGGTTGCAGAATAAAGGTGGTTGGGAGAATCGTGACACTATTAGACATTTTGCGGATTACTCAGCAGCTGTTGTTGAACGCTTCGGTGATCGCGTAAAGAAGTTCACGCCGATTAATGAACCGTGGGTTGTTGCATGGCTTGGAAATGGAATTGGAATCCACGCCCCAGGAAAGTTAGATCGAAAAGCCGCTTGGGCTGTTGCACACCACACGGTAGTTGCACACGCTGCATCAACTCAAGCAATGCGTTCGGTACGAGACGATATTTTAACTGGCCCAGTATTGAATCAAACTCGTTCTGTTCCAGATGATGTTAATGATCCGAAGCAAGCACATGCTGCCGACCTCATTGATGCAATCAGTAATCGTTTCTGGATGGATGCCTTTATGTATGGCAAATATCCGCAGATTGTTATGGATACTTTTGGTGACGAACTAACTCCATGGATTAAAGATGGGGATTTAGAAGCTGCAACAGTTGAAAATGATTTCATCGGAATCAACTATTACTTTGATAATCGCGTTGGTCCATCTCTTGGTGGAAAACCGGAATGGCATTCAATCTCGGGACTTTTCAATTTAGATATCGATGAAACTCCTCGCGGAGCGTTGACCGATATGGGCTGGCCATTAACACCACAAGGTTTAGAGGGATTACTAGTTCGTTGGCACAAAGAACATGGCGACAAACTTCCTGATCTATACATTACTGAAAATGGCGCTGCATACGATGAGGGCCCTAGCCCAGATGGTGCGGTGCATGATCAACGCCGTATTGATTATTTATCAACTCACTTAAAGGCTGTATCAAAGGCTATTGCTCAAGGCTCACCAGTAAAGGGCTATTACCAATGGTCTTTGATGGATAACTTCGAATGGGCATTGGGTTATGAAAAGCGTTTTGGCATTGTCCATGTCGATTTCGATACACAAAAGAGAATCATTAAAGATTCAGGCTACTGGTATCGCGATCAGATAAAGAACAACGGGTCGCAGATATAACTGGCGGGATTATTTAACCGAGCCAGCCAATAATCCGCGGACGAAGTAGCGCTGTAGTGAGAAGAACACGATCAGCGGAATGATGATTGAGAACAAGGCTGCAGGTGCCACGTTTTCCCAGTGAGAACCAAGTGATCCACCAAGGTTTGCTAAGTGCAAAGTAAGTGGAGCAACATCATCGGTACCGCCGGCAAATACAAGCGCAACTAATAGGTCGTTCCAAATCCATAGGAATTGGAAAATTGCAATTGATGCAATAGCTGGAACAGATAGCGGTAAAACAATGCGGCGGAAGACTTCGAAGTGGTTTGCTCCGTCAACGCGTGCTGCCTCCATAATTTCGCGGGGCAGGGCTGCAACGAAGTTGTGTAATAAGTAAATAACTAACGGCAGACCAAACATTGTGTGAGGTAACCAAACGGATGCCAAAGTACCCACGATGTGAAGTTGCGGAATAATTGTGTGGCCAAATAGCTGCACACCAGTTGCAAAGAAAGTAAGCAAAGGCAAAAGAGATAGTTGCAGTGGAACGCCCTGTAGAGCAAAGAGACCATAAAAAACATGATCGCTAAATCGGAATGGGATCCAGGCAAGTGCGTAAGCGGCCATTAGACCAAGGCCGACTGAAAGCACAACTGCAGGAATCGTGATTGCAAGGGAGTTGACGGCAAAAGGAATCATTCCTTGCTCGCCCACTGTGCCACCTGATTCAAACAAGATTGCACGGAAGTTATCTAAAGTAAATGTTGGGTTAGTAAATGATGTCCACCAACCAGTTGAAAGAATGTCTTCCTTCTTGCGGAAAGATGTTACAACTAAACCAAATGTAGGAACTGTCCATAAAATCGCAATGACTGTTACAACTATTGAAGCTATTGGAGAAGTAAAGGGACGGCTAGATGCATTGCCTTTGTTAGACATTAGTGCTTCCTTTCTTGGCGAAGGGAGCGAATGTTGTAATAAGTAATTGGAATTACGCCCAGGAAGATAAGTACGGCTAAGGCTGAGCCGCGGCCATAGTTTAAGTAGACGAAGTTTTCGTCGAACATGCGGTTAGATAAAACATCGGTCTTAAAGTTTCCGCCGGTCATTGTGTGAATAACATCGAACAATTTAAGCGTGCCAACCATGGCAGTAGTTAAAACTACGATGATCGTGGTGCGGACCATCGGCACAGTGATAGTTCTAAATAATCTAAATCCTGTTGCGCCATCAAGCTGGGCAGCTTCTTCGATCTCAGTTGGGATTCCCTTGATTGCTGCAGACAAAATAACCATGCCAAATCCAGTAAAGCCCCAGATGTAAACAACCATGAGGAACAAGTTGTTCCATGGTGACCACAACAATAAGTGCTTAAGTTCGATACCAAGTGAAAACATTAATTGGCCGACTAAACCTGTTTGTGGATGTGTTGGCTCTTGATATGCATACATTAAGTTCCAAATTAGGGAACCGCCAACAAATGAGATTGCCATAGGCATGAAAATTAGGGATTTTGCAAAAGCCTCACGCTTCATTTTATTAAGCATCGTGGCAAGAGTGATACCAAGAGTTGTCACAATGACTGGGCTGATAACTACCCACGAGATTGTGTTAATAAAAGCTAAGCGAATGTCGGGATCTTTAACTGCATTTGTGTAGTTCTTAAATCCAACCCATTGTGAAGAGTCGGCGTTTTTGAAAGATTCAATAAATGTCTGAATCGCAGGGATTCCAAGACCTGTCATAACTAAAATTAAGGCGGGCACCAAAAATAATGCGATAGCAAGTGAGTTTTGCTTCTTGCCCTTAATGCGAGCGCCGGCGGCAAATGCGATTCCATAAAATCCGAAGAAAATCGCTAGAACTGCAAGAATCTGGAAAATCTTTGGCCAGGAGCTTGAAAGTAATGATCCGAAAGTAATCACGTTACAGCCCCTTCTTAAATCGTTAGAAATTTAAAGCGAATTGTAATGTTGAAACCGGGGCCCACCAAGAGGTGGACCCCGGCTCCTTTACAGCTTGTAGCTAGTGGTTATTTACCAGTTAGCGTCGATTGCTGCTGCAACATCCTTCATTGACTTACCTTCTGCGTAGAACTTAGTCATTTCTTTCCAGAAAGCACCGTTCACAGCTGTTGGCATCAAGTCAGATGCATCGAACACGATTGCACCCTTCTTTGACTGAAGTGATTGAGCAACAACCTTTAGTACTGGATCTGAGTATGAAGATAGTGCGATTCCGCTGTTAGCAGATGTCCATCCGCCTAGCTTTGCACGCTCAGTACCGTATGCAGGAGATGAGAAGTAAGCCTGTACTGCGCCAACTTCTGGCTTCTTGCTGAATGCGACAGGGAATTCTCCGCCGCCTTCGATTGGGTTACCAAACTTTGAGTTTGTTGGAGGTAGGTAGAACGCATCAGCATCTTTGCCAGGACCAAATGTGGTGCCAGCTGGGAACATTGATGAGTAGAAAGATGCCTGCTGCAACATGCCGCAAGTGCCATCCTTAAGTCCTGGTACGCCAGCATCTTGGAACTTGCGAGTTGCAACTGATTGCAAATCGCCAACCTGTGCTGAAGTTCCTAGCCAAGCAGCAACCTTGTTCATTACTCCAAGCATTTCTGGAGATGAGAACTTGAGCTTGCCTTGCCACCACATGTTGTACTTATCTGGACCTAGCTCGCGAAGAGCCATTTCTTCGATCCAGTCAGTTGCAGGCCAACCTGTTGCAGCGCCAGATTCAATACCAGCACACCAAGGAAGCTTTCCAGCTGCCTTGAACTTTGCGCCGATTGCATCCATCTGTGCCCAAGTCTTTGGAACAGTTACACCAAGAGCCTTGAACTGTGCTGGTGAGTACCAAACAAGTGACTTAGATGAAGCACCGAATGGAGCTCCGTAAACTTTGCCCTTTACAGTTGTAAAAGTCTTCCAGGCTGGGTTGTAGTACTTGTTAATGTTTGCAAGGACCTTTGCAGTTACTGGAACTGCTTTGCCTGTGTTAACCATTGTTGTAACAAGACCTGGCTGAGGAATGATTGCGATGTCAGGTGCGTTTCCACCCTTAACACGAACAGGTAGAAGAGTTTCGAACTGATCTGTTCCTTCGTATGCAATCTTGATTCCAGTACATGCAGTGAAGTGTGCAAATACCTTTGTCATTACAGAAGCTTCAGGATCGCGAATACCTGCGAATACCTTTACTGTTGCATTCTTATATGTACCGAACTGTGCAAAATCTTTACAGTAAGCGGTTGTTGCTGCTGATGCAGCAGATGTTGTAAATACAGTTGCTACAAGAGCAAGTGCACTTAGAACAGCTGAGAGTTTCAAGGTTTTTTTCATTTTGCCTTTTCTTTCAGGGGGTCACTGGTCCGGAATCCTTGTGAAATCCGCGTCCCATGGGTGTGCTTAGTCTCCAATGGGGCTCCCTTAGGCGCAAGGTAAATGTCATGCAAACAAGCCTGTAAATACAACAATTTGGTAACTAACTTCTTTGGATGCTCCACCATGTGAGGTAACCTGCCTGCATGAACCTCTTTGACGCGCACTCAATCGTCTCTGATCTAGGGCTCATCGGGGTATTAGCAATCATCTTCGCTGAAACCGGATTGCTGGTCGGGTTAGCTTTTCCTGGCGACTCACTTCTCTTCCTTGCTGGTGTAGCCGCCTCAGGTTCGGGCGCTGCTGTACTTGGCAATGCACACTTATCCTCCGCTGCATTATTTATTGGTGCACCTATTGCAGCAATCGCTGGTGCGCAAGCAGGTCACTGGTTTGGTCACCGATATGGCCGAAAGCTATTTGATCGCCCCGATGGCCGAGTGTTCAATCACCAGAGGGTCGCAGCAACCGAAAAATGGTTACGGAAATATGGAACAGGTAAAGCCATTGTCTTGGCACGTTTTGTTCCTTTTATTCGAACGCTTGTAAATCCAATGTGTGGGGTAGTCGGAATCCCTGCAAAGAAGTTCTTCCTCTGGAATGTAATCGGCGGAATTATTTGGACTCAATTAATTATTGGCCTAGGTTTTATTCTGGGCGAAAAACTAGAAGGCTCAGTTGATACATACATCTTGCCGTTGGTCGGCGTCATAGTTCTCTTATCGCTAATGCCAGTTATCGCCGAATTATTCCGCGAATGGCAGACCCGCAAGCATCACAAATAGTTTTTACACACTAGTTATTAAAGTCCAAGATCTGCTAATTGAAATGCTGCACGGTATTCGTATCCTGCATCTTTAATCTTTTGCTCTGCTCCGCGTTCAACAATTACTGCAACACCCACAACAATTGCACCAGCTTCAACTAATGCTTCAACGGCCGTTAAGACAGAGCCGCCGGTTGTAGAAGTATCTTCAACAGCTAATACACGTTTGCCTTTAACATCGGGGCCTTCGATGCGGCGTTGCAAGCCATGAGCTTTTTCCGCTTTGCGCACAACAAATGAATCAATCTTTTTTCCTTGTGATGCAGCAACA
>CAITQC010000147.1 GCA_903894425.1 uncultured Actinomycetes bacterium
ATGGGAAAGGACTCTCCAAGCAAGACCGCTCTAAGTCACGATCATTCGGCATCCGTAGCATGCAGGAGCGTGCACGATTCCTGGGGGGGGATGTCAGGATCGATAGCATGCCCGGAAAGGGGGTCACCGTGATCGTCAGTATCCCTTATGAATTGAATGATTCTGAGCAAGCCGCCCCAGAGCAGAGGACCCTCTTTTAGAACTTCCCCATCAATCGGTAGATGAGAGTATGGTCATTGCGATATACCGACACCGAATCGAAATTGCAGTGAGGGCTATTGGTGAAGATGCTAGAATTGCACCCGGGTACTTCCTAGGCCCATGATGATCTGGCATCATAATAGAGCTTTTAGATAATTCAGCTAGAATCGCAAGATCGGTTCAAACTTCGACAAGTCCATTGCGAACAGTCTTGAAACATTCACCATTCGGTATCGATAATGATGTGATGGCTCGTAACTCCCCAACCTTAAGACCGTACGATTGCAGCCCCCCCCTCCCAAGGATGGACCGTCCATGATCCGGGTCCTGATTGCAGACGATCATGCCATTGTCCGTCATGGATTAAAGCAGATCCTCGCCGAGACCGATGACCTCATCGTGGCGGGTGAGGCTGAGACTGGGTTCCAGGCCATCAAGATGGCAAGGCTCGACTCTTTCGATGTGGTCCTCCTAGACATCTCGCTTCCAGACCGTAATGGAATCGAGGTCTTAAGCCAGATCAAGAAGACACAGCCCAAGCTCTCGGTACTAATGTTGAGTATGCATACCGAGCATGAGTTTGCTGTACGGGCCCTGAAGGCTGGGGCCTCTGGATACTTGAATAAACAGAGCGCACCGGCTCAACTGGTCACCGCAATTCGGCAGGTCGCTGCCGGTCGAAAGTATATCAGTGCAGGACTGGCAGAGGCATTGGCCAACTCTCTCAGCGGTGACGCTGAGCAGCCACTTCATGAACTACTATCAGACCGAGAATTTCAGACGCTGCGCATGATTGCATCCGGAAAATCTCTCTCAGCCATCTCTGAAGAGCTCTCTTTAAGTCCTAAAACGGTTAGCGTCTACCGTGCAAGACTACTCGAGAAGCTCGATCTCAGAAATAATTCTGACCTGACCCGTTACGCCATCAAGAATAAATTGGGCGATTAGCCTGATCCCGACTTAATTTAGAGTCTTCCTCACTGTCATACCTCTCGTTCTTTTTTTACTCGATACGTTGACTTATTGAACCATTAAATTAGAATAAGCAATATATTACTTATTTTAATTTAATGTGACCAATACCAATATTCAATCCCTATACCAAGGTCAAGAGCAGTTTCTTCAAAAGATAGCTGATATCAAGCCATTAGGGTTTGGAATCATACTCTGTGGTGGAACCGCACTGGCTCGCATCTATTTACACCACAGGGTTTCTTACGACTTGGACTTCTTTATCGATGGCCAATTTGACCCCGATGGACTCGCTATTGAACTGGGAAGGCGCGGCATTAATCTCGAAGACATACAGATTGAGAGTGGGGGTCGATTTGTGAACCAGTTATTTGGATTTACTCAAGTCAAGGATGTTCGACTAAAGATCTCTTTTATTGAGGATAGTTACACAGGAATGTTCCCTTGTATCAGCATGCCCGTTGGTCAGACCACCTTTATGACAGAGTCTATCGAGGGACTGTACCACCGCAAGTTAAGAACAGTATCAGGATCAGGGTATGGTGATAGGCCAATAGATGGCAAACAGACAGCTCGTGATTTATTTGATTTATTCATGCTAGATCATACTGTTAAGAAAATTCATGACTTCATAAAAGAAATAAATAAGTACGGTGCTAACTTTCCAGAGAAGGCGTTCATTACTGGATTGGCCTCAATGCCATGGATCGATATGATGGATGATTTTGCTCAACTGGAGTTCGATACCACCAATCCATATCTCGCCACACGTGATCCACTGAACATCATGGCGATGGTCAAGGTGAGGATGCAAGAAGTGTTTAAGGAGATGGCCTAGTGGCTAGAATATCCAGCCGTGAGATATTGTGGAATAAGATTTCCAGAACCTGCTTCCAGGACAGGGTTATGCCCTACTCCTATTGGGTTAAAGCGATCAGTGACAGAAATCATCATGAGCACAAAAAGGTGTTAGATCAGTCTGTCTGCATGTTGACTGGCGGAGACTTTGTTCGGTTGCTCGGTGAGCGTGAGTTTGTAGGGCTCTGGAAAAGTATCCGTGACGGTGTCGATCATGGCCGGACTGCGACCAGACAGGGCCAAGTCATCTTAGATGGGTTGTGGTTAGCGATTATGACTGGATTTGCATTCGGCAATCTGAGTATTGACATTGACAAGCCATTGAGCACTCAATTGAAAGCGACTTACTTGGATATCTGCAAGTATTCCACCAGAAATATCTACCAGGTCGCTCAGGATATTAATCGCCCTTACAGTCGTGTGTATGGAGATGTTAAGAGGCTTCAAGCGATCGGATTGATCAAGGCTTCATCATCAAAACAAGCAGGCAGGAGGGTGACGTTGTTGAGTGTCGCTTAATGTAATTCTAGCTAGAATAATAAGGATTCACGTGGACAAGACCGAGTCTTGAGAAAGTAAGAAATAATCTCAGCTCATCTATCTCGAATAGACTGTCACTTACTTAGATGTTAAATTAGACATCTTTTTTGATATTAAAAAAAATCTATGGGCGATTTATGGAAACCATTTACACCAATATGACCGTCAGCATCACTGAGTTAAAACGCAACTTTTCAGCGGTCCTCAAGCAAGCAGACGACTGCCCTGTTGCGATACTTAACCATAACCGTCCTGAAGCGTACTTGCTTCCTGCCTCACATTACGAACGGCTCATCGCTCACATGGAGGATCTTGAAGATACGAAGCTAGTACAAGACCGTTCCAACGGTCCATTTATTGAAGTTGCAATTGATGGGCTATAAGCTACGCTTTCACAAACTGGCATTAGCGGAGTGGGTTAAGCTCGACAATAGCGTACGTGAACCACTTAAAAAGAAATTAATTGAGAGACTTAAGGATCCACGCATCTCTGCTGCAGCCCTAACAGGGATGCCTGACTGCTACAAGATCAAATTATTACGTGTCGGTTACCGGTTAGTTTATCGAGTCGAAGATGACATCGTATTCGTTACCGTGATTGCTGTTGGCAAACGAGACAAGCTAAAAACATATACCGCAGCAAAATCGAGGATTTAAAGTTACGATCGAAGCCATCACCGCGATCAAGGCGATGTGGGTATCTACGATCAACCATGACAAGCACTTACAGTTTCTTGCGTAGGTCCGTACTGGAGACGTCATCGATATGGCGGAAAGCAGGGGCAATCCGTTCAATCTGTTCCAGTGGGATGCCAAAGTTTTCAAAATGTTTTCCATTGGCGAGCAGTTCGTCACACTCGATCAATCACTCCCAGTGCGTCAGCGCCTTGTAACCCGAATCGTACTTTGGCTTGCTCCTTGAACTCGCTCAGCGTCCGGCGGCGCTCGCGATTTTTACCTGTCGATTAACCTCATCTTGAATGACACGACACTGGTCAATGATTTCGATAAAGCTAGGCTGGTTAATCGCAAGCAGACCATCCTCGAGCATTGCGGTGTAATCTTGTTCCAGAGCGACCAATGATTCACCGGTTGGGATGAGCTGGAGTTGACCACTGGTCGCTGCGAAATAATCGACCTTTGTGCCCGATGCATTTTTCTCTACAAAGAACACCGACTTGTGCTCCGCCACCGCTTTGGCTAGATCGGGGTTGGCACAAGCTGCAGAAAAATGTGCTGTTTTTGCAATAGCCGCCAAGTCGTACCAGTGGCGCGAGTAGCGTTCGCCTCGCAATCGGCCTTGCAGGCAATACACATGCGCCGCAGTGGCTTTTTCCCAGAAGGTACGCTCGGCCGCCATCACCAGCGGCTGCGCTGCTGGAAAGATCACACCCTCTATTTCCGTCGCAATGTCGCAGATCACCGGCCGAACCTGGTTTGGCTCACCCGTGCCGCGCGCACCAAACTCGAGTTGGATCGTTGGGGAGGAGTAGCCTGTCCCTATTTTTACCGATGGATAGGCCAGAACTAGTTTGTCGCTTTCTTTGCCTGCCAACGTCAGAGTAACTTTAAGGCCAGCCTTCGCCATCGCGGCCTCAATGACCGGCCTTACCGTGGTCTCAATCCAAGTGGGCAAGCGATGGCGTACCGCGCTGCTGATCTTTTTCTCTTGGCTGGATGAAGCAGGGATGGGGTTTCCTTGCTGCAACAGATCGGCCGCGAGTTCTCGGATATCATAGGTGAGATCGATATCTTCAGAAAATCGATCAATGATGCGATAGACCTTGGATAGCGACGTTCCGCCCTTGAAGGTGAGCTTACTGGCCAACGTTGATTCGTAGATAGCGGATAGCACCCAGACAATCCAAATATCTTTTTCGAGCAAATGCGCTGGCCGCCCAGTACGGGCAGACGCATACTCCAAGGCTTCATCCTGATCATCCCGGCTGAGAGAAAACCATGATTCAGCCATGAGCCATGCTTTCGCTGATCACTTTAGCCATCCAACTCGGCAAAATAGCTCGCGTACTACGCACAGCCTCCCATTCAGGTTCGGATAGTCTTGTGCGGAGTTGTTTGAGAGCGGCCGGTGCAGCCTCAGGACCCAGCCAATAGAGTGCACGAATCGCCATGCCTGCGGGGCGTTTGCCCAGCAATAGCTGCCAGCGATTGCCGTGTTTGAGCTCAATGAAACGATTACCCAGTTGCAGTTTGCGGGATGGGCCAGAGGTAAAAAATACTTCTCGCGTCGGCACCTGCGTGGTCAAACCCAGTACATTGGCTTCAGCCGCACCATTGGGCACTACCGTCTCACCACAACTCGCTTCAATGGCCCGCACCACTGACTCGGTGGAGGGTGGACGAGCGCCGAATCGACCTTGGCAAGGTGTGACGTAGGTACCACGACTCACACGCATCAATTGGCCTTCCTGAGCCAATCTGGACAAGGTTTTGTCCACAGCAGCACGCGAACCCAGATGCAGAAATTCTTTGGGTGACAGCATGCCACCCTCTCGCATGGCGCAAGCGGCAGACAAAATATTTTCAGCAAGATGGCTCATGGTGCCGGCTCCTTTGTCAGAAGTGTATTTAGTTATCTGACAAATTGCAAATTTTATAGTGGCTTAAAGGTGTGAGCACGGGTAGGAACTCCCTCCACCTACCGAATCTGAAATAAAACTTGATTAATTCATTCGCGAGCAACCCCTTGTTTATTCTGAACAAGGAGGCCATAAAGACTTCTTGATGGTCGATTCTAAATTTACAAACAAAGATGGTCGTGAGATCCCCGCGGTTTTCTTCGTCTAGACTTTGTTTTTTGAGACCTTCTTAATGGCTTTATCCAGTACTTTTTCTCTGGAGGAGGAAGCTTCTTTGCAACTCGTATAAATGTGGGTACCGCACGAACCGAGAACATATCAACCAAATACGTATTCTCTAGCCTGACCGGCTATGCATGTGAATACATCGATGTACAAAGGATTGAATCAACCCAAAAACTGCGGTTAAGCGATTCCATTGTTCCTCGTGAACCATCACTCAATAGCAACAAGTCGCTATCACGCATTATCACTGCCCCCACAATACATTCTGCTTTACAGAATCTGTTTAATGGAATACCGTAGCACATGATTCATTCATTCGCATGCTCAGAAACTGCGTTGCTATTCAATAGCCATGAATCGCGTCGATTTAAAAATATTGAGAGGGTCGCCAGGCGTAAGTTATTGCAGCTGCATGCGGCCACACTACTACAGAATTTACGTATTCCTCCCGGAAACCAATTGGAGGCACTGAAGGGAGACCGTGATGGACAATACAGCATGCGGATCAATGACCAGTGGAGGGTATGTTTTGTCTGGAAGGAAGACGGAGCCCACCAAGTTGAAATTGTGGACTACCACTAGGAGGAAAGGGCATGACGG
>CAITQC010000148.1 GCA_903894425.1 uncultured Actinomycetes bacterium
CTGTGGGTCAAATTAGGATATTTACGCCCTTTGAGCCATAGCGATTCGGGTCAACGCCTTTTCCAGGGCATATATCGGATCACTTGCCGCCCCTTTTACTTCGGCATCTGCCAGGGCGATCGCCCCTACAGCATCTGCGATTTGGGCAGGTGACCAACGATTTAACTGGCGACGGGCCTTATCTATCTGCCAAGGCGCCATCCCTAACTGGCCCGCTAGTTCAAAGGATTTAACGCCACGATTGGCCCCAGATACCTTGGCAAGTGAGCGAAGTGAAGAGGCGATGGCACTGGTGATCATGACTGGATCTGTGCCAGTTTCAAGTGCGCTTCGAAGTGCGATTAACGCCGCCGATAAATTTCCATCCAACGTTGCATCGGCAACATCAAATCCAGTTGTTTCAACACGTCCCTGATGAAACTTATCGATCATTAACTCATCGATTACACCTGAAGGTGCATCGGCTGCAATCTGTCCGATTGCCGATTGAAGTTCGCGCAAATCATTTCCAAGAGCACCGACAAGAGCTGAGATTGCACCGGGAGTTGCTTTGCGTTTTAAATCTAGAAATAAATTACGAACAAACTCTTCCTTTTCAACCTCTTTTTTAATTGGATCACAAGTAATAATTTCAGGCTTAGCTTTTTTGATTGCATCTAATAGCGCCTTGCCTTTGACGCCACCTTTATGTACAAAGACAACAGTTGTCGATCCATCAGGTGCGCCAAGGTATCGAGTTACTTCATCTTTGGACTCTTCGGGCAGATCCTGTAAGTCTCGAATTACCATTGCACGGCGTTCGGAGAAAAGTGATGGAGCAAGTGCATCAGCGATATCACCAACAATTACGTCGGCGGCAAAAAGGCTTGTGATTTCGCATTTCTCTTCTTTTAACTGCGAAATAATTTTAGTAAGTGCGCGGTCAGAAAGGGCAGATTCTGAACCAAGGATGAGATAGAAAGAGTTCATGGCATCTACCCCCATCTGATTATGTTGAACCTAGCTTTGGCTCTTCGTACCCGCAACCGATGATTACGCGCTTGTACTGCAATCGCGCCATCAATATCTGTACGTACAACCTCTGAGCCGAGTCTAGCCAGGGCATCCACGGTTTGCACCGCTGGGTGACCATAAGTGTTACCGGCTCCCACTGAAATTATGGATAAACGTGGATGAAGCGCTGCCATGAACTCAAGATCTTGATACTTGGATCCATGGTGACAGACCTTATAGATATCAACGGGGGTGAGATCTCTAATGAGCAGTTGCTGGACCGCAGGCTCTAAATCTCCGCCGGTAAAGATTGAAAAATCATTGCTTGAAATTATCGTTGCAATGCTTGAGTTATTAATCTGCGAACCTTCACCTGGCATCTCGGCAAAGGATGTTGCATTTAAAGTTGGCCAGAGTACTTTTATACGCAGTGCACCTAGTTGCGCACTCATTCCCCGTAGCGCAGTAACAACTTCAACTGCCGGTAATGCTGAATGGACCATGAGGGCTTCAATTGCAGGTTCGGCATTTGGACTCAGCCACAGTTGCCCCACTTTTCGATGTGCAATCGCACCAGGTAAACCCGCAACATGATCGGCGTGAAAGTGCGAAAGAATCATTAATGGGATCTCTACTATACCTAGCGCCTTCAAGCATGCATCTTCGGCCACCGGATCTGGTCCAACATCTATGACTAGGCCTTGATGGTTACCAAGATTAATCACCATCGAATCGCCTTGACCGATATCACAGTTAGCAATCTGCCAATCTTGGCCCGGCCATCGTTGCAGCCAAGTAATTGAGATTATTACAACAAATGTTATGGCGATTAGCTTCTTCATCCATTTCTTACAAAGCCACAGCAATAAAGTGAACGTTGCAACAATCGCAAAACCGATACGCCCGGTGCGCAGAGTTAATACTGGAAATCCAGATGCCCACTCTGCAATAACTGCAATCGCGCCAGCTGGAATGCGAATGAACCAAATCAATACCGATGAAATTAAGGGAGCAAAGGGCGATGTCAGAGCAGCAATAAATCCAAGGATAGTTATTGGAGCTACTAAAGGTGCCGCCAGTAAATTGGCTACAACACTCATTGGGGCTAAGTAACCGGATAAAGCCACGATGATGGGCGAACAAAAAACAATTGCAGCCACTGGTGGCGCAAAGGCTTGAGCTAATCTGTCTGGCATATGTGCTGAGAGTTTTTCTACTAATACCGGGGCAAATAAAAGTAAGCCGGCCGTTGCCAAAACCGATAAAGCAAAGCCGGCATCTCGTGCCTGCCATGGATCGGCTATTACAACTGCGGCCATTGCAAAGCCCAAGGCAGGAAGTGAATCGCGACCACGCTTAGTGCCCTGTGCAACTAATAAGACCGCTGCCATTGCCGCAGCACGTAGTACCGAAGGTGAAGGTCGTACCAGTGCGATGAAAGCGATTAATGAAATCGCCGTTGCCGATAAGCGATACTTCATTTTAGAAAATAGAAACTGCATCAACCATAAAGCGAAGGCGGAAACTAGTGCGAAATTTGCACCACTAACTGCAACTAAATGTGTTAACCCAGAACGTTTCATAGATGCTTTAAAACTCGCACTTTGTTTGGAGGTATCCCCTAAAACCATTCCGGGGATTAAGGCTCCTGCATCGCCATCACCTGATAAAGATCGCAACCCGTAGCGAATTGACCCGAGGCTGCGTGCCCATCTAGATGCTTTTGTAATAACTTTTACATCTTCACCAATGAGCACCAACGCTGCTACTCGCGCCTCTTTGCTTAAAACAATTCGTCCTTGGACGCTAAATCTTTGTCCGGGTAACATCGAAGTTACAGATTCTTTTGTTGAGATCACTCGAATTGGTACACGTAAGCTGTAATGAATTGAAGAATTTTCAACCGTCAATGCGCGGGCTATAAATGAATAACTCCCCGCTAAAGTTTTGGCAGGATCGGTAACCACATCTGCAGTAATTGTTGCACTCTGCCCAAAAAATCTTGTGATCTGACTATGGGCCAGCGAGGCTTGACGAATCGACATGACCGTTGATCCCATGAGAATTGCGCAGATTATTACTATTAACCGTGCTTTTTTGCTTGCGATGGCAATGAGAGTAAATAGAACAAGGGCGATTGAAATTCGCCAAGGTGCGGTCGCACTTTGAAATAGAGCACCGCCCCAAACAGCCGCCCCTAGGGCAATCGCCCTGTAATCGGTTAAACGCGGATTTTGGTTTTTATCTGCGCGAATTTCGCTACACCGATTCCGCTCACCTTTTGTAAATCTTCAATAGTTGTAAATGGGCCATTGCTGTTTCTGTACGCCACAATGCGCGCAGCAATAACTGGCCCGATTCCATCGAGTGAGTCGAATTCATTTGCTGTAGCGCGATTGATATTTACAGGACCGCTATGTGTTGATTTGCTTACTCGAATCCCCTTGCTGTTGATCTGCATCGAATCGACGTAAATCTGCTCACCATCGACCAATATGCGGGCCAAGTTAATTGTGCTCAGATCGGCCCCCGGGGCAGAATCCCCGGCTGCTTTGATTGCATCTATGACACGTGAACTTGCATTTAATGTATAGACGCCTGGGTTATTAACGGCGCCAGTTACGTCGATGAAAATCTGTGGGGCTTGTATTTGCGTTACCACTACTGGTGGGGCGCTTACTTCTTGTGTATTGCCGCGAACCACAATTGCGATAGAGATAAGAACTACTACCGCTGAAATTGCAAGGAGTGCGCGTTTTTGAAGTGGTGTGAAATTAAGGTCGTACCACCAGTTGGTTAAGCTTTCAAAAGCTTGAGAGATAAATTCCATGCACCAATAATCATTGGCGACACCTTCGGCAAATTACAAAACAACTCTCAATGTGGATATTTACTTCTTAATCCAGTAATCATTGATGTACTTTTCACCCTCATCGCAGAAGAAAGTCACTACGTTTTCAACACCGTACTGCTCTTTTAAGCGCTTAGCAGCGATCATGTGCGCCCCTGAGGATGGACCAACAAATAAGCCATGTACGCGTGCTAAACGGCGCATTTCTTCAATAGATTCATCGGAACCAACATCAATAACTCCATCGAGTTCGTGGTGGTGGCGAGCAACGATTCCAGGAATAAAACCATCGGCGATACCCTCAATAAGGTGCTTTGAAACTTCACCACATAAAATTGTGCAAGATTCAGATGGCTCTAGTGCAATTACTTTGCAATTTGGATTAGCGGCCTTGAGCGCCTGCCCAACACCAATAATTGTTCCGCCAGTGCCCACTCCACCGATTACTAGATCCGGTAGCACTGGCATCTGTTGCAAAATCTCTTGACCTAACCATTCACGGTTTTCATCAACGTTCCAGTCATTATCAAATTGTTGTGGCGCAAAGAAACCTGGCATCGCACCGCGGCGGCGAGCTTCTTCAAGTGCATCGTTAACATGGAAATCGCCCATGGTGTGAACTTCTGCGCCAAATGCTTCAGAGATTGCCGTGCGCTCTGGTGACATTCCATCGGGCATGATTACCAACATTTTGTAACCCTTAACCGCTGCAACCATACTCATTGCATTTCCAGTGTTGCCGCTACTTGCTTCAACGATTGTGTCGCCTGGTTGCAATAAACCTTCAGCCTCTGCGCGTTCGATCATATATTTTGCGATGCGGGCTTTAATTGATCCTGATGGATTCATGTACTCCATCTTGACCCAAATGCCTTCAATATTAATTAAAGGTGTATTGCCGATTGCATCTAAAATTGTCTTCATTGACATTGCCTTTCACATTGTGGAACTACGCGCGCGAGTATTAAGCGACGATATTAACTAACTTTGGCGCACGCGCAATGACCTTTTTCGGTGCGTTGGCACCTAGTTCGGCAATGATTGTTGGATGCGCCATGGCTAAAGCCTCAAGCTCTGCATCAGTAATTGTTGGTGAAACTTCAATACGCTCTTTAATCTTGCCGTTAATTTGAATCACGGCTTCGATTGAATCTGCAACAAGTAGGGCCGGATCAACTACTGGCCAACCAGCAAGTGCAACAGCGGGCTTATGCCCTAGTCGCTCCCACATCTCTTCAGAAGTAAAAGGGGCAACTAAGGACAACATAATCGCAATTGCTTCAACTGCTTCGCGCACTGCAGGATCGGCAGGACCACAGCCAGAATCAATAGCTTTGCGTGTTGCATTTACTAGCTCCATGACCCGAGCAACAGCTACGTTAAATCTAAATGATTCAACGGCAAAGGAGGCATCATGTAATGCTTTATGGGTTGCTTTGCGTAATGAAATTTCACCTGTTGCGAAATCAACTCCTGGTGCACTTGTTACATCACCAGATAAACGCCAAGCACGCGTTAAAAACTTAACTGAACCTGCTGGTGAAACATCTGACCAATCAACATCATCTTCAGGGGGACCGGCAAAGACCATCGATAGACGGATTGCATCGACACCGTGATGTTCGAGTTCATCTGAAAGTCGGACTAAGTTTCCGCGACTCTTAGACATCGCAGAGCCATCCATTACAACCATGCCTTGATTAAGTAAACGGGTAAATGGTTCGTTGAAGTTCACCATGCCCATGTCGTTAAGAACCTTGGTAAAGAAACGACTGTAGAGAAGGTGCAAAATCGCATGCGTTACGCCGCCGACGTATTGATCAACTGGTAACCAAGTTTCGACATCTTTTTTCAAAAATGGTTGGTCGTGAACAGTTGATGATGGATAGCGCAAGTAGTACCAGGATGAATCTACGAATGTGTCCATAGTGTCGGTATCGCGCTTTGCCGCGGTGCCACACTTGGGACATGCAACGTTGACCCAATCAGTTGCAGCACCAAGTGGTGATGTTCCCTTTGGTTTTAAATCTAACCCTTCGGCATCTGGCAATGTCAGCGGTAATTGATCTTCGGGTACTGGAACCTCACCACAGCTTGGGCAGTGAATAATTGGAATTGGAGTACCCCAATAACGCTGACGAGAAACTAACCAATCACGTAAACGATAGTTACGTGCAGATTTTCCGAGTCCATCTTTTTCAAGTTGGGCGTTAATCGCTGCGATTGCATCGACTTTATTCAGGCCATTGAGGGCGCCAGAGTTAACTAATTCTCCATCCCCACCAGTTGCTACGCCACTGATATTGGGATCTTCTTCGCCAGTTTCGACAACTACAACAACAGGCAGATTGAAAGCCTTCGCAAAATCTAAGTCGCGTTGATCATGGGCTGGAACGGCCATGATTGCACCGGTACCGTAATCAGCTAACACATAATCACTTGCCCAGATCGGCAGCTTTGCGCCATTTACTGGGTTAATTGCATAGCGATTTAAAAAGACACCGCTCTTGGGGCGATCGGTGGCAAGGCGCTCGATATCGCTATCGGCCTTAATTTTTTCAAGGTAGGCATTGAACTCAGCTTCAACGCCGGTGCCGACAACAAGTTCGGAGGCTAATTCGCTATCGGCTGCAACGACCATAAAAGTTGCACCGTACAAAGTATCTGGACGCGTTGTGTAAATCGTGACAGGTTCGGTGCGGCCTACGATAACAAATGAAACATTTGCACCGGTTGATCGGCCAATCCAGTTGCGTTGCATCATCAAGACTTTTTCAGGCCACTTGCCTTCAAGTTGTGCCATGTCATCAAGCAAGCGATCGGCATAATCAGTAATCTTGAAATACCACTGATTGAGCTTCTTCTTGGTGACCGTTGAATCGCATCGCTCGCAAAGACCGGCAACAACTTGTTCGTTAGCTAAAACAGTTTGGCAACCTGGACACCAGTTAACTGCTGAATCTTTGCGGTAAGCCAAGCCACGTTCGTGAAGTTTTAAAAACAACCATTGATTCCATTTGTAGTATTCGGGATCGCACGTATTAAAAACGCGATCCCAATCAAATGAACACGCATACCGGCGCATTGATGCTTTTTGCACTGCGATATTTTCATAAGTCCAAATACGTGGATCTGAGTTGCGCTTGATCGCAGCATTTTCAGCAGGTAAACCAAAGGCATCCCAACCGATTGGGTGCATAACGTTGAAGCCCTTTTGAATCCAATAACGTGCAATGACATCGCCTAGGGCGTAAGCCTCGGCGTGACCCATGTGTAAGTCACCTGATGGATAAGGAAACATATCCAAGACATATTTCTTTTCACGTGGATCGTCGGCACGACCAGATTTAAATGGCTGAACTTGATCCCAAATTGGCAGCCACTTTTCTTGCACGTAGGCAAAGTCGTATGCCGCGTGTTCGCGCTCTTCACTAACGTTGTTATTCATATGTGGAGCTAAGGGGATTTGAACCCCTGACCCCCTGCATGCCATGCAGGTGCGCTACCAGCTGCGCTATAGCCCCGTTTGTACTTCAGGAGCAGACCTTACCGCATGCTTTATACGAAAGTTGCTCCACTTTCTTCGCCATAGACGGGCTCTGGAATAGATCCCGCGTTGTGTTCTATTAGATTCCATTGACGGGGATTTCTTTGCAAGACCGACCAGGAAGCATTTGAAAGTCCGCCTAAAACTCCCCAATGCGAAAGTGGAAGTTGTAGCAATTCTCCAAGGACACAACGCGCTGTGCCACCATGGGTTGCAACAACAATTAGTTGATCGCTCTTGCCTTCAAGTGATTGAAGAATTTGACCAACTGCGCGCGATGCTACTTCGCTGCGCCGCTCCCCCGTTGTTCCGGCAGGGTTGTCGTCGCCATCGATCCAGCGAATAAAGTTATGGAAATCTTCAGCGCGATTTTGTGAACCGGTTTTGCCTTCCCATAAACCGCCATTTGTTTCGCGCAAAGTCTCGTGGGTGCTTACTGTCAGTCCAGTCAAAGCTGCAAGTGCATTAGCGGTTTCAACCGCTCTACCTAAATCACTTGAAATAATCTGCGTTGGATTCATGCCGGCAAGGATCTGTGCAGCATGTGTTACTTGTATCTTGCCAACTTCATTAAGTGGAATATCGGAGTGACCTTGGAAACGGTTGATCTTGTTCCAATCGGTTTGTCCGTGACGCCAAACAACGATGCGATTACCGACCATTTACCGCGGCATCCTTAACTGCATCGAGTTCGATTGTTGGGCAGTCATTCCACAAGCGATCCAACATGTAGTACTTACGAAGTTCGGTACTTTGAATATGCACAACTAGATCTGAGTAATCTAGCAAAATCCACTCGGCGCCTTTTTCGCGGCGTGCAGGTTTTTCACCGATTGCATGAAGCTTGCGCTCGACTTCATCGGCAATCGCGTCTACTTGCGCAGAGTTTTGTCCGGTTGCAATCAAAAAGACTTCGCTTAAAACTAACTGATCGGATAAATCAATAGCGATTAAATCGGTGCCAATCTTCTCGATGATGGCATGGGCAGCTACTTGGGTGATCTCGCGGGTTTTGCTACTGATTGTCATAGAGAGCATTCTCTCGTATAAATGCCGCAACAATTTCCGGTACATCTGCGCTTAAA
This sequence comes from uncultured Actinomycetes bacterium, assembly GCA_903894425.1. Classification (GTDB taxonomy): domain Bacteria; phylum Actinomycetota; class Actinomycetes; order Nanopelagicales; family Nanopelagicaceae; genus Planktophila. The sequence goes on from CAITQC010000148.1 coordinate 8,477, forward strand.
CCCGCCCGAATTGTTGTCGCTGCAACCTCAAGGGCTGCAATATCAATGCCATGTGATGCATATCCAGGTCGGTCAATACAGATAATTGAAACCATCTCCTTCAAATCCTCGGCTCTGTGCCATTGATCCAGTTTTGAGTATGCATCAGCCCCTAGTACAAGAAAGATTTGATCGCCAGGGTATGCCGCTTGAATCTCTTCAACGGTATCGATTGCATAACTTGGCCCTTGGCGCAGAATCTCGATTGGGTTGACGCTAACTTTGCTCTTAATCGCTTCAGGCAAAGTTGAAACTGCTAGTTGACACATTGTGCGACGTTGCTCAGGAGATGCAGATGGCTGGGATGTTCGCAGTAATGGTTGCCCTGCTGGAATAACTAAAAGTTTATCTACTAAATCTTTTTCAAAAAGCTGAGTTATTACGTGCAGATGACCTAAGTGAATCGGATCAAATGTTCCGCCGTAAATTCCAACTCGGGACAAATTAATCCCGGTCTAGGCGAAGTGTTAAATAAAGGAGTAGTGAAAGAACGCCAAAACCAATAATTCCATAGGCATAGGCAGGCATAGGCAGTTCGCGAACAGTCTCGGCAGCTACGTTGATCATGTTGGAAATCCTACTATGCGTTACCTGAAAGTAATTGCTTAAAACGGGCCTCATCTATTACAGGAACACCGATTTCCTGTGCTTTGGCTAACTTAGAACCTGGATCTGTACCAACTAATACGTAGTCGGTCTTCTTGGAAACCGAACTTGCCGCCTTGCCGCCGTGGGAAGTGATGGTTTCAGAGATGCCATCGCGAGTGAAGGATTCCAAGCCACCTGTTACGACAAAGGTTAACCCGGCCAAAGTTTGTGGCAGCTGCGCAATTTCTTGCTGCACAACGGTGACACCTGCCGCGCTCCACTTTCGAATGATTTCGCGGTGCCAATCAACTGCAAACCATTCAACAATCGATTGCGCAATTGTTAAACCAACGCCATCGATGTCAGCTAATTGATCTGCACTTGCTTGGGCAATTCTTTCAATGGATGCAAAGTTTGTTGCCAGCGCTTGTGCCGCAGTTGGTCCAACATGTCTAATTGAAAGCGCAACGATTGTGCGCCATAAGGGACGCGTCTTTGCTTCATCAAGTGCTGCCAACAATTTAGCGGCATTTGCACCGGCGGTGCCATCTTTCTTCATGAAGAATTCACTGCCAGCTAGTTTTTCAGAGGTTAAATCAAAGAGATCTGATTCATCGGTAATAATCTTTGCTTCTAGTAATGCAACGGCAGCTTCGTAACCAAGAACATCGATATCAAGGGCTGCACGTGAGCCAATGTAATAAATACGTTCGCGAAGTTGTGCGGGACAGCTTTGAGTATTGGGGCAGCGGATATCTACATCGCCTTGCGAGATTGCTCGAAGTTCTGATCCACATTCAGGGCAGTGCGTTGGCATTACAAAGGCCCGCTCTTTGCCTGTTCGACGCTCGATTACTGGACCAAGCACTTCAGGGATTACATCCCCTGCTTTTCTGATAACAACAACATCGCCAATCAAAACGCCTTTGCGAACAATCTCTTCGCCATTGTGCAGAGTTGCATTTGTGACTGTTGAACCTGCAACTTTAACTGGCTCCATAAAAGCAAAAGGTGTTACTCGTCCTGTGCGACCAATGCTGACTTTAATATCTAGAAGTTTTGTCGTCACCTCTTCAGGTGGGTATTTAAAGGCAATCGCCCACTTTGGAGCCCTAGAAGTAAAACCTAACTGTTGCTGCTCTGAAATTGAATCTACTTTAACAACAACGCCGTCGATTTCATGTTCAACATCGTGGCGATGTTCTTCATAGAACTTAATAAACTTTTCAACCTCAGCGCGGGTTTTGCATACTTTAAAGCGATCACTTGTCGGTAATCCAAGCCCAGCCAAAACTTCATAGGCATTGCTCTGTGAATCAAATTCGATTCCTTGGCGAGCCCCAACTCCATGTACAACAACTGATAAGGGACGCTGGGCAGTTATTCGTGGATCTTTTTGGCGCAAAGATCCGGCAGCACCGTTGCGTGGATTAGCAAAGAGAGATTTGCCTGATTCCTCTAATGAATCATTGAGTTCGTTAAAAGCGGCAAGAGGGAAGAAGACTTCACCACGAATTTCAATGAGTGAGGGAATCTTTGGACCCTTGAGCACATGGGGAAGGTTTTTAATAGTCTTTACATTAAGTGTTACATCTTCACCGGTTACGCCATTGCCACGAGTTAAACCGCGCACCAACTGGCCATTTTCATAGGTTAAATTGATTGCCAAGCCATCGACTTTTAGTTCGCATAGGTAGGTTGGCTTTGAAACTTCTTTTTCAACTCGGTCAAACCATGCAGCTAACTCATCGATATCAAATACGTTATCAAGACTCATCATCTTTTCGATGTGATCTCTTTGTTCGAAATGAGTTGCAAATCCCCCGCCAACGTTTTGTGTTGGTGAATCAGCTTCGCGCAACTCCGGATACTTAGCTTCAAGAGCAGTCAGTTCTTTGAGCATTTCATCAAATTGCGCATCTGTAACTGTCGGTGCATCTAAAACATAGTATTTAAATTGGTGGTCTCGAATCTCATTGATGAGTTCGCCCATTCTGTGCCGGGCTTTATTGCTCATTACTCTGTCTCACAGATTGTTGCTGAACCAACTACGCGATCACCATCATAAATAACCATCGCTTGACCTGTTGCTAATCCAAGTA
>CAITQC010000149.1 GCA_903894425.1 uncultured Actinomycetes bacterium
GACGATAACAAAAGAGTCGTGAAGTGATCGTCCGCGAATATGGGTCAGCGGCAGCACTTCAATTAATCCTCGGTCGATGATTTCATCGATTACCGGCTGACTAACGAGAGCGCCCAAAGTATCAAAGACGGCCTGGGCCCACGGCGACATCTTTTCGCTTTCGCTGCCCGGCAGATATCCCAGCTCTTGTCCGCCGACGGGATAGAGCGGGCGGAAAATTACAACTTTTTTGTGGATGCGCTTTTCCATCACTGCTTCAAGGCCTGCACATAAAGCTAGCGCTGACTTTCCAGTTCCGGCCCGACCGCCCATTGAAACGATTCCGATGGAATCATCGAGCAGCAGATCAAGGGCGATGCGCTGTTCGGCGCTTCGACCATGCAATCCAAATGCGCTGCGGTCGCCACGAATTAACTGCAGCTGTTTATCTGCTGTGACGCGGGCCAGGGCGCTACCGCGATCAGAGTGCAAAACGATTCCAGTATGAATTGGAAGTTGGTGAGCCGCTTCATGGTCGGCGCGATCAGATGCATACAAATCATCAATGACGCTGGATGAAACGGTGAGCTCCTCAATACCAGTCCAACCGCTATTGGCAACGAGCTCGGCTAGATACTCCTGGGCCTCGACTCCAACGGATGAGGCCTTTACTCGAAGTGGAAGATCCTTAGTAACTAGGACAACGTTTTTACCATCTGACATTAAGTTCTTAGCGATTGCCAAAATACGCGAGTCATTTGTGCCATCACGCAAAAAGCCATGGGGCAGAGTTGAAAGATCGGTGTGGTTGAGCTCAACAGAGAGCGTTCCACCTTCGGGCGTCACCGTCAGCGGCTGGTCGAGTCGACCATGGGTTATTCGAAGATCATCTAGAGCGCGAAGTGCTGCGCGGGCAAAGTATCCAAGTTCAGGGTGATCGCGCTTAGTTTCTAGTTCGCCAATAACGGCGATAGGAATGATTACTTCATGCTCGGCAAATCTATGGAGCGCGCCAGGATCGGCCAGTAAAACGCTGGTATCTAAAACAAAAGTCTTTCTAGAGCTTTGACTTTTAGAAGCCAATGGCTGGACTCCTCATGTTTATTTGTACTAGTTGGATACTGCTTCGGATATGAAAAAGGTAGAACTAGAAAGGGGCAACTCTGTGGCGACACGCGCTTTAGAAATGTTAAATCTTGTCGTTATTTTTACGCGAAACCTCAACTGCCGAAACGGCGTTTGCGCAAGGAATATGCACGTAGGGCACGCAAGAAATCTACGCGACGAAAATCGGGCCAATAAGCCTCACAGAAGTAAAACTCAGATAAAGCGCTCTGCCATAAGAGGAACCCGCCCAGCCGTTGTTCGCCAGAAGTACGGATTAATAGTTCAGGATCTGGTTGGCCAGCGGTGTATAGAAACTTAGAGATCTCATCGGCCGTTAACTTCTCTTTTGCCTGATCTAATGAATGACCGGTTTTCTCTTCTTCACTTAAAAATGATTTCACTGCATCTACGATTTCGCGACGGCCGCCATAACTCACGGCAACATTTACTTCTAACCCTGCAGAATGAATAGGTTTGAGATCGCTGAGTTTTTCTGAAAGCCAAGGTGGCAAAAGATCAAGTGCTCCTACCGCCTTAATATTCCAGCGCCCAGTTGCTGCTAAGTCATCAACAGTGTCACCAATAATCTTGAGTAGCTCTTCAATCTCATCAGCGTTGCGTTTAAAGTTATCGGTTGAAAGCAACCACAGCGTCACTACTTGAACATCGGCCTCTTCGCACCAGCCCAAAAACTCAATGATTTTATTTGCCCCAGCTTTGTGGCCGTTGGGATCAGTATTGCTTGGATTAGCTTTTGCCCACCGGCGATTTCCATCCAGAATTACGCCTACATGGTGCGGTGTTTTAGAGAAATCAAGTGCTCGAACTAAACGCCACTCATAGAGCGGGTAGAGCAGTGACTTGATTAATCTACGAGTAGCTGCGTACAACGCGGCGCTCGGCAATCAAAGATGCAACTGGAAGCGTTCCGGCAAGTATTAAGCCCAACATCTTCATAAGAGGCCAGCGGGCTTTGATTGCAAATGAGATTGCACTCAAAATATAGATTGGATACAGGTATCCATGCACCATTGGAATCCAAGAAATTGCACTGTGCAGATCTGGAAGTTCAAAGAGATATTTGACTGGCATGTAAACAAACCACAGCAGCAAAGACATAATGCCGCAGATGATGGCCATTACACGAAAACGTTTAACAGTTGCGCTCATGAGGCAACTCTACGACGATAGAAGGGAAGGTAAAGCACCACGCCTGCCATAAGCCACCAAATCACGACATAAGACAGGTGTTGCCAATAAAAGCCCGGGATTCGAGAGGTGAGTTTTTCTGGGGTAGGTCGCTGGCGGATCAATTGCTGGCCATCATGTGATTCAGTCGAAGCCAGTACATAGCCATCGAAGAGATCAAGATCGGTAAATCCAACAATTACAGAGCTATCTAACCTAGAAATTGAACCATCACCATTTATTGAGTGATCATCAAATTGGTGAGCTAATAGCTGGCCTTCAATATCAATAATCATCGCCTGTGAAATATCTGGATTTAATAATCGCTCTGACCACAGACCGCGAACTACGAGAATTCCTTGATTGGTTCCGATTTGAAGTAAAGCCACTTCCCAATCACGCAGATTCCCATCGCCATCTTTCTGGTTAGGTGCTTTGAACTCTGCAACATAGTGGCCTGAGATTTTTACACGGCGATTGATGGCTTCGGCCGCAAGAGCTTGTCGGGCCGCAGCGATTGATTCCAGCGGCACGCTCTGGCTTGAAACTTGCGTTGAAGTAACTAAGGATTTCTTTAATGCTTTAGCACGATCTAGCTGCCAGATTCCAAGTGAGAAAAAGATGGCAGCGATTAAAAGTAACGCTAAAGCTTGAGCAGCTTTTGAAGCAAAATTACTACTGTTCTGTGTTGTCATCGCTTCGATCAATACCCATAAAACGTTTGTAGAAACTGCGCATCAAGAAAACTACAGCAATAATCAAAAACGCAACGGTTAGCGAGCCTGCAATACCCACATCATAATTTTTTTGCATGGCATAATCATTGCATGCATTCCGATGAGCCGTTCTCCTACAACGACCGGTATGGCGTACGCCCTCCCAATCGCTGGGTCGGACCAGCGATTTTCTTGGCAGTTGTAGGAATCACTTGGCTAACGTGGGCAGGACTGCACCATTCAAATCCAAATATCCGAACCTCACTGATTTCTTTTACAGCCACAACTGACCGTGAGATCTCTATTCGCTACTCAGTTGTCCGTAAAGATATGAACCAAGTTCTCGTCTGCACTTTAATCGCACGTGATTACGATAAGAATGTTGTGGGTCAGATAGATGATGAGATTGCCCCAGGACTTGCCTCACTAGAGAGAACAACTTCTATTCCTACGCGTAGCCAAGCGGTCAACGCAGATGTGACCACCTGCCGCATTAAATAAGTTGTAGCCAACTGCGCCCACCTAGTACCTTTACGCCTTATGAGCTCACAGACTTGGTTAACGCAGGAAGCTGCCGATCGTTTGCGCGCCGAATTAGAAAATCTTGAAGGTCACGGCCGCAAAGATGTCACTGCAAAGATTGAAGCAGCCCGCGCTGAAGGTGATCTTAAGGAAAACGGTGGTTATCACGCAGCCCGTGATGAGCAGGGAAAGATGGAAGCACGGATTCGCCAGTTAAAGCAGATGCTGGAAAACGCTCACATTGGAACTCCCCCTGCAATCGCCGATGGAAAAGTCGGTGCTGGAATGGTTGTCACCGCCGAAATCGCTGGCGATGAGATGAAGTTTTTACTTGGTTCACGTGAAATATCTTCTGGTGATTTAGATGTCTATAGCGAAAAATCTCCGCTAGGTGCAGCAGTTATGGGCGCTGAAATCGGAACTACGGTTGCATACACCGCTCCCAATGGTCGCGAAATAACCGTGAATATTAAGGCAGCCGAGTTCTACGCTTAGTTAGAAGAGTTTTTATACTTTCTAACACTGAGTGGAATAAAAATCACCATAATCAACACCATATAAAAAATCGAAGTAGTTAATGGATGCTGACTTGGAAATGAGTTAGCCGTTGCTCCAAATTCATTTTTTAGTCCAAAGAGTTCTCGACAAGCGGCGACCATTGTTGAAACTGGATTCCATTCAGCCACATACTGCAGCGCCTTTGGCATTCCAGTAGTTGGGGCAAATGCATTTGAAAGAAATGTCATGGGAAAAGTAATTAGGAAACTGACATTTTGAACTGTACGGGCATCGCGCACTGCAAGGCCTGCATAAATTCCAGTCCACGACAATGCATAACCAAAGAGCAATAAAAATATGAAGGCACTAATAACGGAAAGGACACTTGCTGTTGGTCGCCATCCCACGGCAAAGCCTGCAGCTGCCATAACGACGAGCACCAAAATATTAAGGAGCGAATCGCCCAATGTGCGGCCAACTACTAAAGCTGAGCGCGCAATAGGCAGAGATCTAAATCGATCGATTAAACCCTTCTTCATATCTTCTGCTAGCCCAGATGCAGTTGCTGCCAAAGTAAATGCCACAGTCTGGACAAAGATTCCTGGCATTAATAGTTGGACATATCCGCCTGGCTGGCCGGTAGAAATCGAGCCGCCGAAAACGAAGCGAAAGAGCAGCACGAACATAACGGGTTGAATCGTAGAAAATATAAGAACCTCTGGAACCCGAGCTAACTGCAGCAGTTGGCGTTTGGTAATAACCAAAGCATCAGTAATTGCATTTTTCATGCCTTTGTCTCCTCTTGTGCAGCGTGGCCAGTTAAAGCCATAAAAACATCATCAAGTGATGGGCGCTTTAAACCAATATCAAGAGGATGAATCTTTGCATCATCTAGTTCACGCAGCACCTGCATCAGAGCAAGTGAGCCCGTAGAAACCGGTGCACTAATCGTGCGCACATCTAAATGAGTTGTGTTACCGCTAACGCGAGCAACTATTTCCTGTGATCTAGAGATATCAGCGGCATCAACAGTTATCTCTAAACGCTCTCCGCCTACTTGGCTCTTCAACGCATCTGATGTTCCGCGGGCAATAACTTTTCCATGGTCGATAACTGCAATCTCATCTGCCAGTTGATCGGCCTCTTCTAAATACTGTGTGGTTAATAAAAGCGTTACACCGCCCTTTACTAACTCTTCAATAACTCCCCACATCTCTTGCCGGCCACGTGGGTCTAACCCCGTTGTTGGCTCATCGAGAAATAAGACTTTTGGTTGAACGATTAAAGATGCAGCTAAATCTAAACGACGACGCATTCCACCTGAATAAGTTTTAATTGGCCGGCGTGCACTTTCAGTTAAGGAAAATCTTTCAAGTAGATCTTCAGCTCGCTTAATGGAAGCTGCTTTACCTAAGTGATACAAACGCCCAAACATCACCAAGTTATCCCAACCCGTTAATGTTTCATCGACTGCAGCGTATTGGCCAGATAATCCAATTAGTTCGCGGACTTTGTCGGGATGTTTGATTACATCGATACCTGCAACAGATGCATTGCCTGAATCTGGTTTTAATAACGTTGCAAGAATTCGCACTGTTGTTGTCTTGCCCGCACCATTCGGGCCAAGCACACTTAGTACGGTTCCTTCTTCAACATCTAGAGATAAATCATCGAGGGCTTTAACTTCACCATTGCGATAAGTCTTAAAGAGATGGTCTGCGATAACTGTTTTCACACGGTAACCTTACCCACATGTCTAAAAACAAGCCTCTTAACGCATCGGCCAAGGAACACACCCACAAGGAAATCATGATCATCCTGGGTGGCCTTATGACTGGAATGCTTCTTGCCGCCCTTGATCAAACAATCGTCTCGACGGCTTTGAAGAGCATCGTTGAAGAGTTTGATGGCCTCAACCACTACACATGGGTGGTTACCGCATACCTTCTCACTTCGACGGCATCTACTCCGCTGTACGGAAAGATTTCAGATATCTACGGCCGCCGCGTGGTATTTCAATTTGCCATCGTTACCTTCTTATTAGGTTCTTTGCTGGCAGGAGCTTCACAAAACATGGAGCAGTTGATTGCAACCCGTGCCCTACAAGGTCTTGGCGCCGGCGGCTTAATGGCCCTTACTTTCGTAATTATTGGAGACATTGTCCCTCCACGTGAACGTGGAAAATATCAGGGGTATTTCGGAGCGGTGTGGGGCTTATCTTCAGTTGCTGGTCCATTGCTGGGTGGATTCTTCTCGGATCACCAAACAATCCTTGGTGTCACTGGATGGCGTTGGATTTTCTACATCAACTTACCTATTGGAATCGCATCGTTGATTATTACTTCGGCTGTTCTTCACATTCCAAAAGTTAAGCGCGAGCACACAATCGATTACTTAGGCGCATTTCTGATGGTTGTCTCGGTCTGTTTGATTTTGCTTTCAGTCTCTATCTACGGCCCGCAAAATGGTTGGGGCGATAGCCGCACAATTACCTACTTAGTAGTCGGTGTTTTGCTCGCCGTTATCTTCTTATGGTGGGAAAGCAAAGCGAAAGAGCCAATTATTCCGTTGCATCTTTTTAAAAACCACACATTCTCAATTACATCTTTGCTTGGTGGAGTAATTGGTGCCGGTATGTTCGGTGCAATTGTTATGTTGCCTTTGTACTTCCAGGTTGTTAAGGGCTACTCAGCAACAGAAGCTGGATTAAAGTTGATTCCATTGATGCTTGGAATCGTTTCGACTTCAATAGTTTCAGGCAAGATGATCTCAAAGCATGGCCACTACAAGCGCTTTCCAATTATGGGAACTGCAATCATGACAATTGGTATCTTGCTCATGACTCGTTTACAGATTGATACGCCTTACTGGCAGATTTCAATTTATGCGATCTTGGTCGGCGCAGGTCTTGGATTATCAATGCAGACCATTGTTATTGCTCTTCAAAATGCAGTTGATTTCAGAGATATGGGCGTAGCTACTAGCTCAAATACCTTCTTCCGCTCCCTTGGTTCTGTCTTTGGAACAGCGATTTTTGGAAGTATTTTGACTAACCGTGTTGCTCATTACATGGCATCAGGTTTTGCCGATCTAGCTAAGACAAACCCTTCTTCTCTAGCAAATTTTGATACCTCAAAGTTGGCTGGACTTACAAATAACACTGCGGTGTTAAAGGATTTCCCGCCAATTATTAAAAATACCGCTCTAGAGGCCTTCGTAAACTCTTTCCATGTGGTCTTCTATGCTGCAGCGCCCGTTACGGCCTTGGGACTAGTTCTGGCACTTATGCTGCGCGAAACCCCTCTTCGTACATCTGCAGATTATGCAGCCGCGCGTGAAGATGCGGCAGGCGAATCAATAGGCTGATGCAATCTCCATTTAAGGATCTGCCGCGAGAAGTATCAATACTTGTTGCGGCATCCTTTTTTGTTGCTGTAGGTTTTGGAATCGTATTACCTGCCATCCCAGTTTTTGCTAAATCATTTGGAGTTAATAACGCTGCAATCGGCTTAATGGTTTCAGCATTTGCAATTACCCGTTTTGCTTCAGGTTTAATCTCTGGAACTCTTGTTGATAAATTTGGTGAGCGCGCAGTCTTTTCATCTGGTGTCTTCATGGTCGCCCTCTTTACTTTTCTTGCAGGCCTTGCGCAAAGCTATGAACAACTTCTTATATTTCGTGCGGCTGGAGGACTTGGTTCTTCGATGTTCTCGGTAGCCGCTGGCTCTGTAATCATGCGCTCTGTTGATGATGCCCACCGTGGCCGAGCCCAATCGGTTTACCAAGGTTCATTTCTTCTTGGAGGTATCGCAGGGCCTGCAATCGGTGGGTTGCTCTCTGTTATTTCCCTTCGTGCGCCATTTTTTGTTTATTCGGGAATGCTTATCTGTTCTGGAACCGTTGCCTATTTTTTCCTTAAGGGTGACAAGATCGGCAAAGTAGATAAGAGCATTTACACAACAGGCCACACAACAGTTCGCGAAGCATTGGGAATGAAGCCATATCGAATCGCACTTGTTCTTGCCTTTATCGGTAGTTGGGTTTTCTTTGGTCTTCGAGCTTCAATCTTGCCTATCTTTGTGACCGAGCAACTGCATTCGACAACGGCCGTTGTTGGTTACGGCCTAGCGATTTCTGCAGTAATCCAAGGGGCAATTCTCTTGAGAGCTGGGCGCTTTTCTGACGAAAAGGGTCGCAAGGCGGCATCGATTATCGGAGCAAATGTTGTATTCGTTGCCGTCCTTGTGTTGACCTTTGCGGTCCATGTCTGGATGTACTTGTTAGCAATGGCGGTACTTGGTTTAGGCGGTGCTTTTCTGTCAACGGCCCCTGCCAGCATCGTGGGCGATGTTATTCATGGCAAGGGTGGCAAGGTAATTGCGATTTTCCAGATGGCCGGAGATGCCGGAATGATGATCGGGCCAATAGTTATTGGCGCAGTCTCTGACATTTATTCATATCGCACCGCCTTTGGCTTATCGGCAGCAATCTTTGTCATTGCGATTGTCCTGGTTTATCAAATTCCAGAGACCAGAAATGTAGAAGAGCCCCAGGTTAAAAACCTGAGGCCCCTCGATGAAGATCTTTAATTAGTCGCTACTGCGCAAGATTGAAAGAAGTCGTAGAACTTCTAAGTACAACCACACAATTGTGACCATTAAACCAAAAGCTGCGCGCCATGATTCAGCTTCAGGTAATCCTGCATTAATTCCTTTTTGAATTTGATCGAAATCTAGAATCAAGAAGAAGCTAGCAAGAACCATTCCACCAGCAGCGATAATCAAACCAAATCCGCCGATGCTGTAGATACTTGCACCGAAGAATGAACCGATGAATGAAAGTAGACCTAGTACTAGATAGCCAATCATTGCAGTCATTAAAACCTTGGTGAACTTAGGTGTCACACGAATGCGCCCACTCTTGTAAGCAAACAACATTCCAGTAAATGCACAGATGGTCACAATTACTGCCTGGCTAACAATGCCATCATAGGCAGTGTTATAAAGATGGCTAATAGTTCCAAGAGCCAATCCTTCAAAGGCTGCATATGCAATTGCTAACGCTGGCTTAACGCTCTTACTGAAGCTATTAACCATGGCAAGTGCAAAGCCACCAAAGACACCAAGCATCATTGCGCCGGTGCCAAGGTTAAGTGTCCATGCAGCTGCGCCAACGGCCACCAAAACTGCAAATAAAATTCCAGTGCGAGTGACTACATCGTCAATCGTCATGCGACCTGTGCGCATTGATGATGCAGCAGGTGCGTTATAAAGATTCTCTAGCGCTGCGTCGGTCTCAGTTGTTGCCTTGGGATCAAATGCAGCGTATCCACGCTGATTAAACGCCCGTCCTAAAACAGGGTTTGAACTGCGCATAACTTTTCTCTCCTTTTGTAGTGCCGCCAGAATTTCTGGAGGTTTCCATGCACAACAAGTTTAGGGGTAAGAAGATTCCCGGGTGATTCGAAAGTGGTGCCCCGAGTGGGGGTCGAACCCACACTGGGAGGATTTTAAGTCCTCTGCCTCTGCCATTGGGCTATCGGGGCCACGTGTAACAACGGAGGTAAATCTACCCTGAATTTCTAGCTGTTCGTTCCAGCTAAAGAACGGGCAATCCCATCCAAAATATCTGACTCTGATGCAACAAATTCATGGGCCCCGGTGGCTTTCATGATTTCTGAAAGAACTAAGGCTCCGGCAGGAATTACATCGACTCGACCAGGGTGCATATAGCCAAGGGACAAACGTTCGTCTCGAGTTTTTGTTAAGAACATATGTGAAGTTTCATGAACTTGCTTGGCACTAATGCGAGATAAATGAATTGCATAGCGATCATATTCGGATAAGTTCAAAGCTGCTGCCGCGACCGTAGTTGCTGTACCTGCAACAGCAATTAAAGTTTTAGCTTTGGTGATTGGAACTACTGCCGCTGCTTTTGCAATTGCCTCTTCAATATCGGCGCGAGCAGAATCAATTTGTGCAGGTAGTGCTGGATCATTTTCGAAGTGGCGTTCAGTCATTCGAACACAGCCAATATTGACAGACTTAGCTGCTTCTACTGTTGAAGTTCCAAAGACAAACTCCGTTGATCCGCCACCGATATCAACGACAAGAAACGGACCATCTGATGGATGAAGCTCTTGAATCGCACCGGCAAATGAAAGCGCTGCCTCTTCTTCTCCACTAATTACTTCTGGTTCGATTCCTAAACGTTCACGAACGCCATCGACAAATAAGTGGCGATTAGTTGCATCGCGTGTTGCGCTCGTTGCACAGAA
>CAITQC010000150.1 GCA_903894425.1 uncultured Actinomycetes bacterium
ATGAGGGTCTGGATGGCGTAAGTGCAGCTTTCCATTCTCATCTTCGCGCACGCGAAGTGCATCCAAAGCGCCCACGGCCGCTGACTTTAAATATGTGGGAAGCACTCTATTTTGATCACAATGAAGTAAAGATTAAGCAGTTAGTTGATGTAGCTGCCGAAATCGGTATCGAACGCGTTGTATTAGACGATGGTTGGTTTCATGCAAGGCGCAATGACCGCTCTGGCCTAGGTGATTGGGTTATCGATCCAGCGGTGTGGCCTAATGGTTTAAACCCAGTTATCGAATACATCAATAGCAAGGGAATTGAATTTGGTTTGTGGTTTGAAGGTGAAATGGTTAACCCAGATTCAGATTTATATCGCGCACACCCTGAATGGATATTGCATGAGGGTGATCGCGTTCCGCCACTGTGGCGCCACCAACTTGTTCTTGATTTAGGAGATGAAGGCGCCTACAACCACGTGTTAGAACAGACATCTTCAGTTTTAGCTGCTCACAATATTGTTTATATTAAATGGGATCACAACCGCGTTCTTGTTGATGCCGGCCATTTGGGTCATGCCGGGGTTCATCGACAGACTCTTGCAATTTACAGATTATTTGCCGAACTAAAAAAACGCCATCCAGGGTTAGAAATTGAATCTTGTGCATCCGGTGGAGCACGAATTGATTTAGGCGTAATTGATTTAGTAGATCGTTTTTGGACAAGTGATAATAACGATGCACTCGAGCGCCAAACTATTCAACGCTGGACTTCGCAAGTAATTCCACCAGAACTATTAGGAACTCACATCGGGCCTACCCATGGACATCAAACGGGCCGCACTCTTGAACTTTCAATGCGTGCAATTACTGCGCTCTTTGGTCATGCAGGAATCGAATGGAATATTACTGAGGCCACGCAAGATGAAAGAAAAAACCTTGCTACCTGGGCTGCGTACTACAAAGAAAATCGCGCCTTGCTACATAGTGCTAAATCTATACGAGTCGATTATCCCGATCAGCATGGATATCTATATGGAGTAAGTGCGCATGATACGAAGAAATCAATCTTTGCTTATGTGCAGTTGACACCAACAACTGTAATTCATCCTGCAGCCCTTAAATTTCCTGGCCTTGATGCAGCAGCAACATATTCAATTAAGGCGGTTTACCCAGCAGGCCAGCCTCATTTTATGTTGATTACACCACCGGTCTGGATGGATGGAATCACAATGTCAGGTTCTGCACTTGCCGCAATTGGTGTTACTGCTCCGATTCTTGCACCAGCTAACGCAGTGCTAATCGAGATTACGAAGATTTAATCAACCCAGTTCAAAGTTCGCTCAACTGCCTTTTTCCATTGCGCATAACCAGCTTCTCGCCCTTGTGGTGTAGAAGTTGAAGACCAACGACGAGATTGTTGCCACTGCTTTGTAACTTCCTCTTGAGAACTCCAGAAACCAACTGCCAAACCGGCGGCATAGGCTGCACCTAATGCAGTTGTTTCACCGATCAATGGTCTTGTGATGTCGATGCCCATAATGTCGGCCTGCATCTGCATACAAAGAGAGTTAGCTGTGATTCCACCATCAACACGCATTTCGGTCATTGGCACACCGCTATCGGCGACCATCGCATCCATGACATCGCGAGTTTGATAACAGATAGCTTCAAGTGCTGCGCGCGCTAGATGTGCTTTAGTTGCTGCGCGCGTTAGGCCAACGATTGCACCGCGCGCATCGCTTCGCCAGTACGGTGCAAATAGACCAGAAAAAGCTGGAACAAAATAAACACCTGCGGTATCTGTTACTGAAGAAGCTAAGTTCTCAGTCTCGGCTGCATTTGAAATGATCCCTAGTTGATCGCGCAGCCATTGAATCGCAGAGCCTGTGACAGCAACTGAACCTTCAAGTGCATAACGTGCTGGCTGATTACCAAATTTAAAGCAGAGCGTTGTTAATAAACCATTTTTTGATCGCACAATCTCGGTTCCGGTATTGAGTAGAGCAAAGTTTCCGGTGCCATAAGTTGTCTTTGATTCACCACGTTCGAAACAGACCTGTCCCACCATTGCAGCCTGTTGATCACCTAAAATTCCGGCGATAGGAATGGCCGTCCCGAAAGGTCCATGAGGATCGGTCAGTGCATAAACCTCGGATGAAGAACGAATCAGCGGAAGAGCCTTACGTGATACTCCAAAAATCTGTAGTAACTCTTCATCCCAATCCAGGGTCTCAAGGTTCATCAGTAAAGTGCGAC
Source organism: uncultured Actinomycetes bacterium (assembly GCA_903894425.1). Classification (GTDB taxonomy): domain Bacteria; phylum Actinomycetota; class Actinomycetes; order Nanopelagicales; family Nanopelagicaceae; genus Planktophila. The sequence continues at coordinate 2,245 of CAITQC010000150.1, forward strand.
TTGCATTAGTTACATCTGTTAGATGAACACCACCCTGTACTCCACCGGATAGATTCCATAATAACCAAGAGTCGATTGTTCCCATACGGGCGTTGGCCCCCTGGGCCGCTGCCACATTATTTAAAAACCAGTTCATCTTGCTACCGGCAAAGTATGGAGCGATTGTTAATCCAGTTTTGAAACGGACAATCTCTTTCTGGCCCTCACTGAGAGAATCAAGAAACTCTGTGGTTCGTGTGTCCTGCCAGACGATGGCATTAGATAAAGGCTGCCCCGTCGTTACATCCCAGACAACCGTTGTCTCACGTTGATTTGTGATGCCGATTGCCGCTAAATCTGAGCCTAAAATATCGGCCTGTTTAAGTGCACCGGCGATAACTTCTTGTACGCGCTCCCAAATTTCATTGGCATCGTGTTCGACCCAGCCAGCTTGCGGCAAAATTTGGCGATGTTCTAGTTGATGTTGGCCAACTACTTTTCCGGCATGATCAAAAATCATAAAACGAGTACTTGATGTCCCTTGATCCAAACTGCCGATATAAGTCACGTAGTGAAAACCTTTCACATTTAAGTTAGGCTTACTCTACCCAGATGCAATGGAGATGCAACGCATATGTTCTCGTCACAGTTAAACCCCGAACAGCGTGACAGCGCGATCTCACAGTTGGCTCTTGAAAAATTCGATGTTTTGGTCATTGGCGGGGGAGTCACCGGCGTTGGGGCGGCCCTTGATGCGGCATCTCGTGGATTAAAAGTTGCCCTGATCGAATCTCAAGATATTGCTGCGGGAACATCAAGTCGTTCGAGCAAGTTAATCCATGGCGGCCTGCGCTATCTTGAACAGTATGACTTTAAATTAGTGCGCGAAGCTTTGCATGAGCGCGAGCTAATGGTCTCTTCGCTTTCACCACATTTAGTAAAACCAGTTGGTTTCCTATTTCCTTTAACTGAAAAATTTAAAGAGCGCACCTATGTTGGTGCCGGCCTTGCACTTTATGATGCATTGCGAGGATTCCAACGTGCGCTGCCATGGCATAAGCACATTGGGCAAAAGCAGATAAATGAAATCGCACCGTCGCTTCGCCCGGATTTAATCACGGGTGCAATCAAATACTTTGATGCTCAAGTTGACGATGCGCGCCACACCATGACAATTGCGCGCACAGCAGCGCGACATGGCGCCGTAATCGCAACACGTGTTAGCGCAGAATCATTATTGCGAGATGGTAAGCGCGTTATTGGCGTTAAGGCTAAAGATTTAGTAACTGGCAAAACTATCAATATCTCTGCAACTGCCACGATCATGTGCGCAGGTATCTGGAGCGATGAACTACATGCAAAGTTTGATTTAAAGCCAGGCTATGGCGTGACCATGAGCAAGGGCGTACATATTGTTTTGCCTGGATCTGCGATTAAATCAAACGCTGGAATTATCTTAAAGACCCCCGTATCAGTTCTGTTTTTAATTCCATGGGGCGACAAGTGGATCGTAGGAACAACGGATACTCCTTACACCGGAGATCGTGCCGAACCTTTTGCAAGTCGCGAAGATGTTCAATACATCCTGGATCAGGCCAACCGTGTATTGACTCCAAAGCTAGAGGCTTCTGAAATTATTGGTGTATATGCCGGTCTTCGACCATTAGTTTCTAATATTAAAAACTCAGCTACAACAAAACTTTCTCGCGAACATACGGTGGATCGTCCAACGGCTGGCTTTGTCAGCATTGCAGGCGGCAAGTACACGACATATCGAATCATGGCAAAAGATGCGGTAGATCGTGCTGTGATCGAGCTTCGCAAACTAACTCCAGAGTCAGTAACTGAAAAACTTCCATTAGTAGGTGCAGATGGTTACTTCGCTTTGGTGCAGCAGGTCGAACGACTCAGTGAAGCAAGTGGACTAGATGCCCAAACAATTACGCATTTACTTAATCGTTATGGCTCAATGATTAGCGAAGTCCTTGAACTAATTGATGAAAATCCAAAGTTAGCTGCAAAAGTTGATGAGGATTTGCTGTACATCAAAGCTGAAATCTATTACGCAGCTAGCAATGAAGGCGCACGCAGCGTCGATGACGTAATTTCGCGTCGCACACGAATCTCCTTTGAAGCCCGCGATCACGGCGTTCATCTTGCCGATGAAATCGCAGCGATTATTGCCCCTGTTCTTGGCTGGAGTGCCAAGGAGCGAAAGGCATCGGTTGCAGCATATGAAGATCTGGTCGACCGTGAATTAGAAGCTCTAGATCAACTTCTAGAAGAACAAGAAGTAATTAATTCTTAATCTGATTTGCACAGCCATCTGCTGAAGGCTTTGGCGTTGGCTTCTTCGTTGGAGTTGGTGTTGGTGTTGGAGTTGGACCTTGAAGCACAGTAAAAGTAACTGTCTGAAAACTCTGTGCGTGTGTTTGTGAAACATCGTTATAAAGTATTTTTCCACTATAAGTTCCAGCAGGAACACCCTTTACTGCCAGTGTCCATTCTCCGCTTGTTGCGCGCAGTACAGTTTGTGTTGGTCTGATCACCGGCGCTGTTGATGAATTGAAAATAAGCTTGACAGCGCCAGTGACAACTGGGTTCAGGTCCGGACGCACAACGGAGACATTGAATGTGACAAATTTATTAGTTGTACTTGCAGATTGTTTATTGACGGTTAACTGTGTGGGTTCGTTAACTGGCATGAGGTCAAGAAGTTGTGGCGCCCAACTTCCCTTGGCTAGATTGAGAAAATCGCCAGCCGTACCTCGGAAGATATTTAGATCCAGGCGAGAGCCGGGCACTCCATATTTAGGGGCAATTCCACATGATGTGTACTGCCATATTGTCCATTGTGAATCACAGTTTACGCCGGTCCAAGAATGTACATAACAACCACCAGCTTTTAACCCTGGCGCATTAATTGGATTAAACGGATCAATTGCATACTGGGCTAGCCAGAGAGGATATTGAGCAAGGGCGGCGCTCTTATTCATGGATCCTTCAAGAAAACTCGAATATGAATAGAGCATTGGAAGTTTGCCGGTCTTGGTTTTTAGAATCTCAAGAAATGTTTCAGCCCACAATGTAACTGTTGAGCGAGTTGCATATTGTTGGCAAGCACCAGAGGTTGAAAGCCGAACGCATTTATTTTCAAGATCGAGCGCGTATGGAAGATCTCTTTCTGAATATCCGCCAATTGCAGCCAAACGCCAAATTGCTTTCTGTGCTTGCGCTGTTGCATCTCGGATAACTGCAGCAGGATCAGTCACATCGGGCAGGATCGCATAATGATAGAAACCCGTATATAGCCCAGCGGCCTGTGCGGCAGCGTGATCCATTACTAAGTATTTAACTGCAAGAGCATCGGCTTCATCGCGTGTATCCGATGCTTTGATCATGACAAAGCGCAGCCCTGCCGAATATGCAGTTGCAAAGTCGATCTGCTTATCATTGGGATGCTGCCAACGACTTATGTCGGCGCCATGAATGCGTCCACCAGGCCCGAACTCTTCGATAACTATTGCCGGATCAGCCGTTGAAATCTCTGGCATTTGTTTAATAGTGATAGTTCGAA
>CAITQC010000151.1 GCA_903894425.1 uncultured Actinomycetes bacterium
TAATGGTCTACTCAATAAAGATGGTTATTCTTTTGATACCGGGCCAACGGTTTTAACAATGCCTTCACTCATTAACGATGCCTTTAACTGCGTCGGTGAAGACATGAAGGACTGGCTCGAACTCAAACCACTTACCCCTTTGTATCGTGCTTTTTATGCCGATGGCTCACAACTTGATGTGCATTCAAATACCGATGAAATGGAAGCCGAGATTGCGCAGCACATCAGCAGCAGTGAAGCCGCTGGATATCGCAAGTATGTAGATTTCGTTACTAAGTTATATAAATATGAGATGAATGACTTCATCGATAGAAATATCGATAGCCCACTTAACTTAATTACCCCAAACCTAGCCCGCTTAATTGCCCTAGGTGGCTTTCGCAAGTTATCCCCAAAAGTTAATCAGTTTATGAAAGATCCCCGTCTTCAAAAGGTCTATTCATTCCAGGCCATGTATGCCGGCGTAAGTCCACAGCAAGCTTTGGCGATTTATGCCGTTATCGCCTACATGGACTCAGTCAATGGTGTTTTCTTTCCTAAGGGCGGAATGCATGCAGTCCCACGCGCATTAGCAGCTGCTGCCGAAAAACATGGCGTAGTTTTTAAATACAACACAACTGTAACCAATGTTGAAATTAGTAATGGTCGCGCAAAGGCTGTTATTACCGAAGCCGGAGAGCGCTACGAATGTGACGCGGTTATTTTGAATCCCGATCTTCCAGTTGCTTATCGAGATCTACTTGGAAAGACTCCGCTTTCCGTTAAGCGGCTTAAATACTCACCATCATGTGTAACTTTATTGATTGGCTCAAATAAGAAATATGACTTTGCTGCCCACCACAATATTCACTTTGGGCATTCGTGGGATGGTGTTTTTGACGAACTCATCACGCAGAAAAAACTAATGAGTGATCCAAGTATTTTGGTGACTGTTCCAACCCATGATGATCCTGATTTGGCTCCCCCTGGAAAACATTCGTATTACGTACTTTTCCCAACCCCAAACCTTGATAGTGATATCGATTGGCACAAACAAGCCGGGCCATACCGTGATCAGATGATAAAAACAGTTGAAGAGCGTGGCTATGAAGGTTTCGGAGATTCTATTGAAACTGAAGTTATGACCACTCCCCTTGATTGGAAAAATCAGGGAATGGAGATGGGCGCACCTTTTGCTAGCGCTCATACATTTTTCCAAACCGGTCCTTTCAGACCACGCAATATGGCGCAGGGAATCGAAAACGTTGTCTTTGCTGGTTCTGGAACTCAACCTGGCGTTGGCGTGCCGATGGTTTTAATCTCAGGGCGTTTGGCAGCCGAGCGAATAGTTGGACCAGTTAAGTAAATGTCCGAGCTAGATGCTTCCTATGCCGAGTGCCAACGATTAAATTCGCTGCATGGAAAGACGTACTACCTAGCAACGCTGTTGCTGCCAATGGCAAAGCGCAAATATGTTCATGCTCTATATGGTTTTGCTCGTTATGCCGATGAAATCGTAGATGATCTTGAATCAACGTTAACGGTTGAAGAAAAAGCAGATGCCTTAGGAACTTGGGGTGACAAAATACTCGGGGATTTAAAAATTGGCACCAGCGATGATGCTGTGGGCCGGGCCCTGATAGATACCGTAAAGGTTTTTGATATTCCGCATGCCCACTTTGAAGCTTTCTTACACTCCATGACCATGGATTTAACTGTGCAGGAATATCAGAGCTATGAAGATTTAATGGAGTACGTCTATGGATCGGCTGCAGTGATCGGCCTTGAGATGGTGCCGGTCTTAGGTGCACTCGAAGAAGGCGCATATGAATGTGCTAAAAAATTAGGAATCGCCTTTCAATTAGCTAACTTCATCCGCGATGTCGGTGA
>CAITQC010000152.1 GCA_903894425.1 uncultured Actinomycetes bacterium
CCAAGCTTCCATCCCTGGAAGTAAACATCTTCAACTTCTTCAACAGTTGCATCTGAAGGAAGGTTTACTGTCTTTGAAATTGCACCTGAAAGGAATGGCTGGCATGCAGCCATCATGCGAACGTGGCCCATTGGCGCAATTGATCGCGCACCAAGTGCACAGTCAAATACGTCGTAATGCTCTGGCTTTAGCCCTGGAGCATCGATGACGTGACCGTTAGCTGCAATGAATTCAACAATCGCTTCGATTGTCTCTTCGGTGTAACCAAGCTTGCGAAGTGCTGCTGGAACTGTCTGGTTAACGATCTGCATAGATCCGCCACCGACAAGCTTCTTGAACTTAACCAATGAGAAGTCAGGTTCGATACCAGTTGTATCGCAATCCATCATCAAACCAATTGTTCCAGTTGGAGCAAGAACTGAGATCTGTGCGTTGCGCCATCCATTCTTATCTCCTGTTGCAAGACATGCATCCCAAGCCTTGTTAGCTTCTGTCCAAACATCACGATCAAGAGTTGTTTCAGATTTTGCTGACGATGAAGCAGATGCATGCTTGCGCATTACGCGTGCATGTGGCTTAGCGTTTTGTGCAAAGCCTGCATATGCTCCAACGATTCCAGCGAGTTCTGCTGAACGCTTGTATGTAATTCCTGACATCAATGATGTGATTGCACCAGCAAGTGCGCGTCCGCCATCTGAATCATAAGCAAGACCTGAAGCCATAAGAAGGGCTCCGAGGTTTGCATAACCGATTCCTAGTTGACGGTATGCCTTTGTTGTATCCCCGATTGCCTCTGTTGGGAAATCTGCGAAACAGATTGAGATATCCATTGCAGTGATAATCATTTCAGCTGCTTTACCAAATGTCTTTGCATCAAATGAACCATCGGCCTTGAGGAACTTCATCAAGTTAAGAGATGCCAAGTTACATGATGAGTTATCAAGTGACATGTATTCAGAACATGGGTTCGATGCATTGATACGACCAGTTTCTGGATTTGTGTGCCAGTCATTGATTGTGTCGTCATATTGAATTCCTGGATCAGCGCATGCCCAAGCTGCTTGTGCCATCTTTGTAAACAATGTACGTGCATCAACGGTTTCGATAACTTCGCCCGTTGCACGTGCTGTTAAGCCGAAAGATTCGCCCTTTTCAACTGCGCGCATGAATTCATCTGATACGCGAACTGAGTTATTAGCGTTTTGGTACTGAACAGAAATAATGTCTTTTCCGCCAAGATCCATGTCGAAGCCAGCATCGCGAAGTGCGCGAATCTTGTCTTCTTCCTTAACCTTAGTTTCGATGAACTCTTCGATATCTGGGTGAGAAACATCGAGAACAACCATCTTTGCAGCGCGACGGGTTGCGCCACCTGACTTGATTGTTCCAGCGGAGGCGTCTGCGCCACGCATAAATGAAACTGGGCCAGAGGCTGTTCCTCCGGACTTTAGAAGCTCCTTTGACGAACGGATGCGAGACAAGTTAAGACCTGCTCCTGAACCGCCCTTGAAAATCATTCCTTCTTCGCGATACCAGTTAAGGATGCTGTCCATAGTGTCATCAACAGAGAGGATGAAGCATGCACTTACCTGCTGTGGTTCGTTAGTTCCAACGTTGAACCACACTGGTGAGTTGAAAGAAAAGATTTGATGCAACAACATATGTGTTAGTTCGTGTTCAAAGATTTCTGCATCTGCATCAGTTGCAAAGTAGCCGTGCTCTTTTCCGGCCTTTGTGTAAGTAAGAACAACGCGATCGATAACTTGCTTTAAAGACCATTCGCGATTTTCAGCACCTACTGCGCCGCGGAAATACTTTGTTGTAACGATTGTTGATGCATTAACTGACCATGTGTCTGGGTATTCAACGCCACGTTGTTCGAATACGGTCTCACCGGTTTTCCAGTTTTGCTGTACTACATCGCGACGTTCCCATTTAACTTCGTCGTATGGGTGTACGCCTTCGTTGGTGTAGATACGTTCGATAGTCAGACCCTTACCTTTAACAGTGTTATGGGCCTTGATTTTCGCTGGTCGGTTGATGACCGTCTCTGACATGTGTGGTTCCCCGTCTTCTTTAGTTGTTCTGATTCGCTAATGTTTTATTGCTACTTGTTTTATTGCTTTGCGGCATTGCAGTGCTATTTTTTTCAGTAATTGGGGAATTACTTGTACTTGTTTCTTTTATCTGCGCCGGGGAATGGCCCGAAGGTAAGGCTCGCAGCAACGCGATCTCGCCTTCAAAATCTTCAAGGGAAGTAAAGTTACGGTACACAGAGGCATAACGTAAGTAAGCGACTTCATCGAGCTCTCGGAGTGGCGCAAGAATGGCCATCCCGACTTCTTGAGCCTCAATCTCTGCTTGGCCAGTTGATCGAAGCGCTTCTTCAACGCGCTGGGCTAGCAAAACTAAATCATCCTCATTGACCGGGCGGCCCTGGCAGGCTTTACGTACGCCCACAAGGACTTTCTCGCGGCTAAATGGCTCAGTGGCACCGCTGCGCTTAATGATGTTGAGCAGAGCCACTTCCTGAGTAGAAAAACGTTGACCGCACTGTGGGCACTCACGGCGGCGGCGGATCTGGGTTCCATCTTCGATTGGTCGAGAGTCGACAACGCGTGAATCTTCAAAGCGGCAAAATGGGCAAATCATTTCGGCGTGTCTCCCTTCGTAATCCCAGATATTTCCAACATTTAGATGTATTGAGCGGACCGGCAAAACTACCGTAAAAACACTACTTATGGAAGTTTTACTGCCTTTGACCCCTACATATAGTGGGAACTATAAAGCATTTCTTGAGGCTTTGCCGTATGAGTTACGAAAAACCCTCTTCTAGGGCGTGTCGCCGTTCAGGAAAGTCAGAGGCTATTACTCACAGCTTAAGCAGTCGGTACGCGAAGCTTTTGACCAGCAAGAAGGTCGTAGCCCTTGAGATCATTTGCCTCACGGATCGCTTCAACCATTGCCTGAACATCGCCAGTTGAATATGCACTGGCCACTGACCAAAGTGTTGCTCCCCCAGGAACCACAACAGTTACATAGGAGGTAGCAGCCACTACTTGTTCGCCACCGACAGATTGTGAAGCAAAGCCAGCCACCAAGAGCACGGTAAGAGATGCCACAAAGACAGTGCGAACTAGTCGACCACGACGGCTCAGGTGAGCGCCGGACGGATTGGCCGATGGTGAGAAAGGGCTAGAAAAGCCTTGTAATACACCGTTATTGCTAGCTAATGTCAATGTTGTCATGGTGCTTCTCCTTGGGGAAGGTTTTCGAACAACTGTTCGAATAAGGCAATTAAACACCACAGCACTGACAAATGGCAAGGCAAATTCGAACATATGTTTGAATTTTAGGTAAATATCTGTCACTCTGTACCCATGAGCACACAGAGCCCGCATATCCCCCAAGGCCTCACCACCCGCCAGGCCGAAATTCTCAACGTTATCGAAACGGCTATGGCGCAGCAGGGGTATGCCCCAACGATGCGCGAGATTGGGGCGGCCGTTGGCCTAACCTCCACCGCCTCTGTTAAATATCAGCTCGAGATCTTGGAGCAAAAGGGATTCATCCGCCGCGACGAAAGCAAGGGTCGCGCACTTGAACTAACTCCTGAAAATAACAACGGCGCACCTGTTGCTAAGACAAAGTTTATTCCCCTGGTTGGTCGCATCGCAGCTGGTGGACCAATAACTGCAGAACAAGGAGTTGAAGAGAGCTTTCCTTTACCTGAATCAATCGTTGGTAAGGGCGATCTATTTATGCTCAAGGTTGTTGGTGAATCAATGATCGATGCTGCTATCTGCGATGGCGATTACGTTGTTATTCGTTCGCAGAAAGATTGCAACAAGGGCGAAATCGTTGCCGCAATGATTGATGGCGAAGCAACAGTAAAGACATTTTCTCGCAAAGACGGTCATATCTGGTTGCTGCCTGCAAATGATGCATTCGAGCCAATCAATGGTGATGAGTGTGAAATCCTTGGAATCGTAACCGCAGTTCTGCGTTCTATTAATTAACTGCTCGCTTTATTCCTGGACTTGGTCGGGCTCGGATTCTGGGTAGAAAAGTTTAAATCCCACTGCACGTACCGCTGAAATAACCTTTGGTCCGCCCACGCCCTTGATTTTTATCCGAAGCCGCGATGCATGTGTATCTAGCAAATGGTCGCTTGAAAAATCACTGGATGCGCCGATAGCAGTTAGAACTTGTTCGCGGGTAAAGACGCGTTTTGGTTGGTGCATTAAAAGTTCAATAAAATCAAACTCGGTACGAGTCAATGGAACGATGGCCGTGCCGACTCGAAGTTCGTGGCTAATTAAATCTAGGGTTAGTCCACCAGCTTTAAGTAAAGTAACTTCCTGTACATCACTGGCACCGCGGCGGCGGAGCTGATTGCCCACCCGTAAATTCAAAATTCGGGGCGATACAGGTTTGCGAATATAGTCATCAGCACCTGCCGCTAAACACATTGCTTCATCTACTTCATCGGCTCGGTTGGTAAGCATAATTATTGGAACCGAAGATTCGGTGCGAATCATTCGACACACTTCAAAGCCATCTGGTTGACCAATGCCTATATCTAGAATAACAAGGGCTGGATTTTGCGATTTAAAGATTTCAAGCGCAGATAGGCCATCGTTAGCTTCAATCACCTGATACCCATCATCTTCAAGGCTTAACTTCACAAATAGACGGATATCTTCATTGTCATCTACGACCAAAATTCTAGTTTTCATTTCTTCTCCTTTTGATCGCTAATTTGGGCATAACTGGTTTCTAACTTTGATATTAACTCTTCCTTTTTGATATGAACAAGTTCAAAACTTGCTACCGGATTTGCTTGCATCCATTCTTCAAACTCCAAAATAACTGCGCTCTCTGCCTCAAGGTTGTAAAACGCAACAGCCCCACCCATTTGATGGGCTATGGACAACAACTCATTATGTGGACAAGCTTTGAGTGCATTGATGGCTTTATGCAAAACATTGAGTCGATTTGTAGATACCAGTCGATCAACCTCCGACAAGTATCGTGGAAAATCAACGATGAAGGTGCTGCCCTGATTAACTTTAGATTCCACCCGAATGGTGGCGTTATGCATTTTCAAAATACGGTCAACGATTGCCAGACCCAGGCCAGTTCCATCTATATGACTAGCTACTGCATTTCCAGCTCGGAAAAAACGGGTGAATAACTTAGAAATATCTTCGGTTGGGATTCCAATTCCGTGATCTTTAACCTCTAGTCGTACATAGTCATCTTCCAACTCTTTTGTGAGATAACTCAGGGTGACCTCAACATTTGAGCCTTCAGGACTGAATTTAACAGCGTTAGAAAGCAGATTAAGTACCACTTGAGAAAGCTGTCCAGAGTTTCCAAGAATTGCATAATCTTGATTGGAATCGGCATGTAAGACAAGAGTCATTGACTTTTCTTCAGTTAATGGCGAGAGGATAAAGAACTTATTCTGGACGAGATCTTTGAGAAATACACTCTCATGCTCTGAAATCTGCTCTGCCGAATCAAGACTAGATAGGGAGAGAATACTGCCAACTAAATCAAGCAAGACTTCTGAGTTTCGTTCAATGACACCAGTAATCTTATTAAACTCTCCCTTTTGGTCATCGACTCCAAAAGATCGGAGAACATCTATATAACCGATAATTGAGGTCAGCGGTGTGCGAAGTTCATGATTCACAGTGGATATGAAATCGTTTTTATTGCGGTTCAAATCCTCTAAAACCTTCACTGCACTTTCAGCGCTTTCTAACCGAGTTATGGCTATTGCAAGTGCGGCCGCTTCCTGACCCAGATTATGCCGGGCCAATCTGTACTGTGACCTAAATGCGAATCCGCCCACAATGATGAAAATGAAGGTCAATAAAATAAGTGAGATCAAAAGCCACAAGTTGACCAGAGTTTTATGGCTTCTCTTTTGTGAAGATAACAGAATATTCTTATCAAGTTCCTGCTGATATTGCACAACCATCTGACGAGACTGGGCCAACATTTGATTAATAAAACCCTCTGCTCGAAGGACAATGGAGTCGTGGAGTTTCTCGGGCTAAATTCCAGAAGGCGCTGATGCCAAGATTTCATCAGAGGTGCGTAGCGCCTGGAAATATTCAGGAGCTGCGCGTTGACCCGTGCTAGTGCCATCG
>CAITQC010000153.1 GCA_903894425.1 uncultured Actinomycetes bacterium
CAGGATTTGAAGACCATGGAATCGGGACACGGCAACCATCGCGACCACGATCTGAAAACCCGCTCATCTTCCAACGTGGATCAGTTAAACGATCCTCTGGAATATCGCGTACTTCAGGCACTGCTAACTCTTCGCCTTGATATAAATATGTTCCACCAGGAAGTGCCAATGTCATAAGCGCAGCGCTACGTGCACGCAAAGTTCCACGGGCGATATTTAACTTCGCAGGATCGCCCTGACGAGAAATCGTCGTATCTCCATGGTTTGTTAGACCTAAATCAAGACGATCAACAGAGCGAACAACATCGTGATTATTAAATACCCATGATGTTGGTGCGCCAACTTCTGCCAAAGCTTCGATTGAGTTTTTAATCTTAACCTTGATCTCTTTGGCATCCCACAGAGTTGTGAGCATTTCAAAGTTAAAAGAGTTCTGTAATTCATCTGGACGAACATAACGCGCAATACGCTCGGCAGGACTTACCCAAGCTTCGGCAACTGCCATGCGATCTCCTGGATATGAATCAAGGATTTTGCGCCATGCACGATAAACATCATGGACGCCTTCTTGATCCCAGAATGGTTTGTGTTCGGTGCCAAGCATTGCTGCCGCTGGATCAGTTCTGATATCAGGAAGCCCTGCCTCTTTGAACATTCCATGTGCAACATCGATACGAAAACCTGCAACTCCGCGATCGAGCCAGAACTTTAAAACATCTTCAAAGTGCGCAACAACTTCTGGGTTTTCCCAGTTAACGTCGGGTTGTTCAACTGCGAATAAGTGCAAATACCACTGCCCCGGTGTGCCATCAGCATTTGTTGTCCGTTCCCATGCTGGTCCGCCAAAGACTGCTTCCCAGTTATTAGGTGGCAAATCACCGTTGGGTCCTTTTCCATCGCGGAAGATAAAACGTTCGCGCTCTGGTGAACCTGGTGCAGCTTTAATCGCTGCTTTAAACCACTCGTGATGACTTGATGTGTGGTTAGGAACAATGTCAACGATTAATTTAATTCCGAAATCAAGGGCCTCTTTAATTAACTGTTCGGCCTGAGCAAGGGTTCCATAATCGGGTTCAATATTCATGTAATCAGAAACGTCGTATCCATGATCGTATTGAGGCGATGGATACCAAGGAGAAATCCAGATGGCGTCGATACCCAGTGATTTCAAATATGGAAGACGTGAGCGAATACCTTCGACATCACCGATGCCATCGCCATTTGAATCAGCAAATGAGCGTGGATAAATTTGATACGTAACAGCGTCGCGCCACCAAGGGCGTTCTTTACGAGATGCTAACTGGGCCATGCTCACTCCGTCTCGAGATATTTGGTGAGGAATTCACGCTCAGCGTCATTGATGGGCCGTGACTTCTTTGTATCAAGTGAAACCGTTACTTGCACAGTCTTGATGCGGGCTACAAGTTGCCCCGCGTTCTTAATCTCATAAATCATGCCAAATGAAGATGTGCTGATTGAGTTAACCCAGATTTCGACATCAACAAAAATATTGCCATCATAAATCGGTGCAACAAAATCTACCTCGGCGCGAGCAACAACCATTTCAAGCATGCCAGACCAGGCAAAGCGTGCTTCTTGAGCAAAGGTTAAATACTTTGCATTATTGACATGACCAAATGCATCAAGGTCATCCCAACGCACATACTGTTTATTGTTAAATTTCATTTAACGAGTGAGCTTTCTATAGGTGACGCGGTGAGGACGAGCGGCATCTGCTCCAAGTCTTTGAATCTTGTTTGCTTCATAAGATTCAAAGTTTCCTTCAAACCAGAACCATTTTGAATCACCCTCGTAAGCCAAGATGTGTGTTGCTACACGGTCAAGGAACCAGCGATCGTGAGAGATCACTACCGCGCAACCAGGAAATTCAAGGAGTGCGTTTTCAAGTGAACCCAATGTTTCAACATCAAGGTCGTTTGTTGGCTCATCCAGTAGCAATAGATTGCCACCCTGCTTAAGTGTTAAAGCCAAGTTCAAGCGGTTACGTTCGCCACCTGACAAAATGCCAGTTGGTTTTTGCTGATCTGGACCTTTAAATCCAAAGCAAGAAACATAAGCACGTGAAGGCATTTCAACCATTCCGACCTTAATAAAATCAAGACCATCTGAAACAACTTCCCACAAAGTTTTCTTTGGATCAAGGCCACCGCGAGACTGATCAACGTATGAAATCTTTACAGTTTCACCAATTTTCACATTTCCAGAATCTGGAGTCTCAAGGCCAAGCAATGTCTTAAATAGCGTTGTCTTACCGGCACCGTTAGGGCCAATTACTCCAACGATCCCGTTGCGTGGCAATGTAAATGAGAGATCATCAATGAGCACGCGATCGCCAAAGCCCTTAGTTAGATGATCAACTTCGATAACAACATTTCCAAGACGTGGCCCAGGTGGAATCTGAATCTCTTCAAAGTCCAACTTACGCATCTTGTCGGCTTCTGCCGCCATCTCTTCATAACGTGCAAGACGTGCCTTTGATTTAACTTGGCGGCCCTTTGCGTTTTGACGGACCCATTCAAGCTCTTCAGTTAAACGCTTCGCGCGCTTTGCATCTTTCTGTCCTTCGATCTTTAAACGCGCAGATTTTGTTTCAAGATATGTCGTGTAGTTACCTTCATATGGATAGGCACGTCCGCGGTCTAGTTCCAGAATCCACTGCGCAACGTTGTCCAAGAAATATCTATCGTGCGTAATCGCTACTACTGCACCGGCGTATTTATTTAAGTGCTGTTCAAGCCATAAAACAGATTCAGCATCCAAATGGTTTGTTGGCTCATCAAGAAGTAGCAAGTCAGGTGCTTGTAATAAAAGTTTGCATAAAGCTACGCGGCGTTTTTCTCCACCAGATAAAACAGAGACATCGGCATCGGCCGGTGGGCAACGAAGTGCATCCATCGCTTGTTCAAGTTGTGAATCAAGTTCCCATGCATTGCGATGATCAAGATGCTCTTGCAGCTCACCCATCTCGGCTAATAACTTGTCATAGTCGGCGTCAGGGTTGGCCATCTCATCGCTGATTGCATTGAAGCGATCGAGCATTGCAACGGTTTCGGCGACGCCCTCTTTAACGTTATCGATAACGTTTTTGCTTTCATTCAAAACTGGTTCCTGCAACAAAATTCCCACGGTGTAGCCAGGGGTTATGTATGCCTCACCATTTGATGGCTGCTGTAGCCCGGCCATGATCTGAAGGACCGTTGACTTACCGGCGCCGTTCGGGCCAACCACGCCAATCTTGGCACCTGGATAAAACATAATCGTGACGTCATCAAGGATGACCTTGTCGCCATGCGCTTTACGCGCCTTCTTCATCGTATAAATGAACTCAGCCATGAGACGAAACCTTATCGTTATGTGTCGGTAGACTTAGCATCGACGACCCCCTACAGGCGCCTGTAGCTCAGTCGGATAGAGCACCCGCCTTCTAAGCGGGTTGTCGCAGGTTCGATTCCTGCCAGGCGCGCATGGCCAATGAACAACCGAACCTGATCTGGATCGACTGCGAGATGACGGGACTTTCTCTTGAGAAAGATGTCCTGGTTGAAATCGCCGTCCTTGTAACCGACTCCGAACTCAACGTCATTGGCGATGGCGTGGATGTTGTTATCAAGGCCAGCGCCGACGACTTAGCGGGTATGAATGAGTTTGTGACCCAAATGCACACGACGTCGGGTTTGATCACCGAAATTCCAAATGGAATCTCAATTCTTGAGGCCGAGCTACAAGTTGTTGCCTATCTTCTTGAATGTGGTTTACAACCGGGCAAATCTCCTTTGGCCGGAAACTCTGTAAGCGTTGATCGCTCTTTCATCGCCCGCGATATGAAAACGCTTAATGATTTCCTTCATTACCGCACGATCGATGTTTCATCCATTAAAGAGTTGGCCCGCCGCTGGTATCCCAAGGCCTACTTCAATGCCCCACCAAAGACGGGCAATCACCGCGCCCTTGGCGATATTCAAGATTCAATCGCTGAACTGGCGTATTACCGCAGCGCTGTTTTTGTTCCGAGCGCTAGGGAGTAACAGGTAGACTTTGCCACTCATGGTGGACGTAGCTCAGCTGGTAGAGCACCCGGTTGTGGTCCGGGATGTCGCGGGTTCGAGCCCCGTCGTTCACCCCAGTTTTATTCTTTCCATAGTTTGACCTATTAGAAAGTCGGCAGAGATGATCTTCGACGTAATCATTGAAATTCCAGCTGGCAGTCGCAATAAATACGAAGTCGATCACTTAACTGGTGAGATTCGCTTAGATCGCATGCTCTTTACATCAACTCGTTATCCATATGACTATGGCTTTGTTAAGAACACCTTGTCCTTAGATGGCGACCCACTTGATGCATTAGTTATGTTGGATGAACCAACGTTTCCAGGATGTGTAGTTTCTTGCCGTGCAATCGGAATGTTCAACATGACCGATGAAGCTGGCGGAGATGACAAACTGCTCTGCGTTGCCGCAGGTGATATTCGAAAAGAATCATTGCAGGATTTGAAAGATGTTCCTGCCTTTGAACTCTCTGAAATTCAGCACTTCTTTGAAGTCTATAAAGCACTCGAGCCAGGCAAATCTGTGACCGGTGGAAACTGGGTAAATGCAGTCGAAGCCCAAGCAGAGATTGAACGTTCCCGCGAGCGCCTGAAGAAATCAGAACACTAGGTTAATCCATTTGTACTAACTGCTTTGGGCACGTTGCAATAATCTTTACTATCGCCGCCTTCTCAGGTGCCGTTAACCACAAACCATATTTAGCTTTCACTGCTACCTGTCGCGCAACATATTCACAACGGTAGCTCTTTTTAGGTGGCAACCATGTTGCTGCATCGCCATCACTTTTTTGCGAATTCAACTTTCCTTTTACCGCCAATAAATTCAATGGGTCATTAGCAAAAGCTGTACGTTTTTCGACGGTTAATTTAAAGGCCCCGGTCTGCCAGGCATTAGATAAAGCAACCACATGATCAATTTGCACGGCAAGACTTGTACTGACTCCCCTGACAAAATCAATGCTCTCGCCAGAGTATGGATCGAGCAATACTCCTGAAATAATGATGCACCGATCTTTATAGACCTGGGCAACTAGATCACGTTTCAAAATATCGTTTCGGGTATCGCAGCTATTGCCATCAATATCTTTCCAAGCGGTTCCGAACTGTTCGCGGGTATATCCAGTTTTCGGAGCTCGGCCCTTCACGGCCAATGTTGCAATAACTTGGGTAACAGTTGGGGCCGCAGCCGAAGAGGCCTCTGGAAGCCCAGTCAGAAAGAGCGCCAGGCATAGGGCAATCCTTATTTCCCAGTGACTCATACGACCATTTTGCTGGTGTCGTGCGTGTACGGCAAGGTCGATATTGCTGATAGGTTTCCCTCTGCATTCAAGCGTTTCCGGCGCCTGTGTGCCTCGGGTTGTTAGCTCAGTTGGTAGAGCAGGTGACTCTTAATCACCGGGTCGGGGGTTCGAGTCCCTCACAACCCACTTACAGGCGTAAGTGTTACCGAGTAAGTACTCTCAAAAGTCGAAAGACTTGGTGAGTATGAATCAGTAGGTCCTTCCTTATGGGAAGGTTTCAAATGTTAGTTAATGAATGGGACGTTTAGTCTCACTAAAAGGTGCTTTAAATGAAGCAGGTACTAGGGTTTTGACGGTACAACAATTTCACCGCTTTTAATTCTGTTTTCTGCTCGCAAGATCTCTTGTAAGTAGTTCTCGATAAAGCCACCGCTTCTGGATAAAGTCACGCCGCTGCGTAGAATCCCATATCTCCGACCATAAATACCCGATGGATCAAGAAGATCATTAATCGATGAGCCGCTGACGGCCCTATCAACTACGTCAAAAACAGCAACATCAATTCTCTTCACCATCGACGTGAGCATATTCTCTCTCTCTTCTGATGAAGCGGTTTGCCATTGGTCAGTATCAGATCCAATAGTCCAAACCTTCTTGCCAGCCTTTGCAGCATCAGTTGCAGCTGCGAAGTTACCCGCACCTGATCCACCTGCAGCTGAATAAATAACATCTATACCCTTATCGATCATTCCCTTAGCAATAACCTTTGCCTTAGCTGGGTCATTAAAGCCTGAGAAATCAGGGAACTCAGTTACGTATTTAACATCAACTGTTGCCTTCTTGTTTGTTGCCTTAACACCAGCAACGAAACCAGCTTCAAACTTTTGTAGAAGTGGAATACGAACTCCACCGATGTATCCAACTTTGCCTGACTTTGATGCAAGTGCTGCTGCAACGCCAGCTAGGTATGAACCCTGCTCTTCAGCGAATACAAGACCTGCAACGTTAAGTAGGTCAACAGATGCATCGTCGATGATTCCAAATTGAACCTTTGGATAATCAAGTGCAACTGCCTTAAGTGGGCCTGCATACAAGAAACCAACTGCGATGATTGGGTTGTATCCAGCCTTAGCAAGAAGACGTAGTTTGTCTTCGCGCTCTGAATCTGAACCTGTTGTGACAGTTACTTCTTTAGCAGTAACGCCAAACTTCTTCTTAGCTGCATCTAGACCAGTTGCTGCAGAGTCATTGAAAGACTTGTCTCCACGGCCACCGATGTCATAAGCAAGTCCAACTTTTACCTTTGATGCTGCAGTTGCTGATGGAGCAACAAATGCTGTGACAGCAAGAGTTGCAGCAGCGATAACTGCTACGAGACGAAATACTTTCTTCAATTTTCCTCCTTCAAGGGGCTCTTTTATACCTACTTCACGTACGTATAAAAGCTCTGTGTGTAAGCGAGCCTAGTAGTTACGCGTGAATAAACTCAACACAGCGGAGCAGGTTTTGGTGACGGTGATGTAACGTTTTGGAAAACTCTCAACCCAGCCTTGACGGTGCTAGCCCTCGTTTACTTAACGATTCCTAGTTTTTCGTAGGTGTTTTCAAGGGTTTGTGAGGCAACTACGCGGGCTTTTGCAGCCCCATTGTGCAAAATATCCAACAGATGCTTTTCATCGTTCAATAGTTCAATTGCTTGAGCACGAATTGGGCGGAAATACTCAACAACAACCTCGGCCACAGCAGCTTTAAAGTCGCCGTAGCCCTTTCCTTCAAACTCTTTTTCAAGCACCTCAATGGATTGGCCAGAAAGCGCGCTGTGAATCGTCAATAGATTACTAATGCCTGGCTTTTCTTTTTCATCAAATTTCACTTCGCGGCCTGTATCAGTTGCCGCACTCTTAATCTTCTTAGCATTTGATTCTGGGGTATCCATGAGTTCAAGAACTCCTGATACTGATCCAGAAGATTTGCTCATCTTTGATGATGGATCCTGTAAATCTTGAATCTTTGCTGCGCTCTTTAAAATAAAGTTTTCAGGGATTGTAAAAGTTTCACCAAAGCGCGTATTAAAACGACCAGCTAAGTCGCGGGTTAATTCAATGTGCTGTCTTTGATCTTCCCCGACTGGAACTAAGTTGGCTTGATACAACAAGATATCTGCCGCCTGCAACATTGGATAAGTAAATAAACCAACTCGAGCAGAATCAGAGCCGCCCTTAGCTGATTTATCTTTGAACTGAGTCATGCGACTAGCTTCACCAAAACCTGCCATACATTCCATTAACCAACCCAGCTGGTTGTGTTGTGGAACCTGTGACTGCACAAAGAGTGTTGATTTTTCCGGTGAGATTCCCAGCGCCAGTAACTGAGCCGCAGATGCAAGAGTGCGCTTGCGCAATAAAGTTGGTTCTATTTCACCACTTAAGGCATGTAAATCTACGATGCAGTAAAAAGCATCGTGGCCTTCTTGAAGTTCGACCCACTGCTTTAACGCACCTAAATAATTGCCAAGGTGGAAGGAATCACTCGTTGGTTGGATCCCAGAAAAAACTCTCTTGGCGCTCATGCCGTAATTCTTTCACACATCATGTGGTGCGAGAGATCAATAACTGCCCAGCGCGTTTGCCTTCCATTGAGAGCACTGTAATTCGTAGCCCAGGCAGGTTTACAACGTCATGTTCCTTAGGGATTCGACCTAAATTGTGCATAACAAAGCCACTGACGGTCTCATAAGGGCCGTCAGGGATTTCGATTTCAATCTCTTCAACTAAATCCTCGATTGAAATCAAACCATCGACTTCAAAATCTCCAGTACGTCCTTCAATTGAAAGCTCTGCATCCTCTTCGTCGTACTCATCTCGAATATCACCAATGAGGCATTCGACTAAATCCTCTAGCGTCACGATTCCATCTGTTCCACCGTATTCATCAAGAACAATTGCTACGTGCTGACCTTGTTCGCGCATCTCAGATAGTGCTGGCAAGATGCCTTTTGTGCCAGGCATGAACATGATGTTTCGGACGAGTTCAATAATCTTTGTGCCTTTTGAAGCAAGAGATGTATCCAGCAAATCGCGCACATGAATAAATCCAATTACTTCATCAGATGAGCCCCGAATAACTGGATATCGCGAGTGAGCTTTATCAACTGCCAGTTCAATTGCTTTGCCAACAGTGAGCGATACATCCATGAAATCAACTTCAGTGCGCGGAACCATAACTTCATGTATCTGACGTTCAGATGCATTAAAGACTTCTTCAACTATGTCGCGCTCTTCAGCGCTAAGGGCTGCGTGGCCGGCAACTAAATCCAAGAGCTCTTCTTCAGACATCGCACTTCGTGCTTCTTTTGGATCAATTCCAAATGCGCGCACAACAAAATCTGTAGACCGTGAAAGCAACCAAATAATCGGGCGGAAAATCTTTGCAATCACATCGATAATTCCAGCCGATGCGAGTGCGATTTCCTCGCTTCTAAATAACGCCAAGCGTTTTGGTACTAACTCGCCAAAGACCAGTGAGAAATATGCAATAACTAAAGTCACTCCGATAATTGAAATCGTTGTGCTTAAGCCAGTCGAAAGGCCCTTACCTTCAAGCCAAGGAATGACATAGCCACCAAGTTTTTCAGCACCAAGGGCGGCAGATAAGAAACCACAGACCGTGACTCCGACCTGGGCAGCTGCTAAGAAGCGGTTGGGGTTTTCCGTTAATTTCGCAACGCGAGCGCCACGTTTTCCCCGGCCTGCAATCTGGCGGATCTGGCTCTCACGTAAAGAGATGAGGGCGATTTCGGCGGCGACAAAGAGGGAGGCCAAGAGAATCAGACCAGCGACGATTCCTAAATCTGCAGCTAGCGACCCCAGCGAATGCGTCTCCATTATGTGTCCCACTATACGGCACCGTTTTGGGCGTGGTCTTTCTATATTGGGCCAACAAGCGTAATCTTCGCTTCGTTGGCCCATCCGGACCATCACCTTCATCCACGGACCGTCGGGCACGTACCTGCCCGGAGAAGGAGAGCAATCTCATGGCATCAGTAGTTTTCGAAGCCGCATCACGTATCTATCCAGGAACTACAGCTCCTGCTGTCGATAAATTAAATCTGACTGTTAATGACGGTGAGTTTTTGGTTTTAGTCGGCCCATCAGGTTGCGGTAAGTCAACATCACTTCGTATGTTGGCCGGACTTGAAGAAGTCGATAACGGAAGAATCTTGATCGGTGATCGCGACGTAACAAACGTTGCACCAAAAGATCGCGATATCGCGATGGTATTCCAGTCATATGCGTTGTACCCACACATGACAGTTGCAGAAAA
>CAITQC010000154.1 GCA_903894425.1 uncultured Actinomycetes bacterium
ATCAGTGACTGCCGCGGCAACGGTGACACTATTCAAGAGCATGGTGCCGCTGGTGTAAGTGTGAGCAGCTGTTGTTGTAGCAGTACCGGTAAGAGTTGCTCCAGCACTATTGCCGATAGCAGAGTTCTTGGCACTGTCAACGGTCATCGAGATGGTTTGACCTGCGTTAGCCCCTACCTGGAAGGAAGCCGTTCCAAAACTTCCATCGAGTAGATTCTTGCCATTGAACTGGGCGCTACCTGCGATACGATCAATTTCAGCAGACAGAGCAATCACCTCATCATTAAGAGAGCTGCGATCAGCTGTTGTGTTGGTATCATTGGCAGCCTGCACCGCAATTTCACGGATACGTTGAAGCACATTGCCGATCTCTGCTAGGTTTCCTTCAGATGTCTGTGCGAGAGAGATGGCATCATTGGCATTACGACCAGCTTGATTCAGTCCACGGATTTGGGAGGTCATGCGTTCTGAGATTGCAAGTCCGGCAGCGTCGTCCTTAGCGCTATTGATGCGTAGTCCTGAGGACAGGCGTTGCAAAGAGGTCGCTAGACTTGATTGCGAGTTGGTCAAGTTACGTTGTGCATTCAGTGAGGCGAGGTTGGTGCTAATTATTTGTGCCATTTTGATTCTCCTTGAGCTTCGTATGGAAACACCGGCATTCTGCCGTTAACGTTGTTTCATGCCTCTCAATCCATGGAAGCATAAAACGTTGTCAGACTAGTTATCGGACAGAGTCGGCTAAAAGTTGAGGGTGAATTGTTAAAAAATTCAAAATAGATTCCCTCTAAAATATAATTTCATTTAATTCAATTGGTTAAGATGTTCTATCGAGGTGACTGTTGGGCCTTCATCGGACCAGTTTGGTATGGAATCCTTGATAGTTGAGCTCGGACAAGGGCCTGCATGTGCGCAGAAGGGGCGAGATCTTATGATCTGAAAGATTAGTTAGATGGGCTTGGATGGATCTGCATCTGTTGCCAGAGAAGGCTACTCAGTGTCAATCGGTCATTCGGTTCTAGGTTCTGGAACTCTAGTCCGCTCTGGTGATGGCTCATGCCATCCTTGTCTTGAATGATCTTCGAGCTCCGAAGTTGAGATTCTAACTTTAAGGAGAGGGCCACCCCATGACACTCAAAGTGTAGGGTGAACCGTAATGGTGACTCATCCGTTAAGGGAATAGGGGTGCTGACACAGGCACCGGTCATATTGAGATCTAGGATACGACCACTCACATCCCCCATACCCTCAATGGTTAGTGTCACCGGGATATTCACGGATTGCCGGATTGAACTACGAACCTCCAATGCGCGGATCTTCTTAGGGAAGCTTAAGTGCAGATAGGTGAATGGAAAGTGCTCGATCTTGATGACCGCGGAGCTGAATGCGAATGCATTCTGACCATTAAATACTCGAAGCAAGACCTGCTCACTCACCTTAACCAGTCCAGACTGGGTGGCCTTTAGGGGGAGTGCGAGGAGGAGGCTCCTGCTCTCTAACCAGCCGATTACTTTCGTGGCAAGGCGCATATTCGGTTGGTGATGGTTATGGGTGGTCTCGATCAGGACCCTGTCACCGATCTTGAGGCACATCTCCGCAAAAGTCTTTGGGGGAGGGACTTCTCGTGAAACCTTCGAATCGGTTGGGTCTTGATCATCAGGCTCATCGGTCACGGTGTACTGCAATTCATCAAGTTTCATGTGGGGAGTCTTTGGATGTTGGGTTAAGGGGCTTCAGTTTGGTAGGAATGGTTCAGAGAGGGGAGGTCATTACACAGTTCTTTAAGGCGTTCTTTGCACGATACATGGCTTCATCTGAACGCTCTATCAGATCGACCTCTGGTTCGTTTTGTCTCCGTAATGCGACCCCAGCGCTGAAGGTGATCGGAATCGGTTGTCCGTGATGTAGATAGGGACTTTTCTCGAGATTATGCTGGAGGCGTCTGATCGTCGCAGCACCTGAGTCGAGCCCAGTTGAGGGCAGTAGGATGACGAACTCCTCACCCCCATACCGTGCAATCACATCACTGGGACGAAACGTCTCACGTGCAAGATTAACCAGATGGAGCAAAACATTATCCCCGGCCTGATGGCCATAGACATCATTCACCCCCTTAAATCCATCCAGGTCAATCATGGCCATGCATAGGGTGGCACCATGTCTATCCGCACGAGCAGATTCCCGTGAGAAGGCGGCGGAGAGTCCTCTCCTGTTCAGTGCCCCGGTCATTGGGTCTGCATGGATTAATAGACGGACCCTTTCAAGCTCCTCTCTTAGATTTGCAAGATCCTGCTCGGAATGTCTAACCTGTTCACGGGATAAGTGAACCTCATTATGTGAGTGTGGGGGATGAATCTCCTTTAGAGCGGATTCGAGCAAATGCTTAGTCTCATCAATACTACTGGATTGATGGATCTTCTGAGCATATCGATCGATCTGAATTTGATAATTTTTGGAGGTATCGTCAGCCATGATTAGACTCTTCCATGATGCGGTGAACTACTCAGTAAGGTGGTGCACCATACCCTCAACATTATTTTAGTCTGTTTATACTGTGGAATACATGAGGCGGTCAGAGTGTTTCAGACTCGGAAGAGCCGGAATTCAGTGAGCTGCGGCTAAAGGAGAGCTAATCTGGAACACTCTGACTGAGACTACATTAACAGAGTCGTAGAGGATGGATATACCGAATAGGTATGGAATACACCCGTAATTCGTTGAAATGATA
>CAITQC010000155.1 GCA_903894425.1 uncultured Actinomycetes bacterium
ATAAGGCGATGAGACTGGCCATCGACGTAAGAGATCGTTAATCGAATGCGACTATTAGCCGAAAGACATGGCCAGCGAGAGCATTCATAGTTAACTGAAAGAGAGTTAATTTCGCGCGGTGTTAGTCCAAGATTTCTTGCAATGAGTTGAACTGCCTGCTCAGAAACCGCTCGCCCGGCATGATCACTATCGCTTGCTACGTAAGCTCGGACACCTTCGCGTGCCAATACTCTGATCACAGCTTCGTTTCCACTAATCGAAGCGAAACTATTGAGATAAATGAAGACTGGGATAAAGAGTGGGATTGCAAGGGCAACAAACTCAACAATTGCACTTCCTGATTCATCTCTAATCACTTTTCGTGTTCGTTGCCAGCCCGTCAGAAGGAATTTCTTTGGTTGAGCAATCAGTGCGGGTTGGGCGATGTTTATCAATTAACGGGCTCCATTACGGCTGCGCCATTAACTTCAATAGCGGTGTGACCCCCGATTAGCGACATCAACCCTGGAACAAGTTGCGGAAGAGACTGTTTGCGATGTGAAATCAAGATTCTCATATGAGCGAATGGATCTGGTGAATCCAACTCAATGACTTGATCAGATGAATAAATTTCACCGCTAATCGCTCTTCGCGATGCATCAGCTTGGGCAAATGCAAAGTCACTATTGCGCAGATTTGTGGCCACGATAAGTTCAATGGCAATCATGAAAAGTATTAGGAGCGGGATCAAGACTAATGCGCTCTCAACATTTCCATCATCTTTATGAAAACCTTTTTGCCATGACCGAAGTACCTTTGAATGGCTTGTTACTTTGGCGTTCATTGCTGCACGCCAAAGTGCAAGTTGCCCAGTTTGATTCACTTAACGAATGCCATTCATGGCATCAAGAGAGTTCCTTAGAATTGCAGACAAACGTGGGGCGGCAATAGTCCAGATTGCAGTAACTAATCCAGTGGTCATGAGCACTACTAGTACCCATCCAGGAACATCGCCCTGCTCATTTCGCAAATTGGCATAAAACTTCTTGTGCGCTTGGGCAAGGGTGTCTCGAAGGCTAAGCTCCAAGTCGACCATTGATTTGAATAAGGTTTTCATCGCTTCTCGTTTCCGGTAGGTAATGGGGTGGTTGAACATTGCTGTGGTTGAACTTTGCTGTGGTTGAACTTTGCTGTGGTTGAACTTTGCTGTGGTTGAACTTTGGCAATTCTGGTTTGGTATTAACCAATTCAATTGCCTGAAGTGAGATCTTGTGTATAAGTCACAGCAGTAGATCTTGGTCTGGCCACAGGCAACTGCAATCTGGATGTTGAGGAAAATGTTGCACTCGTGGTGCAAAAGCATCAAGGAAATCAATGACTAACTGCGAAGCCAGAAGCTCACATTCTCCAGTATCGATATATTTCAAAGCTGTATGTGCGGCCAAAGCGGCAACTTGGTGAGTGAAGGCAACAGGTAGTTCATCGCTTGTTCCCAATGGAATCGAAAGTTCGGAACCTCCAATTCGCGCCGCCTCAATTAAAGCAAGGCATCGTCTGCACGGGCTCTTTCCTGGCAAAACAAATGGTCCGATGGTTGCAGCATGACCAGGAATACGGCTAACAAAGAAATGATCCTGTCCATCTCTTAATAAATGTTCCACATACTGTGAATCATATTTTCCACAAATAATCCGCAAATTCTTCACTGGCGCTACAGGTTTGACTGCTCCGCGCTGGGCTAATGCGTAGCTTGATGTGATTGGAAACAGTGACCATTCCCGCGAAAGTTCCTCGAGTCGTTTCTTAAAATTCAATCCCAAGTCAGTTGTGCGTAATGAACCTGAGCCTAAATCACTATCGACAACAGTTGGATGTTTATATGAAGCAGAGAGAGAAATCCTTGTATTTGTTACCCCGCTGGCTAGCAAAATTGAATACAGCAGCGTTGCAGTTCGCGAATTACCGATTATTTCGACTCCGAAATTCTGACGAGCAGTCATCACATCAACTCCACCGTCAATCACTCCATCTAGCCAGGTTGTGTAACTCAACTCTGGAGCTAAGCGTTTTTGCAGTTGGCTAAATGCTGCATCATTGCTTTGATCCTCGGTATTGGCAGCACGCGATGCGATTGAAGATTGAAATCTATTGTTGAGTTTTATTGTGTTGCGCTGCGTATCAATAAAGTTGGCATCGAGCAGCTCCTTGATTATGGCGTCAATAGTTGTAATCGGTATACCTAATCTTTGGGCGATTTCCAAGGTGCTCAAAATTCCGGTGAACTGCTCAATAATTGATCGGGCATTAACGTGACTTATCTGGACTCCATGGGTAGAAGTCGCCACGGTTATCGAAGTCTCATCTGAAGAAATCAATGTGCTTATGTAGATTCCATTTTTTAGTCGAGGAAAAACCGCGGGATTGATTTCGATGGGGTGGTTATTGCGATTGCTCTGTATGTTGGGATTGCTCTGTATGTTGGGATCAATGCAAGTGGGAGTAGTGGTCATGAACCAAGATTTATTCAAAGCAAGTTCATAGATTTCAAATTGCCAAAATTCTGTGGAGTATGGCTTGAATTCAATACTCTGTGGAAACCGCGATCACTGTAGGTATTTTTTCTCTCAATCAGCGCGGGTTCTATATCGGCTCATGAAGAAACCCCCAGCTCCAATTGGAACCGAGGGTTTCTTTTGACGCTAGACGCTCACATCTTCTTTAACTAAGCCCGGAAGAAAATCTTCCGCTCGAAATTAACGGTGAGCGAAATTTAATTACTGTGCTTTGCCAAGAATTCGATTGACCTTGGTACCGCACACTGGGCAGATGCCCTGTGCCATGCGACGACCTGAGTCTGAGACCTTTACGGTTCCCTCGAAATCACGCTTCTCTTTGCACTTAACGCAGTAAGCGTCACCCTTGTATGTTTCTACTGTCATTGTCTTGTCCTCCAATCGACGCTTGCAATCCCGTGGGAGTTGCTCCCCGTGCGGGGCGAGCGTTCTGTTAAGCCTGACGATACCCCTCGGCACGCTCAATCAAGGGTAACCCGGCGCGTTTGTGGATGGTTTTTTTAGGGCTAAAGCGGGTCACCTACTGAGCTGCGAGGAGTTTCTTCAACACCTCAGGGGCTGCGAGCGCAGTTTCGGCCGCCTCATACCCATCAAGATAGGCACTAGCTAACTCAGCCTTCGGGAAACGGGCCAAGAGCTCTTTGAACTCAACACCATGGTCGAAATACTCCAGGTGAATCGCCTCATGGAAGAGTACGTAGTCCAGAGCATACTTGGGGGCTCCTTTTAGGCGGTCAGAGATCCGAATCGTGCGATCAACACCGGTGCATGAGCCCCAGCGCTCGCGCATGGCCCGCCAGGAAACGCTAGCTGGGCGGAGCTTGATCTCTGGGGCTAATTCCACGAGAAGCTCATCTATTCGCTCGGCTAAGCCTGTCTGGCTCATGGTGATTGCCGCCTCTTGAGCTCGAATCTTGGCGACCATCTCTGGAACCATCGCCCGTTCATCGGCCTTGCTCATTCGAGCAGGGATTGAGACCACGATTCGTCCGCCTTGGCGATAAGCGGAGATATTTTTCTTACGCCGAGTCGACCGGATAACAATAATCTCGCCCTCGTTGATTCCAGGCAGAGTTCCTTCACTGCCTAGCTCTTCAAAGATTGGGCTGCTTGAATCCATAGTGGTCAAGGTATCTCGGAGAACTCTATTTAATATGAATCCTCAACCATGTGTTGAGAGATTTTCACTATGTAATTCAAAAAGGAAGCTCTACATACGCTTTCGAAAAATCCTCAATACACGAGAAAAATGGGTTGTGTCAAAGCGTCTTTCAGTTGATTCTGGAGCCAAATATGTTTACGTTACGACTACGAACTCCTCGGAAAACTGTTCTATATCAGCAAGGGGAAGGCTGATACAGAATTAGCGGCCGGGGAGTTCGCTTTTCTATGTGTGGAAGTTTTGAATCCAAAAAGGCTGACGCAAAAGAGTGAGTGGTTAGGCAAGTAAGGCTGACGCAAAAGAGTGAGTGGTTAGGCAAGTAAGGCTGACGCAAAAAAGTTAGTGGTTAGGCAAGTAAGGCTGACGCTATCCCCCGGAACGCAAATCGATGAATAGTGTTACAAACCAGATAAATCGTCAGGGATTTCAATGCTCGACAAGTAACTTTGCGGAGTTAAGAGATCATCAGATGTTGGCAAGATGCCGCTCCAGATTTGATCACGAGATTCAATATCTTTTACATCGCGGACAGCTTTCCAAAAACCTGCAGCTTCACGTGCCAGTTTTGGTGAGACTTGTAAACCAAACATCGTTGCAAATAACTGTTGAGCAGGTGCAGATGTTGCTCGACGTCTGCGCAAAGTTTCTTGTAATGCAACAAGATTT
The DNA here is from genome assembly GCA_903894425.1 of uncultured Actinomycetes bacterium. GTDB lineage: Bacteria > Actinomycetota > Actinomycetes > Nanopelagicales > Nanopelagicaceae > Planktophila. The sequence continues at coordinate 4,381 of CAITQC010000155.1, forward strand.
GGCAATCGATCCCCTGCAGCCAGAGTGACAACTTCCTCACTCCATCCATCTATAAGCGCAAGAACAGTCTCTAACTTTGTTAGAGCTGCGCGCTGTGCAGGTGTTTCTTCGGGAGTAAAGATTCCCTCATTTAAGGCGATGCTAAAGCTTTCAGGATTGGTTGGATCAAACTCTTTCCCATCCTGCGATGCCGCATCAAATACTGTCTGGGCCTGTTGTTGAATCGCATCGATATCAATACGAATTCCTTTTCCATAGTCAGAGATTGCTGTGCGAATATAGGAAACTAACCAAGGATTATGTGCAAATAAGCGCGCAACTGCGCTTTCGCGAAGTGCATGGAAGATGCGAACTTCATCCATTGGAATGTTGAGATCCCGGCCCCACTCTTCAATGTTTTGGGGAACTAGTGATGGATAGGTAGGTTCAACTAATGGCAATCCAACGTCATGAGTTCCAGTGACATTTGCAGCAAGACCACCAATAGATTGACCAAGCTGGGTGGCTATCAATGAGCCGATAAAAGAGCGTAAGAGTGTTGCAATCATTCCCACAGGAATCTGCATTGCACCTTCTGCTTCGCTCTGGTCGCCATCTCCTGTGGCCTGGCTAAGAAGCTCTGAAATCGCTGCTGCTAAACCAATTGCTAAAGGTTCAACGCAAACTTGCCAGCCCGATAAAGTCGTATCGACCCAATCAGTCCGGGCCATAGCAGGATTGCCAATAGCATGCGGCTGCGGAAAAACCGTAGCTTCATTGAGCCAGAGTTCGGCGATTGAAAAAGCCTCTTCGATCTTTGCAACATCATTTGCACCTATAGGTGCAGAGCCCTTTGCAGTCACAAACTTCTTTGCAGTATCTCTAACAATGTTCTTAGGAAGAGCTTCTGTAGATTGATTTAGACCTGGCACACTCATTCCAAGGGCAGAAAACTGTTGTTGAATCTGTTGCTGCATCTGCGCCATCAAGGCAGCGAAATCTACGGACTCACCATCATTATTTTTCTCAGAATCATCTGAACTATCCGGCGTAAAACCAAATGGCACCATGTATAAATCCTCCCAGTGCTGTAACCAGATAGCCATCTGATTTCTTCCCCAAAGTGATGGGTGATTTAGCCTTGTTGAGCGCGGCCTGCCTACTGACGATAAGGTTGTCCTATGTCTAGCGCCTTTCTCGCACTCATCTGGTGGGTGGTCCCTGCAATCGGTCTTGCCGGTGCGCTTCTCTACGTTTTGTGGGTTACAAAGTTCCAAGGAAAGTTTCAACAGGAAACGCAGCGCTCTGTGGGACAGTTCCAGCGTTTTCAAGATTCACTGCGTGATTCACAGGCACGTGATGTAGCGGCCGAGGCTGCACAATCACAAGCTAGTCCTGCTGATTCGACCCAATCTTTACCGGCTGAACATAATCAAACTCAATTGATTAAGCCTGATCCCGCCAGTGATTCATATGACGACAATCCATTCTTGAAAAAATCCTAAGTAGAACCAAGGGTCAAGGGTCGTGCGCTTTTCTCCTCTTCCACGCATTGTTTTAATCCTCTTAACGGTCTTTACTGCTCTGGCTTTTGTTGCACCACTACCCTTTGCAATTGTCTTACCGGGTCAGGCACAAAATATCTTCGACAAGATCATTACAGTTAAAAACCAGAAATCATATGCGGCAACTGGTCGTTTGGATTTAATGTCTATCCGCGTTACAAATCCCAACACGTGGATTATTGGACCTGAAATTGTGTACTCATGGCTAAAGGCCGACCAAGCGGTGTATCCCAGGTCAGCGATTTATCCAGATGGAGCGACACAAGAATCTGAAACCAAGCAAGCAAAAGCTGACATGGTTAATTCACAGGACAACGCAACTACTGCAGCGCTTTCGTTTTTGAGATTGCATCCCGAGTATGGGATTTCCGCCAATGATCTACACATTAGAAACATTTCCTTCGACGTTAAGAAAACTGGTGGCCCAAGCGGAGGCATGATTTTTGCAATCGGGGTTATTGAATTATTGACCGAAAAGGATCTGCTGCATGGTCGCCATGTCGCCGGTACTGGCACAATTTCAACAGATGGCAAAGTTGGAGCAATCGGTGGAATTAATGAAAAAATACGTTCGGCCCAAAAGGCCGGTGCCACAATCTTCTTGGCACCTTTTGGTAACCGTAACGAGATTGAACATATCCCCGCTGGGATCCAGGTCAGGATTGTCTCTACACTCAGCGAAGCCGTTCTTGCGCTAAATAAGTAGCAGCAAGGCCAGTTTTTCTACATCGGAGCCTTACTTCACCTGCCATTTCGAGAATGAAGCCAGCCCCACCGTGCGCTAGCGTATGACCATGATGAGTAACGCAACCCCGCAGTTTAATTTCAAAGGCCGCCGCAGTCCCCTCGTAATAACAATTGGAATCTTGGTTGTTATATCAGCAGTCATGCTCTCACTCAGTGGTTTCTATGCCGATTGGCTTTGGTATAAATCCGTTGCATTCACTTCAGTGTGGACAACGGTTCTTTCAACCAAGGTGTACCTCTTCATCGCTGCCGGATTACTTACTTCCACCATCGTTTTACTCAATGTCATCATCGCCTACAAGCGACGTCCGCTATACGTTCCACTCTCAATCGAGGCCGATAATCTCGAGCGTTATCGCGCACAGATTGAACCAATTAAGCGTTGGGTGGTCGTTGCATTAGCCGTTGGTCTTTTCTACTTTGCCGGAACTTCTGGATCTGCACTTTGGGAAACATGGTTGCTCTTTAAGAACGCAACTTCCTTTGGAGTAAAAGATCCTCAATTCAATCTGGACATCTCCTTTTTTGCATTTAAACTTCCTTTCTGGCAGACCTTGATCGCATGGGGAATCTCAACTTTGGTCCTTGCCATCATTGCTTCTTCAATCGTTCATTACCTTTATGGTGGCATCCGCCTGCAGGTTCAAGATGATCGCACCACTGTCGCTGCTCGTGTGCAGCTATCGGTTCTACTTGGTGGCGTTGTCTTAATGAAGGCTGTCGCGTATTGGTTTGATCGCTATCACTTAGCACTTAAAGAAAGTAAGTTAATTACAGGACTTACATATACCGACGTAAATGCAACTCTTCCAGCTAAAGCGATCCTCGCCGCTATTGCCGTTGTGTGCGCACTTCTTTTCTTTGCAAATATCGTTCGTCGCTCATGGGTTTTGCCAGCAGCCGGTACCGCTTTACTGGTTGTTTCATCTGTTTTGATCGCCGGAATTTATCCTGGTGCAATTCAGCAGTTCCAGGTTAAGCCAAGTGAATCATCGAAGGAAGCGCCATTTATTCAGCGTAATATCGATGCAACGCGCGCTGCATATGGCCTCAGTGATGTAACGGTGAGTGACTACCAAGCAACGCTTACAACTTCAGCTGGGCAACTCACTAAAGATGCTGCAACGATTGCAAATATTCGTTTGATGGATCCCAATGTAATCTCAGCAACATTCCGACAATTGCAACAAATAAAGCCTTACTACACATTCCCAGATTCACTTGATGTAGATCGCTACACAGTAGATGGCGTTAAGCGTGACACGATTGTGGCAGTGCGCGAACTAAATATCTCGGGAAATCCTTCACGTAACTGGATTAACGACCACTTGGTTTATACCCATGGATTTGGTTTCGTTGCAGCATTTGGCAACGCACGCGATGCCGATGGAAAGCCATCATTTGCCGTTGGAGATCTCCCTCCGACAAAG
>CAITQC010000156.1 GCA_903894425.1 uncultured Actinomycetes bacterium
AGTCCGGGCATCACAAACAGGTCGCGGAGAAGATGCAAAGATTGTTGATCAAGTCGTCGCATCAGATGAAATTCGCCGAGATGCTATTGAAAAATTCGAAAAACTTCGCGCCGAACAAAATATACTGTCTCAATCAGTAGGCGCAGCTAAGGGTGATGAAAAAACCGCACTTCTAGAAAATGCCAAAGCTCTTGCAACTGCAGTAAAAGAGGCAGATACAAAGCGAGCAGAAGCTGAAGAACACACGAAACAGTTAGTTATGCAGCTTTCAAATGTGCTCGACCCAGATGCACCCATCGGTAATGAAGCAGACTTTGTCGTACTCGAACACGTGGGCACTCCACGCACATTTGATTTTGAACCAAAAGATCACGTTGAACTTGGAAAACTTCTTGGTGCAATCGACACCGAACGCGGCGCAAAAGTTGCAGGGTCGCGCTCATATTACTTAACTGGATCAGGCGCATTACTTGAGTTCGCATTAGTTAACTATGCAATTTCATCTGCAGTCAAAGCTGGTTTCATTCCAGTTATTCCACCGGTATTAGTTAACCCAGCAGCAATGGAAGGAACAGGATTCCTTGGCCAGGCAGCAGAAAACGTCTACCGTATTGAAAAAGACGATGTCTATTTAGTTGGTACATCTGAAGTTCCACTAGCTGCAATGCACATGGACGAAATCTTGCCCGGTGACAAACTGCCTATGCGTTATGCCGGATATTCATCATGTTTTCGCCGTGAGGCCGGAACATATGGAAAAGACACACGTGGAATTATCCGCGTGCACCAATTTGATAAAGTCGAAATGTTCTCTTTCTGCCATCCCGATCAAGCCAAAGAAGAGCACGCACGTATTTTGCAATGGGAGAAAGACTTCCTTAATGCCATGGAGATTCCTTATCGCGTTATTGATGTGGCATCAGGAGATCTTGGATCTAGCGCTAATCGTAAATTCGACTGCGAAGCATGGGTTCCAACACAAAGCGCTTATCGCGAAGTTACAAGTACTTCTAACTGCACAGAGTTTCAAGCTCGTCGCTTAAATATCCGTTATAAGGATGCAGATGGCACAAAACCAATCGCAACTCTTAATGGAACGCTGGTTGCAATACCTCGCATGATTGTTGCAATTTTGGAGAATCACCAAAATGCCGATGGAACTGTCAATATTCCAAAAGCGCTACAACCATTTCTTGGCAAAGAACGATTTGAGTTGGTGTGAACAAACGCCCTAAATTAATTGCAACTGATTTAGACGGAACGATTGTTCATCACGACGGAACAATCACTCAGCGAACAATCGATGCATTCACCAAGGCGCACTCATTAGGCATTGAAATCTTTTTTGTTACAGGACGTCCTCCACGTTGGATGAATGAAATTCGCGAAACCTTTAGTTTTGGTGGAGCAATTTGTGGCAATGGAGCAATGTTGTACGACTTGCAAAACCGTGAAGTTACTGAAGAGTGGTTGATTTCAAAAGAGGATCAAATAGAAGTTGCTCGCAGAATGCGAGCTGCAATGCCACCAATATCTTTTGCAATTGAAACTCATGATTATTACCACCGCGAAAAATCTTACGTACCACGTTGGGATATTGGTTTAGATAATGTTGGTGTCGAAAAAATTGAAGAGGCAGCCAAAGGTCCAATCTTTAAAATGTTGGCACGATGTAGCGGTTGGGAATTCTCATCCGATGAAATGTTGGAAGTTGCACTTCGCGAACTTGATGGTTTGGTAACAGTTACACATTCAAATGCCAGCGAATCTTTGTTGGAGATCTCAGCACTTGGGATTTCAAAGGGAACGACGCTTTCAGTGGTCGCAGGACGTTTAGGCATCGACGCAGCTGATTGCGTTTCATTTGGCGATAATCCAAATGATTTCCCAATGCTTGCTTGGTGTGGCAGATCTTTTGCGATGGCCGATGGTCACCCCGATGGGATCAAATATGCAAAAGATGTAGCCCTATCGCACCATGAAGATGGCGTGGCAATTACTATTGAGAAGTTGTTAGAACTTCCCGCTTAATTTCCCGTCGATTTTCGACTAGGGCCAACTTCAGGTAATCTCTCCCACGGAGGGCTCGCATAGCGGCCGAGTGCACCGGTCTTGAAAACCGGCAAACGAAAGTTTCGTGGGTTCAAATCCCACGCCCTCCGCCATTTTTATTGTGCTTGTGGCTGAGTTCATAGCGCCAAAAGGCCTATGGACCTAGCCGATTATTAATCACAAGAGGACACTTACCCCTAGTTATTTCCACATAGCCAGGGGAGTTGTACATGTCGGGTGTCTTTTCACCAACACGGGCAAAGATCAAAGAGCGCACACTTCGAACAGATAAGTGGTGGTTACAACCACTTATCACTTTTAGTGTTCTCTTCTCCTTTGTTATCTACTCAACTTTTCGCGCTTTTGAAGGAGCTAACTACTTTACAGAACCGCTAATTTCTCCATTCTATTCACCTTGTTTATCAGAGGCATGTGTAGAGGGTTCAACAATTCTTGGTTTCACTCCAGTGAGTGCAAACGTACTTAACTTTGCGCTCTCACCCGCGCTAATTATTTTGATTTTTCCACTTGGTTTTCGCATGACGTGTTACTACTACCGCAAGGCCTATTACCGTGCATTTTGGTTATCACCACCTGCATGTGCAGTTGCTGAACCACATGAAAAATACACTGGTGAAACTCGTGCACCTCTTATATTGCAAAATGCTCACCGTTGGTTCTTTTACGCTGGTTTAGTTTTCAACGTCTTCCTAACCTACGACGCAATAATCTCTTTCAAGAACGATCAAGGACAGTGGGGACACATGAGCGTTGGCTCATTGGTACTGCTTATCAGTTCATCACTCTTGTGGTTCTATTCACTGTCTTGTCACACATGTCGTCACACACTTGGGGGACGTTTAAAGCATTTCTCTAAACACCCTGTTCGCTACAAGCTTTGGACATGGGTTTCAATTCTTAATCACAAACACCAACAATTTGCATGGTACTCACTTGCTGCAGTTGCATTCGCCGATATCTATGTTCGCCAAGTTGCAACTGGCGCCTGGACAAACTTCTACTTCTTCTAAGGGGAATCGACTATGACACTCGAACGCCATAATTACGACGTCCTCGTTATTGGAGCAGGTGGTGCAGGTTTGCGCGCCGCCGTTGAAGCTCGCGAAGCAGGACTACGTGTAGCAATCATCTGTAAATCATTATTTGGCAAGGCTCATACAGTGATGGCCGAAGGCGGCGCAGCTGCATCAATGGGTAACGTCAACGACAAAGATAACTGGATGGTGCACTTTCGCGACACAATGCGCGGCGGTAAGTTCCTTAATCACTATCGAATGGCTGAATTACACGCCAAAGAAGCACCAGATCGCATCTGGGAGCTAGAAGTATGGGGCGCTCTATTTGATCGCACCAAAGAAGGAAAAATTTCACAACGAAACTTCGGCGGACATGAATATCCACGCCTTGCACACGTTGGAGACCGCACCGGTCTTGAGTTAATTAGAACAATGCAACAGCGCATCGTTGCGTTGCAACAGCAAGATGGCCGCGACTTTGGCGACATGGAAAGCCACATCAAAGTTTTTGCCGAGTTAACAATTACAGATATCTTGAAAGAAAATGGAAAAGTATCTGGTGCATATGGTTACTGGCGCGAAACCGGAGCTGAAGTTTTATTTGAAGCACCTGCTGTAGTTATTGCAACTGGTGGCGTTGGTAAGACTTTCAAAATTACTTCCAACTCATGGGAAGGCACTGGCGATGGCCATGCACTTGCTTTAAAAGCTGGAGCAAATCTTGTTGATATGGAGTTCTTACAGTTCCACCCAACTGGAATGGTCTGGCCACCATCAGTTCGCGGAATCTTGGTTACTGAATCTGTTCGTGGTGAAGGTGGAGTTTTAACTAACACCAATGGCGAGCGATTTATGTTTAATTACATTCCAGAGGTCTTCAAGAGTATCTACGCAGATAACGCTGAAGAAGCAGATCGTTGGTACACAGATCAAGATAACAACCGCCGCCCACCTGAACTGTTGCCACGTGACGAAGTTGCGCGCGCAATCAATAGCGAAGTTAAAGCTGGGCGCGGAACAGAACACGGTGGTGTATTCCTAGATGTTTCAAAGCGTTTATCAGCTGAAGTTATTAAAAAGCGTCTTCCATCTATGTGGCACCAGTTCTATGAGTTAGCTGGCGTTGACATTACAAAGGAAGCGATGGAAGTTGGTCCAACATGTCACTACGTCATGGGTGGAGTTGAAGTAGAACCAGATACTGCAGCTGCAGTAGGTGTTCCAGGTCTATATGCCGCCGGTGAAGTTGCTGGCGGAATGCATGGTTCAAACCGTCTGGGTGGAAACTCATTAACTGATCTATTGGTATTTGGTCGTCGTGCCGGCGCAGCCGCAGCTGAATATGTAAAGAGCAGTGGCAAGAATCCAGTGAGCGAAGCAGCTATTACAGCGGCCGCGGCAAAGATTCAGGCCCCATTTGATCGAGCTGGCGGGGAGAACTCTTATACCTTGCACGCCGAACTTCAGGAAGTTGCCCATAATCTGGTTGGAATCATTCGTACCGGAGCCGAATTAAGTAGTGCGATTGAAAAGATTGCAGATATCCGAAAGCGCAGCGCAAATGTATCCGTAAGTGGTGGACGTAAGTTCAACCCGGGATTCCATTTAGCTTTTGATCTAGACAATATGTTGCTTGTTGCTGAGAGCACTGCAAAGTCAGCTATAAAGCGCGAAGAATCACGTGGAGGTCATACACGCGATGACTTCCCAGGTATGAATAACAAGTGGCGCCAGATTAATCACATCTCTTCATTTGATGGCACACAAGTTCATGTTCGCGAACAAGCATTGCCAGTATTACCTAAGGAACTATTCGATCTCTTTGATGTACATGAGTTGGAGAAATACATGACACCGGAAGAAATTTCGAAAGGCGGTTCCAACTAATGGCGCGCAAACTTAACCTTCGTATTTGGCGTGGAGATAAAGATTCTGGCGCCCTGCAAGATGTTCAAGTAGATGTTAACGAGGGCGAAGTTGTTCTCGATGTTATTCATCGTGTTCAAGCAACACAGATGGGCGACTTAGCTGTTCGCTGGAACTGCAAAGCTGGTAAGTGCGGTTCATGTTCTATGGAGATCAATGGAAAACCTCGCCTTGCATGTATGACTCAAGTTGCCTCATACCCTGAAGGTGAAGCAATCACAGTTACACCGCTTCGAGCATTCCCTGTAATAAAGGATTTGGTCACGGACGTATCTTTTAACTACAAAAAAGCAATGGAGATTCCTGCATACGCGCATCCCGCAGATCTTGCACCTGGTGATGCTCGAATGGAACAGATAGATGTCGAGCGAAGTCAAGAGTTCCGTAAATGCATCGAATGTTTCTTGTGCCAAAACGTGTGTCACGTAATCCGCGACCATGAAGAAAACAAGAAATCCTTTGCCGGACCTCGCTTTTTCATCCGCATCGCAGAGCTAGACATGCACCCGTTGGACACGTTGCGAAACCGTAAAAAAACCGCTCAAGAAGAGCATGGTCTAGGAATGTGTAACATCACGAAATGCTGTACAGAAGTCTGTCCAGAACACATTCGCATCACAGATAACGCAATTATTCCCATGAAGGAACGCGTTGTAGATATTAAATATGACCCAGCACGTTGGTTAGGTTCAAAGATTCGCAGGCGCGAGGGTATTTAATTAGCACATGAAATTACTCCGCAGTTGGGCAGCTTTGGCATTAGCGTTTTGGGTAGCAACGGCATTGATTCCAGGAATCGATGTACTGGGTGGTTTTACAACTTACCTATGGGTTGCTCTTCTCTTTGGTTTGCTCAATGCAACACTAGGAAGCCTTCTTAAACTACTTACTTTGCCTGCAGTAATTCTGACCCTTGGCTTATTTCTTGTAGTGGTTAATGCAGCAATATTAATGCTGCTAGCTGACTGGAGCGATAAGTTAGATGTGACTAATTTCTGGTCTTCAGTATTAGCAGCAATTGTAATTAGCGTTGTTACGCGCCTTGTTTCAGGTGTTGCAAAGAAAGCCCTGCCACTCTGAAATCACTAGTTCTTGTTTCACTAGGCGGTGTCGCCGGAACTCTTGTGCGCTATGGATTAGGCCTAGTAATTCCAGATGATCGCAATGGAACATTGGCAGCAAACATGATTGGCGTGGCACTTGCCAGTGCGCTACTTGTATTAATGGAACGTCGCGGTGTTACAGAACTTAGACATCTACTACTCCCAGGTTTTTGCGCAGGCCTTACAACATTTTCTGCTGTCACGGCGCAGGCGCTAGAACCACGTGATGGCGGATTACTTTTCTTGGGCCACAACATAATCTTTTCACTCATGATTGTTGTGATAGTTCTGCCATTGGCTCGCAGAGTTATTCCGGTACGTAAATGAACCTCCTTTATGTAATCATTGGCGCAGCTATTGGCGCACCTGCTCGTTTTGCAATTGATCAATACATCCGTAAATTTTCAACAAAACCCTACGGAATATTTCTAGTAAATATTCTTGGTTCTTTTCTACTTGGTTTAACTTTCAATAGCTCCGAACATATGCATGACCTAATTGCTATTGGTTTTGCGGGGGCTTTCACAACTTGGTCTACTTTTATGCTCGATATTTTCCTTGCCTATGAACTCAAGCGCTATAAAGAGGCAGGGTTAAACCTAGTTCTATCCTTGGGCTTTGGCTTGCTCGCGGCTCAAATTGGGCTTTCTTTAGCGTAAAGAAGCCATCCACGCTTCTATCTCATCTGGGTGATGAGGAATATTTTCGCTTAAGTTTATATAGCCAGTTTCGGTAACCACAACATCATCTTCAATTCGAATACCTATTCCGCGGTATTCGGCAGGGAAAAGTTCATCATCAAGTTGAATATAGAGGCCAGGCTCGACAGTCAAAATCATTCCTGCTTCAAGAATGCCATCGCGATATTGATCGGCGCGCGCATGGGCACAATCATGGACATCCATACCTAACATGTGGCTTACACCGTGCAAAGTCCAGCGCTTGTGAAGACCAACTGCTGGGTCCATTACTTCTTCAAGGCTCATCTTGATAATTCCCATATCGATTAAACCTTGAGCTAATACTGTGTGACTCGCACGATTGATTTCAAGAAAAGGAACCCCAGCTTTAATCGCTTCAATTCCAGCCTTTTGTGATTCATAGACCAACATATACAAGGCCCGTTGTGCCGGTGAAAACTTTCCATTAACAGGCAATGTACGTGTGATATCAGCGGTGTAGTAAGAATCAACTTCAACCCCGGCATCTAGAAGTAATAAGTCACCAGATTTCACAGCGCCATCATTGCGATTCCAATGCAAAACACATGCATGTGAACCAGATGCAGCAATTGTGTTATAGCCAAGATCGTTTCCTTCAATACGTGCACGGCCAAAGAAAGCAGCCTCTACAACTCGTTCTCCGCG
>CAITQC010000157.1 GCA_903894425.1 uncultured Actinomycetes bacterium
CTGCTTGCAGTTACTGAGCTGGCGAAGTAATCTGCGGTGTTGACTTTGGTTGTGACTTGTACACAAGCTAAGGTCAAGGGCATTATACTGCTATGCAGTAAAAGCTGTCAAGTGTTTCCTTATGAATAATTCTTATATCAAATGGATTCTTTATCACTTTTAGTTATATAGAAACCTTCTTGAGAATGGTATTTCTTAATCTAAATTATCTCTTTTTTTAAATTGCTGATTTCATTAGGGAATTTTGGATGTTTGAAATTTGCCTTTTGCAAAATTGGGAGGGTACTATAATAATACTGCTGTGCAATCCCCCCTCCCCCCTCTTCATTTTCCATCATCCTTGCTGATTCCAACCACCGGCAGCGCTGATTTCACCCGGATGACAGCCTGGAAGAGCTTGAGATTCCTCTGCGAAGAGCCTGCGAAGAGCTGGGTGACAGCATGGAAGAGGTGAAGGGATTGGATGGATTGATAGGATGGTATAGCTGGGAGCGAAGGTGAGATAAGGAGCCAATAGAGCTATCCAATAGAGGTTACATTTAGCCATTAGAGTCATCGATTAGAGCTATCCAATAGAGTTTACATCTAGCCATTAGAGCTGGCCCTATATCTGCCAATAGAGCTATTCAGCTCTGCTATTAGTCTTCCCTCCTTATATGCGTCCATGAAAATACTTTAAAAATAGTTTAAATAATCCTTGTATTAGATTGTACGCCATGACAATATGAACCATCGAAACAAAACAACTAGGAGAAACAAAATGTTTGCACACTACACAACATACACGCAGCAAGGCAAAAAGGTTCACACGATCGACATCACAGCAACGCCATCAATGCGCGAAGGATCAAAGCAGCACACGTTCGATACAGCTAAAGAAGCCAAAGCATACGCAAAGCAGATTGGTGCAAAGGCTTGGAACTACTAACACTCACTCGCCAAGGATGGCACAACCAAGGGGAATAGATATGGCACATAAGATTGGCACAAAGATTTGGCACAAAGGCGACGAGCTTACCATATCAACGGATGCGTACTCTTTGCATGGTGGCGAGTTTCAAGATGCAATTGCCGAAAATGGCAAGGCAATCACGATTGCAACACCAGAACAACAATCCGCCGACGCTGACAGATCAAGATCAGAATGGACAGAACAACAGTCTCAATTTCGCAAACTTCGCAACAAGTAGCCAAAGGGAAAGAACATGAACACAGAACAAGCAATAATACTAGCCCGTAAACACGTTATAACAGAAGCGCAAAAAGAATCCAGCGCATTGTTTTGTCTGTCAGATGCAATGGATATGATGGAAAGAGGCGAGTTTGAAAGCGCAAAAAAATGGGCGATAAGATCTCTCGCTTACTCTGTTGGAGTGTTTCACTCCGACTACAAGCGCGCTTCTGCGTAGTGGTTTACTAGATAGCATTCCTGTAGTGCTATCCATGAAAGCCATTAACCAAAAAGGAAAGAAAAATGTACACACAGAAAACCTTCACGATAGAATGCGGCCCACAGTTTGAAGGCATTACAGACGGGAGCCTATGGAACGGGTGGGAATGTCCTTGGTTTACTTTAGAGACCATGAAAGCAATTCAGGCATGGGTAAATGACGGCATCAACGACCCGATAGCAATAGAAGGCGACAAGGTGTTCGATGTTTACATTGACGAGCGAATCGAATGCAGAACTATAACAGTTGACGAGGTTAAGTATTACTCAATTGACGGTTGGTGTTGGGACTTGCAAGGCAACGAATAGTGACTTACTCGATACCGTTTCCGAGCGGTATCCATGAAAGCCATTAATCAACTAGGGGAATACCATGCACATTATAGTAACTCGCAATATGTTTCACGATAAATTCGAAAGCATTCGGCCGGATAACTTCAACCGTGCCGGGCTTGACGCCTTGTTCGACTACTTCGAAAATGCCGAAAATTTTGAGCTTGATGTAATAGAAATCTGTTGCGACTTTAGTCAGTACATTGTCGAAGATGCGCTAAAAGCCTACGGGCTAGAATCAATCGAAGAGCTGGAACATAACACAATCGTTATTCCGTGTGACGACGACACCATAATAATTGCAGACTTCTAAGGGGTAAGAGCATGAATAATTTA
>CAITQC010000158.1 GCA_903894425.1 uncultured Actinomycetes bacterium
ATCACGCGGACTGGGTTTAGAAGTTGCAAAGGCCTTGGTTGCAAAGGGTGATCGAGTTGTGTTGGTTGCAAAAGATGCTGCTCGCTTGGCCGATGTTGCGGCGCAGTTGGGCTGTGATTTTCGCGCCGTTGATTTAGCAGATTTAGATGCGGCCAAGAGTTGTTTTACAGAGATTATTGAAAGCTTTGGCACGCCGCAGATTTTTGTATTGGCTCATGGAGTTATGAGTGCAAAGATGTCTAAGACGTTAAAGACAGATAATGAAGAGTGGCGCCGCGTTATGGCGATCAATCTAGATTCAGTTTTCTGTGCGCTAAATATTGTGGCATCGCCTATGGCCGAAGCGCGAGATGGTCGAGTCGTTGTTTTCTCTGCATGTTTAGGTCGCATGTCTGGGCCAGGAAATACCGGCGGGCTTGCTCCGTATCGAATTAGTAAAGCCGGCGTAAATGCACTGGTGCGAAACTTGGCACATGAAACAGGTTTAGGTGCACGCGGATTATTTGTTGATGCCGTATGCCCCAATCATTCGCGCACAGACATGGGTGGGCCAGATGCGCCGTTGTCGGCCGAACAAGGTGCGCAAACAGCGATCTGGTTGGCAACACGCGAATTTAATCTTGCCGGTGCAACTGATCAGGAAAAGTTAACGGGCCTTTTGTGGGAAGAGCAGCAAGTAATCCCTTGGTAGCTTGCTACAGGGTTGGGGTTTCTTCTCGCTCCAACTATGCTTCCCGACTTCTAAAGCTGACGTTACTTGTGGGGCGCGAATGCTACAAAGATCAAAATTATAAAAATGGTGACGATAAAAACCGCGCCGGACTTTAGTTTCTCTTTCATGAAGCTGGCGCCTTTCTTTGGCATTTATTGCTTGGGGAAGCGGATTAAGCCTGACCTGCGAAAGTGAGGTTCAGATGGCGTTTAGTTGAATGGAGGGTTAACAATTTCGCGGTGAAGCGCTTCATCGAATTTTTCGATGGCACGGCGAGAGCGAGAAAATACGGCGCGTTCGTTGAGTTCTAGTTGACCGAAGTGGTCGGTTTCGTGATGGCGGTTTAGCTTGGCAGAGAGCATAAATAATGAATGTGACGGATCCATGGCGCAATAGTTGCGCAGGCAGGTAACGGCTTTGGTGGTTGCGGGTTAATTGCAGGTGAGAGTTAAGTGAAGATTTACGGGCTTTTTCAGGAGGAGTAATCTTGGAGCATGACCACACTAGCCCGCCCAAATTCAGCGCTACTTGTTATCGATGTCCAGAACCAAGTTGTAGAGGGTGCATTTAATAAAGATGCAGTCATCGTCGGAATCAACACGGCCGTACATAAAGCGCGCAGTGCCGGTGTTGCAGTGGTGTGGATTCAGCATTCAGATGATTGGATGGCAATCGGGTCAGATGATTGGAAGATTGTTCCAGAATTAAACCCGCTTGATTCTGAAATTAAAGTTGGCAAGTTGTATCGAAACTCTTTTGAGGCAACCGATCTTGAAGTTATGTTGGCTGGGCTCAATGTTGGTCATGTGTACTTATGTGGAGCTCAAACAAATAACTGCGTGCGACATACTGCACATGGAGCGCTGGATCGTGGATATGACGTGACGTTGATTGAAGATGCGCACACAACAACCGATTACAAGTTTGAGGGCCAGAACGTTAGTGCTGAAGTTTTAGTTGATGACTTAAATGCTTCCTTTACTGAATATGAATTGCCAGGGCGCAAAGCCAATGTTGCAACCGTTGCTGAGGTATTTGTTTTATAATGGTCCAATCAGAGACGGGAATCAGAAATGCAAATTAACATTGATAAGAAGTCTGGGATATTTATTTCAATCATTGCCGCCCTTTTAATAATTATTATGGGCATGGGCATGTCTGGGCGATCAAATGATGGATTCTTTGGAATGCACCATAACTCTGGCAGGATGATGGGCGATGACAAATCAAATGGTTCTGACTATTTAAGTGGTGCTGAAATTATGTTCCTACAGATGATGATTCCGCATCACCAACAAGCAGTAGACATGTCAGATCTTGCGCTAGGAAAGAGCAGCGATACAGAACTTCTTGCTTTGGCTAAAGAGATTCGTGATGGACAGGCAGCTGAAATTACAAAGATGAAGGCATGGCTAGATGAATCAGATGCAAATATCGATATGGGCCACAGCATGGGCGATTCAATGGGTGGGATGCTCAGCGATTCAGAGTTAGCAATGTTAAAAACTGCTAACGGAAAGAGTTTTGATCTGCTGTGGCTTGCTGGCATGACAGGACATCATGATGGAGCGCTACATATGACGTCAATGATTCGCGATGCAAGAGATACTGAAATCAGGAAATTTGGTGAGGCCATTATCACGGCACAAACCGCACAAATAGAACAGATGGCTGCAATGATTAAGCGATTGAGCTAAGGAGCAAGCAATGAGTGAAACGATTGTAAAGATCACGGGAATGACATGCGGGCACTGCGAAGGACGCGTGAGTGCAGAGTTGAGCAAGCTCGATGGAGTGAGCGAAGTTAAAGCTAGCGCTGCCGACGCCCAAGCCGTTGTTGTATCTGCTGGTGCGCTAGATGCCGATGCCATTTCACGTGCGGTGATTGCTGCCGGGTATCGAGTAACTGCTTAGTTAAAAGTGTGAAAATAACGATGTATTTGCGAGTTATTCCACTGAACTTATTGAGCCAGATGTACTACTTTAGCGCGCATGGATTTAAAACGTAGAAGCCTTTTAACCGCAATTTCTGGGTCGCTGCTTACATTATTTGGCAGCAGCGCACAGGCAGCAACTGGCCCGCTTATTAAACCAACTCGTCTAGGGCAGACAGTAATTTATCGCAACAAGTTATATACCTGCATAAAGAGCGGGAAAAAGTTGGTGTGGAACAAAGGTGTTCCCATCAAGGGGACAACAAAACCATCTGCTTCGGCCACACCTACAGCCAGCGCAATGGATAGCGCTTTGGTGCTTGTCGCCAAGTTGAGTGACTTTGTGGATGGACAGAGCAAAATAATTGAAGTGAAGCCTTCTAATGGCTCTAGTTTTTCTGTTGCTGTTTCGCGCCAAGGAAATATCTATGAAGTACTTAGTGCATCGTGTACTCATCGAGGGTGCACCGTAGTAGCTACGAAAAGTGAATTACTCTGCCCATGTCATGGATCGGCATTTAATCCTTTAACGGGTGCGGTTAATGCAGGTCCGGCCGAAGTTGCGTTGAAGAAATATGTTACTTCGCAAGTTTCTGGAAATCTTTTTATTACGAGTTAGTAGTTGCACCTGCGGCTACATCGCTCACTCTGCGAACCTTGACAGTAATTGTGCTTGTAATTCCATTGATTGTTGCGAGGGCACGAAGACGCGCAGTTCCAGTTGAAGCCACTAATGCAACTGGTACGGTGATGTCGGCACTAGTAGCACCGACAGTGGTTGTCACAATTGTAGTTAATCCTGCTGAACAAGCTCCGGTGGCTTCAGTCCAAGTTCCGGTACATCGTTGCAAGGTTATTGTGTCCGATCCTGTTGATGTAACAGTTTGGGCGATTGCAAATGAAACCAAAGCTCGTGCTTGAATATTATTTACATTGAAATACTGTTGCCAACATCCATTACCGGTGATCGAAGTTCCGCTGGCGATTATTGCCGTGGTTGGCTTTGAGATCGTAATGTTTCTTGGGGCAGTTGCTTTGATAGTAAGTATTTTGGTTCCTACTTGAATGCCTGCCACTGCTGCTGTAATTACCATTCCTACTTGGTAACCCACAGTTGAAGTTGCAATGTTGATTGTTGTTGCACCAGATGCAGTTGATCCAGAAGATGATCTGGCCTGAGTGCATGAGGCCGTGAAGGTGGGAAGTACGTAGGCAGTAGCAGTGGTAGCAGCTGATGTAGCGCCAGCAACTGCTGCAAACTTGGCTGTATTAACAGACATGGATGAAGCAATTGCTTTTGCAGAGGAAACTGCTTCTGCAGACCCCAACTCGGTAGGTGCCATTGTTATGGCACCTACCGAAGCTGCGATGATGGCAAGACGAGTAATTCTCACAGCCGCCTTGCCCCCTCTCCGATTGTTTTTACTACCTTGATAGATTAGCTATTAGTTGTTGTTGCTGTGCGTTGTGTTTCAGTGAATGTCCAAGTCAATGAAGGCGATAATCCTTGGATGGTTCCAACAGGCAAAGTTCCATTTGTTGTAACTTCGGTTCCCGCAGGAAGTGAGATCGAAATCTTTAATGCAGAAGAGGCTGCTGCAAGGTTTGATGGAAGCGTGATAGCTGTGTCCGATAGCAAGGTATTTGCCGATGTTGAGGCAAGCACCGCTGTTGTTGTTCCGCCACAGGCACCTGAAGCTTGAGTCCAAGCAACGCTGCAAGCGTTTATTGTAATCTGCAAACCGTTTACAGCGTCTGTAGTTAATGTGGTTGTGCCGCTATCTGTAAGTCGTACGGTCGGTGTGATTGCATCCAAAGTACCGCCGTTGAGTAATGTGACATATCGATTGATTGTGTCACCCGGTGCCATAGAGATTGTGCCTGTCGATATACCGCCGGATGCTCCGGTAGAAGTTTGAGTTAACTTTAAGGTTCCTGTTGTTACTGTGGTCGATGCTGTAGCTGTAGCTGTTAATGACGCGAAGACGGAAGAACTAACAAGAGCCCCACCGCCGACAGTTGCTGCAGCAACAACTACCAACTTGACCGATAATCGAGCTGCACTTTGTATTACTGTTCCAGATATGAGATTCATTTAGTTCTCCTTGATAGTTTGTAACTCGTTACGGGACTCCGCATAGAGTTCTTTATAGAGTTGCATTTTCTTGATATCGAGCGACTTAGCTGTACTTGCTTCTACGTACAGATCCTTATAGACCTGTTCTAGACGTAGATTTCTCTCTTCAACCTTCTTTTTGAACATTGCCAGAATCAATGCCAAAACATTTGCGACAACTACGAGGATTAAACCTGCTTGTCGGCCTTGAACCGATGTGAGATAAACAAGAAGATTTCCAATCCATTGGATTCGCATGATGGTTACTGGAATCTCCTCCTGTGGTGAAACCAAGAATGGATCTTGTTCAGGGGTTGGGTTCGCATCACCTTTAGTAATGATGCGAATCAAGCCACCCATTGCTCGGATCTCGATAATCCGGTGGGCATACAAATCTTCTGAATCGGCAGAGTGCAAAGTAACTATGTCGCCAACTTTCAAATCTGCAGCGGATCTTTTTATCGTTATGAATGCATCACCAGGTTGAGCAAAAGGCTGCATGCTTGCCGACAACACAGGGGAAACCCCATATCCAAAAGAGTTATGTAAAACAGTTGGAGCGCCAACAAGTGCGACAATAAATAGAACTGCGAAGAATTTGGGGAGGTAACCCTTCATCTTCGAGTTCTTTCGTCGCCTAGGTGCGCTGGTGCTCATGAGGTGAAAGATAAGTCCGAGCCCTCACATAATCCTAACAAAGAATTAGCATCTACTACACAGTATTATTTTGACCATTCAATCCATTTATCAATATTCATATGCTCAAAGTTGCATGGCACAATTATTCCTACATTAAAAGTGATTGAGAGGATTACAGATGGAGAATGCATTTAAGAGTATTTTGGTTGTTGATGACAACGAGGATATTCGCGGTCTTCTCTCATTGGTGTTACAAAAAGAAGGGTATGAAGTTTTGCTTGCAGCTGATGGAACAGAAGCTCTTGCAAAAATCGCCGAGCACACTCCCGATCTTGTATTACTAGATGTGATGATGCCGGGATTATCAGGCTTAGAAGTTTTATCGAGTATTCGCGAAAACAAGAAAAAAGAGATTAATGAAATGCCAGTAGTAATGATTACCGCCAAATCTACAATCGATGATATCGATGCAGCGATAGAACTCGGTGCTTCTTCATACATTGTTAAGCCATTTAGACCCGCAAACCTGGCAGAAAAGGTTCAAGCAATCTTCGATGGAAAAGTTGCCTAGTAATGAAACAACGGAGAGAAATGAAGAGAGTCTGGATTTTTGGCGCACTACTAGCTACGTTCTTTGTCGTCTCGGTGGTAGTAGTTCCGGTAAGTATGGCCGAAGACGTCAATCCATATGGGGGAGCCAAGGTTTCACCCCCTGCTGTAACTGAAGTAATCCTTACTGTTTCAAAAGGCAGGTTAAGCAAAGGATTGTCGATGAAGGATTTACTGGCGATGAAATCTGCCAATCTTGTAATCCATGAACCATTTGTAAAGAAGGTTCAGAGTTTTCGAGTTATCCAACTTAAAGAGATCTTTGCTTTAGTAGGAATCAAAGGCGCTGATCGGGTGCAAACGATTGCATTAAATGACTACATATATACCAATACCGCAGAGAACTTCCTTTTATCTAAAGGTTATCTAGCCATCGCACGGTCGGGAAAGCCGATTGGATATGACCAAGGTGGCCCGATTCGAATCATCTTTCCTGACAAGAGTAAGTGGTCAAAGTTTCTTGATCCATGGAACTGGTCTCTTAAGAAAATTAGGGTGGCCTAACTGACTGGCCCTGAGGTCAACTCCTCTGAAGGAATACTCTTCAGAGTTCCTCGCAGCCTGAAAATTCTGGGTGCGGTGATTCTCATTAATTTAATTGTCCTAAGTGGTTTTATGGTCTCTAGTTCGCGTTTTGCATCGGATGAAACAAAGATATTTTCATCTGCGCAGTCCACTGCAACTTCAATCATTTTTACTCAGCGCGAAAGTTTGGCGTATTCCATCAGATATTCAGAGTGGATGGGGGGATTAATCCCTAAGCGTGATGTGGAAATTGCACGGGCATTTCTTGCCCAAAGACTCAGTGTTATCAACGCCGATGGCACTAGCACGGGTCAACGCGCAGCTCCTGAATATCTCCAGGCGCTACGCACCTCTGATGAAATCTTGGCATCAGCGCCTTCTGGAATTTTGCCCGAGAAACTCCACGACTCCATTGTCCTTCGAGCAGATGATTTTATTAATCAAATGTTGTCCCAATCTCGCCAGATGGTTGTGCAATACCAGCAGGAACTTGATAAGAATATTCTGTTATCTTCACAAAAGAGAAG
>CAITQC010000159.1 GCA_903894425.1 uncultured Actinomycetes bacterium
ATGCCGGTCCACTGCTATGGGCATCCTTGTGATGTGAAGAGCATTCAGAAGATAGCTGACAATTATGGATTGAAGGTGATCTACGATGCGGCCCATGCCTTTGGGGTGGAGTGCCCTGATGGCAGCATTCTGAATCATGGGGATTTATCGGTACTGAGCTTCCATGCCACCAAAGTATTCAATACCTTTGAGGGTGGAGCCATTGTCTGCCACGATGCCAAGACCAAGCAGAGGATTGATCAATTAAAGAATTTTGGTTTTGTTGATGAAGTCACCGTGGTCGCAGCTGGGATCAATGGAAAGATGAGTGAGGTTAATGCCGCCTTTGGTTTGCTACAGCTCAAGAGTATCGATCAAGCTCTGCAAAGTCGTAAAAACATCGACGCTTGTTACCGAGAGGCGCTGGCAAGGATAAAAGGCATCCACTGTTTATCAGAAAGTGGAGAGAAGGTTGCTAACTACGCTTACTTTCCGATCCTGGTGGAATCTGATTATCCATTGAGTCGTGATGAGCTCTATCAAAAACTGAGAGATAACGACATTTATGCAAGGCGCTATTTTTATCCAATAGTCAGTGATTTCCCGATGTATCGAGGGATGCCATCGGCAGCACATTCAAACTTACCTGTAGCAAATGGAATGGCTGAGAAAGTTATCTGTCTGCCAATTTATCCGGATCTGTCAATGAGGCAGCTGGATTCCATTGTTCAGTTAATTAGCGATTAAGTTACAAAATTAAGATAGTTCAATTATGCGAATTTTTTTAACACCTTATCGCGAGCATCCAATATGAGTCTTGTTCAACATCAAGAGGATTCAGCCACGCTAACTGTGGATGGGATGCTGCAACAAGCAATCAATTGCTATCAGGCGGCTCGGTTCTCTGCTGCAGATGAGCTTTATCACAGCATCCTGCAGATTGATCCAAGTCACCCAGGCGCACACTATAACCTGGGACTAATGAATATGAAGACGGGAAAGCCTGAAATGGGGCTGCCACATCTTCAGGCAGCATGGGAGGCGGATCCCTCCATTGGGCAATACTGGCTAACTCTGACAGAGTGTCTGTTGGAGTTGGATTATGCGGATGATGCATTAATGATTATCGAGGACGCATTAATACGTGGGATAGATTCAGAGCAAGCGATATTGCTATTGATCAAAGCGAGAAACGCGCACGATATGCTTCAACCCAGTATTGACAGTCAACAAAAATTATCAGAAGTATGTTCGACTTCATCACCTAGAGATAAAAAAAGGAATAAAAAACCGAAAATAAAATCGATTAAATTAAACGTAAAATATTCCAGTAACAAAGAAATAGATCCAAGCCCTCAAGAGATAGGTTTACTGGTTCATCTGTTTAATAGTGAGCGCTTCACAGAGGCAGAAGAACTGGCGCAGAAGATGATAGTGAGTTACCCCAGAAATGGTTTTGGTTGGAAGTCGCTGGGTGCACTGCTCGGTCAGTCAGGGAGAAGTGCTGAGGCGCTAATCGCTATGCAAAAGGCAGCATCATTATTAAACAATGATGCTGAAGTTCACTATAACCTAGGAAATATATATAAGGATATTAACTGTTTTGAGGAGGCTGAGGCGAGCTTCAGGTGTGCTCTAAAAATAAATGTAAATCATTTCATGGCACACAATAACCTGGGTTTAATTCTTAAAAAACTGGAACGGATCCATGAAGCTGAAATCTGTGTTCGGAGAGCGATACAGATTAAACCAGATTATGCTGAAGGACATGGCAACTTGGGGTCTATACTTGTGAACCTCGGGCGTACAGATGAGGCTGAGGTGAGCTTGCGACGGGCGTTAGAAATAGAACCAAGCCCTGAAGCCCTGTCGAGCTTACTTTTCATACTAAGCCATAACGAAAAATTGAGTGTACAGGAACTTTTTGCCAAGCATTCTTGTTTTGGGAATACGTTTGAAACTACACTACGGGATCATTGGCGAGAGCATGTGAATCTTCGGGAGTCAGAGAGATGCCTCCAGATTGGTTTTGTCTCGGGTGATCTATGGGGTCATGCTGTGGCAAGCTTTGTCGAGCCAGTATTGATTCACATGACAGACAATCCACAACTGGTTCTACATGCTTACTCAAACAATTTGATCGAGGATAGTGTGACCGAGAGGTTGCGCAAATACTTTAAGCATTGGAATACCATTACTGGTTTGTCGGATGCAGTTCTTGCGGATAAGATTCGATCGGACGGGATCGATATCCTGATTGATCTGTCTGGACATACAGATAGGAATCGTCTTCTGACCTTTGCCCGTAAACCGGCACCGGTTCAAGTCAGTTGGATCGGCTACCCAGGGACGACTGGGTTACAGGCGATGGATTATTATCTG
>CAITQC010000160.1 GCA_903894425.1 uncultured Actinomycetes bacterium
AGAGCGCTTCCCTGATAAGGAAGAGGTCGATGGTTCGAGTCCATCTAGGCCCACCCCGCTCTCAAACGGGGACCTAGCTCAATTGGTAGAGCACCGCCTTTGCAAGGCGGGGGTTAGGGGTTCGATTCCCCTGGTCTCCACATGACAGAAGTCAAGAATTTATCTAGTGCCACGCTCCATACATCACTCGGTGACATCGTCATCGAGCTATTTCCTAATCACGCACCAAAGACAGTTGCAAACTTTGTTGAGTTAGCAACTGGCGAAAAAGAGTGGACCGATCCACGCACTGGAAATAAAACAAATGCAAATCTTTATGACGCAACAATCTTTCACCGCGTCATCGACGGTTTCATGATTCAAGGTGGAGATCCACTTGGTCAAGGCACCGGCGGACCTGGTTACCGATTCGCAGATGAGTTTCACGGAGAGTTAGTTTTTGATCGCCCTTACATCCTGGCAATGGCAAACTCAGGCCCAGGAACAAATGGTTCACAGTTCTTTATTACTGTTGCACCAACAACTTGGTTAAACCGTAAACACTCGATCTTCGGTGAAGTCAAGGATTCTGCTAGCCAGGCTGTAGTTGATGCGATTGCTAAAGCAAAGACTGGTGCGCAAGATAAGCCAGCTACGCCAATAACAATCAACAGCGTCACCGTTGCTTAAGCGCTCTGCAACCTATTCCTTAATCGCATTAATCTGCGGTGCATATCTTGTTGGAATGGTTTACCCACATTTCCGCGACTTAACTTATTTACCTAGTTTCCAAGTTCTTCAAATAAATAACCAGTGGTATCGCTTATTAACCGTGGCTTTAGTACACGGGGGATTAATGCATTTAGGTTTCAATATGTACGCACTTATGGTTTTAGGAAATCCATTAGAAGAAGCATTTGGAAAAAATAAAGTTTTAGTTATTTTCTTTATTTCCTTATTAACGGGATCTTTAACCTCTGCGTACTTCGCACCGTTGTATGGACAATCTGTCGGAGCATCAGGTGCAATCTTTGGCTTATTTGGCGCTCTAGCAATCGTTGGAAAAAGAATTGGCACAGATACACGTTCAATCTATGTAATTATTGGAATCAACTTTGCAATTGGATTTGTCTTAGGTGGCGTGGATTGGAAAGCTCACTTAGGCGGTTTGATTGGCGGGGTTATTTCAGCTCAATTAATACTCAACAAGAGATAAGAAGTTATCCACAGCCTTTACCCACAATGTGGATTGAATTACAACCGTGTAATTAAAAGATTATTAGCGCCAGCGAGTAGCTAGTGAAAAACCCACACCGATAAAGCCGAAACCGATAATCATATTCCAGGCGCCGATTCCAGGCACTGGATACTTAGTCTGAGTGACATAGAAAATCACAATCCAGAAAAGGCCGATCAAAAAACCAGCAACCATCATTGGGGCGAGCCATTTTGGGCTCTCCAAGGGCGCATGAGGAGTTTCGACTACAACCTCCTGGTTGTGAGCGCGCTGTTCAACGACTTTTTTGCGGAGCTTTGATTTAGGCATACGCGAAAGATACACCATGAGCCAGAATGCTCCTATGGCCACCCAGATTCTTGTAATCGATAACTATGACTCCTTCGTCTTTAACTTGGTGCAGTACTTGGCACAGTTGGGGGCCGAATGCACTGTTGTCCGAAACGACGCCGTAGCGGTCGGTGATGCACAAAAGTATGACGGAGTACTTATTTCACCAGGACCAGGGATTCCTGAAAAAGCTGGCATCAGTATTGAAATGATCAAATTTTGCGCCGAGAAAAAGATCCCACTTTTCGGTGTTTGTCTAGGACACCAAGCCATCGGTGTTGCATTTGGTGCAACAGTTTCTCGTGCGCCCGAATTGCTTCACGGAAAGACGTCTTTAGTACACCATCAACAACAAGGAGTTCTTGAAGATCTTCCATCTCCATTTACTGCAACGCGTTACCACTCACTCTGTGTAGAACGTGACACAGTAGGTGCGGATCTAGAAATTACAAGCACAACTGAATCTGGAGTTGTGATGTCGATGCGCCATCGAACTTTACCGATTGAAGGCGTGCAGTTTCATCCAGAGTCCGTGTTAACTGAACACGGTCACCAGATGTTAGCTAATTGGTTAACTACATGTGGCGATAAGAACGCAAAAACCAAAGCAGTTGGATTATCTCCAGTAGTGGGAGTTAGTTCTTAAGGAGCTTTATTAGTTGTAATTGTTACTGACTTACCAATTATCTGTGTTGTTCCTGCATCTGGTGCTTGGCGAATAACTATTCCCACTGGCTGACTTGCATCGTAAGCATCGATTTCATTAACTAAGAAACCTGCCTGAACCAAAATTGTTTTTGCTTGAATTGCGTCAATTCCAATAAGTAATGGAACCTCAACTTCACCGCTTGCGATTTGTAAAACAACCCCGCTACCGGCGGTGATCGTTGATCCAGGATCAGGTGTCACTTTCAAAACTGTTCCGAGCACTTCATCCGAAGGAACTGCTTCAGTGCGCGATACAACCAAACCAACAGCAGATAAAGCAGCTCTTGCATCTATTAATGACATACCGACTAAATCCGCTGGAATTATCGCATCTCCTGGACCATCGGAAATTGTTAAGACAACACCAGAGCCCTTTTGCGCGCGTGTAGTTGCAAGAGGAATCTGACTAGCAACGCGATCTAATGGAATACGCGCATCATGAGATCTCTGAACTGTCACCACGTAATCCTGCAGCAAAGCCTGAGCATCGGCTTGAGTTAAACCCACTACGTTAGGGATTTGAGGCAGATTATTTGTATCTGTTGCAGGTCGTGAAATAAACAATCCTGCACCAATTACACCAACGGCTAGCACTGAACTTAATGCAGCAATTAAAACCTTACGTCGAGAAATCTTAATTTTAGGGATAGTTGTAGTTAACGCTTGCCCGGTTCCAACTTTAAATAAATCATCAAGCATTAATCCAGCTGACTGATAACGATCTTCAGCTTTCTTTGCTAATGCAACTGCCAGAATTACATCAACACCTTCAGGAAGGTCAGGTTGGATAACACTTGGCGCAATCAATACTCCGGATACATGTTGGTAAGCAATTGATACGGGCGTATCACCCGTAAATGGTGGTTTTCCAGTAAGAACTTCATACAACAAGCAACCCGTCGAATAAATATCGCTACGTAAATCTGCAACTTCGCCTAAAGCTTGCTCAGGTGATAAATATTGAGCGGTTCCAACAATGTTCCAGGTGCTAGTTAAAGTTGCACCAAGATCAGCTAATGCGCGGGCAATTCCAAAATCCATCACCTTCACATCGCCTTGATCAGTAATCATGATGTTTGCAGGCTTGATATCGCGGTGAACAATTCCTCGCTCATGTGAGTATTCAAGTGCGGCCAAAATACCCTCACCAATTTCAAGTGCGCGTTTTAGTGGAACGCGTTCACCCTTATGAATTAAGTCGCGCAAAGTATGGCCAGAGACTAGCTCCATCACTATGTAGGGTGCAGGCTCTTCTCCTGAATCGTAAACAGCAACGATTCCTGGATGATTTAAGCCAGCGGCAGCCAATGCTTCTTTTCTAAAGCGCGCAACAAAAGATGGATCGCGCGCTAAATCACTACGCAACACCTTTACCGCCACTTGACGGGCAAGACGCGTATCTTCGGCGATATAAACATCAGCCATTCCGCCGGTACCAATCATTTCGCCAAGTCTGTAACGACCACCAAGGAGTGAATTAATCATTGCGCCGCTCCGAGAAGCTGATTAGTTGAAATTTCATCACCAGTTATGTCGGCAACAATAATGGTGACGTTATCAGGGGCACCATTGATATATGTGGCATCAATCAAAGCCTTAACTGCTTCATCTTTATCTGATTTCTTTAAAAGGCTTTTAATCTCTTTTTCAGTCAAAACAGTTGATAAACCATCACTACACAAAAGGAAGCGATCTTTTTCTTTGGCCTCATACATCTGCAAAACAGGAACAACTGTTCCTTGTCCCATGAGCGCCTGCGTTAAAACAGAACGTTGGGGGTGATCAGCAACCTCTGATTGTGAAATTGCACCTTGTTCAAGAAGCTCTTGAATCACTGTGTGATCGTTACTTAACTGCTCTAAAGAGTTTCCACGTAAGCGATAACACCGTGAATCACCAATATGTAAAAGCGCAACATTTCTATCAATTACCAACAAAGCTGTAAGGGTTGTTCCCATACCGCGCAATTCGGTAGCTTCATCGGCGTATTCACCTATCTCTGAGTCAATTGTGAACAATGAGTTAAGTAATAAATCTTCGACAGAGTCAGAATCAATCTCTGGGTTTGTTAATACAGGAGTAAGTTTCTGTAAACTCTGAATTGCAATTCGCGATGCAACTTCACCACCTGCATGCCCACCCATTCCATCAGCAACAGCAATAAGTTGACCAGAAACAAATGCCGAGTCTTCATTACCGCTTCGATGTAAACCGTCGGCCGAGCGCGCACTGCTCTGGAAATAAATCGCGCTCATGGGCATAAGCCTAACCCCTGTTAATCTTTAATCATGAAAATATATGCCCACCGCGGAGCCTCTATTGATTTCCCCGAAATGACCATGGCTGCCTATAAAGCCGCCGTTGATCATGGGGCCGATGGTCTGGAGTGCGATGTTCGTTTAACAAAAGATAACCAGATGCTTTTGTGGCATGACGCAGATATGAAGCGCACTGCTGGGTATTCCGGGCGTATTGCTGAAATGACATATCCAGAAATCAAGCAACATTATCCGCAAGCTATTTTGCTCGAGGATTTACTAGAGTTAGCTAGAGACAATAGAAAAGAAGTTGCAATAGAAACGAAACATCCAGTCCCACAAGGCAGTTCAGTTGAAAAGAAAGTTCTAGAACTCTTAGAGCAAGAAGAGCTGGATATTGAAGTTGTCTTAATGTCATTTTCTTGGCTAGCCATTGAAAATATCCGCAAAATCAACCCACAACAAAAAACTGTGGCACTTTTGGAAGATAACTTCAATTACTTGATGCGAAGATTTACATCCGCTGCCATTCTTGGTCCAAGCATTGAATATCTACGCTCAAATCCAGAGTTGAGCCACCAAAGCAAGCCTCTATATGTCTGGACGGTAGATGATGGCGACGATATGCGCTTTTGCTTAGAGAACGGTGTTGAGGTCCTTATTACAAATAACCCGTCATATGCTCGCAAGGTGCTCGGGTATCATTAGTCAGTGAGCACATATGCGTATTTAGGTCCAAAGGGAACATTCACCGAAGCTGCTCTTAAAAAGATCACTTCCTCAAATGATTCGCTCATCCCATATGCAAATGTCACAGCCGCTCTAGATGCGGTCCGCGTAGGCAAGGCGCACTTCGCGCTAGTTCCAATTGAAAACTCTGTTGAAGGCGTTGTTGCACGTACCCTCGATGAGTTAGCTACAGGTTCCCCGCTTTCTATTGTTGGCGAAGTTACTTTGCCAGTCTCTTTTGCTTTAATGACAAAGCGCGACACTGTAGATATTCGTCGTATCGCAACACATCCACATGCTGAAGCTCAGTGCCGTGCATACATCGCTACGAACTATCCAGATGCCGAACTCATTGCAACTGCTTCAACTGCAGCAGCGGCCGAAGCTATTGGTCGCGGAGAATTCGATGCAGCGATTGCAGCCCCAGTAGCAGCAGCCCACTACGGACTTACAGTTATTGCCGACAACATCGGCGACATTATTGGAGCGGTCACTCGCTTTGTTCTAGTTTCTAAGCCAGCAACATCACCCAAGGCCACCGGTTTTGACCGCACATCTTTGGCTGTATTTATTGGTATCGACCATGCTGGCGCTTTGCTAGATATCTTGTCCGAGTTTGCAAAGCGCGACGTAAACTTAACTTTCATTCAGTCACGTCCAACTGGTTTAGAACTCGGCCATTACCATTTCATTATTGATGCCGAGGGCCACGTAAACGATGCTCCAGTAAAGGAGACAATCGAAGCGTTGCGAGCTATCTGTGAAGATATTCGCTTCCTTGGTTCATATCCAAGAGAAAAGGCCGGTAAATGATCGACATTAAATTTATCCGTGAAAACGCAGAGTTAGTCCGGGCATCACAAACAGGTCGCGGAGAAGATGCAAAGATTGTTGATCTAGTCGTCGCATCAGATGAAATCCGCCGAGATGCTATTGAAAAATTTGAAAAACTTCGCGCCGAACAAAATATATTGTCTAAATCAGTAGGCGCAGCCAAAGGTGATGAAAAAACCGCACTCCTAGAAAATGCCAAAGCTCTTGCAACTGCAGTAAAAGAGGCAGATACAAAGCGTGCAGAAGCCGAAGAACACACAAAACAGTTAGTTATGCAGCTTTCAAATGTGCTCGACCCAGATGCACCCATCGGTAATGAAGCAGACTTTGTCGTACTCGAACACGTGGGCAC
>CAITQC010000161.1 GCA_903894425.1 uncultured Actinomycetes bacterium
GATGCCCATTTGCGGCCTAGGCTCTGGTGTGGGTTGCGCAGTAGTTGGAAGCGCCACATGCCGTCCAATGTGATTTTCTCAAAGTGTTCGATATTGAGCATGGGTAGACGAGTTACTGCCGTTGTGTCAGGACTCATCCAGTAATTCGTGATCATGTACGCAAGTCTGCCATTGAGCCTAGATTGCCGCCTAATCGCCCTTGATTAGCCTGATAGCCTCTTTCTGGACACCTGCTGTTCACTCGAAACGGACACAATCCAACTATGAAGCACCAAAACATCACCGACCGCGAGATGAGTTGGCTTTCTTTTAATCAGCGGGTTTTGGAGTTAGCCGAAGATCCAGCAATTCCATTGCTTGAAAGAGTTCGGTTCTTGGCAATCTTTTCTTCAAATTTAGATGAGTTCTTCATGGTCCGTGTAGCAACTTTGATGAGCAAACTCGAAAATAATGTGACCGTGGCCAATGTTGCAGGGTTTACCCCAACTGAATTAATGAAGCAAGTATCAATTCGAACAAATGGATTGATGGAACGTCAATCAAAGGTTTACCACGAAGAGATTGAACCATTGTTAAAAAATGAGGGAATCGAATTTCTGCACTGGGATCAACTCGATGAAACAGAGCGCAACTATGTTGCAAAGCTTTTCCAAGATCGAATTTTCCCCGTCCTCACCCCACTTGCTGTTGATCCATCACATCCTTTTCCATATATCTCAGGTCTTTCTCTGAATTTGGCGGTGATAGTTAGGAATCCAACTTCTCTTGAAGAGTTCTTTGCGCGCGTCAAAGTTCCCGAGATTTTGCCTCGCTTTATTGCAACAGCTAAGAGCGGTTCAACGAGATTCTTGCCCCTTGAGGATTTGATAGCGATCCATTTGCAGGAACTTTTCCCTGGAATGATTATTGAAGATCACTACACATTTCGTGTCACACGAAATCAAGATATGGATCTTGATGAAGAAGAAACTGAAGATATTTTAACGTCACTGGAACAAGAGCTTGCTCGCCGTCGCTTTGGCCCACCGGTTCGGCTGGAGATTGAAAATGGCGTTGATGAAAAACTCGTAGAAAAACTTGCAGAAGAACTCAAGATAAACCCTGAAAATATTATTCATATTTCAGCGCCACTTGATTTAACGTCACTCAATAAGATCGCAGATCTTGATTTTCCAGATTTAAAATTTGAACGTTTTAGATCGCGAACAGCTAAGGCCTTATCTGAGGTGGATCAAGAAGAACCTGATCTATTTTTCGCTGCCATACGTCAGGGCGAAATTCTGCTTCACCACCCCTATGAATCCTTCACTTCATCTGTGGTGCAGTTCCTTCAAAACGCTGCAATTGATCCACAGGTATTAGCAATCAAACAGACACTTTATAGAACCTCGGGTGATTCACCAATCGTCGAAGCGCTCATTGAAGCGGCCGAAGCAGGCAAGCAAGTCCTCGCCGTTATTGAAATCCGTGCACGTTTTGATGAACAGGCAAATGTGCGTTGGGCCAGAAAGCTTGAAGCTGCAGGCGTACATGTTGTTTATGGCCTCATGGGTTTAAAGACCCACGCCAAACTCTCACTTGTTATCCGCGATGAAGCAAATGGTCTTCGACGTTATTGCCATATGGGAACCGGTAATTACAACCCGAAGACTGCACGTGTCTATGAAGACCTTGGAATTCTTAGCGCTGATCCTGAACTAACAGAAGATCTGACTAAGTTATTTAATCAACTTTCAGGATTTGCTCCACAGTCAACGTATTCGCGTTTACTTGTAGCACCATCAACTCTGCGCTCTGGAATTATTGAGCGAATTGATCGAGAGATTGAAAATTATAGGGCGGGCAAGCCCTCAGGAGTTCAACTCAAACTTAATTCAATATTGGACGAAGGGTTCGTTGCAAAGCTTTACGAAGCTTCGCAAGCGGGAGTGAAAATCGAACTTCTAGTCCGTGGAATTTGTGCCGTCCAGCCGGGTATCAAGGATATTTCTGAAAACATTAGCGTTAAATCTGTGCTTGGCCGTTTCTTGGAACACTCACGTATTTTTCACTTCATCAATGGCGGCGACAGTGAGTATTGGATCGGTAGTGCGGATTTAATGGGTCGCAACCTCGATCGCCGCGTTGAAAGTTTGGTTCGCATCGATAAGAAGGAACACCAACACCGCTTGCAAGAGATTATCGATCTTGGCTTAAGCCCAGAGAGTTCTAGTTGGCAGTTAACTGGAACCGAGTGGACGAGAGTAAGCAAGAACAGCCGCGGTGAAGCTCTCCTAGATGTGCATGCAGCTTTTATTCACAACTACTCAAGGGAGCGCTCATAATGAGCTCAGAATCTCAAGTTATTTACGCAGCTGGCGCAGTTCTTTGGCGCCAAGTAGGCAAGAAAAAGATTGAGCTGGCAGTCATACATCGCCCACGTTATGACGATTGGTCGCTACCTAAAGGCAAGTTAGATCCAAATGAAACGATGATTGGTTGTGCATTTCGGGAAGTTATGGAAGAAACTGGTTACACACCAGTCTTTGGCCCCGAAATCGGGGACGTCACATATGAAGTTGATGGAGTTAAAAAGATTGTTAAGTATTGGTCTGCCCAAGCAATTGGTGAGCCAACAGGAACAACTGATCTTCAAGAAGTTGATCAGCTTTTGTGGTTAACACCGACTGATGCCAAGAAGAAGTTGACGCTTGAAGATGACAAATCTTTAGTTGACTTCTTTTTAGAGTTTGAATCTGGCACAACACCTCTTGTACTTCTACGCCACGGCAAAGCCATAAGGCGCGAAGATTGGGATGGCGATGACGGAGACCGTCCGCTGGCGCAGCTAGGTCAGATTCAATCTAAACGAATGTTGGCGTTGTATCTCCCTTATAACATTTCAGAGATCCATTCATCAGATGCCCAGCGTTGCATCGAAACAATTGACCCAATGGCACGTTCATTAGAAATTAATCCCATTTATTCAGCAGATTTAAGTGAGTATGGATACGAGAAGGACAAAGAAGCTCCTTTGGATTATGCCCAGAACTTAATGGATGAAGGAAAGAGCGCAGCTATTTGTAGCCACAATCCAATCCTGCCAAAATTGTTAAAGAAGCTCATCGGCAAAAAGAATTTCAAACAACTTGATCAAAAATTAGAGCCTGGCGAATCTTGGGTACTTCACTATCGAGATGGCGAAATCATTGCAATTGACTGGGTTGAAGCCCCCAAGGCTTAGCTGTTTAACCAATCTAACCTTCGCAAAACAAGACCTTCGCGAAGTGCCCAAGGGCAGATTTCAACACGATCGATATCCAACGTTTCCATTACCGCCCGAGCGACTACGGCACCAGCAACTATCTGTTGGGCACGACTATTTGATACTCCAGGCAGTTCAGCACGTGATTTATTTGTCATATCGACTAATTTAGAAATCATTACCTTTAAATTAGCGCTCTCCAAATACTTGGGATTTTCATTAAACATATGACCCGAAAGTCTTGCAAGAGTTCTGAACGTCTTACTGGTTGCCACGAAATGATCGGCATCATGTACGCGAAGAATTGAAGGAATTTCATCTTCTAATTTGCTACTTACAAACTCTTCTAGAAACTTAACACCTTTAGAACTATATGGATCTCCACTTAAGAAATCGCGGGTTAAGCGCGCGGCACCAAGGGGCAATGACATTGTTGCTTCCGGGGTCTCATCTACACCGGATGCGATTTCAAGTGAGCCCCCGCCGATGTCGAGAACTAGGAGTTTTCCCGCCGACCAACCCAACCAACGACGGACCGCCAAGAAAGTCATCTTTGCTTCTTCATCGCCAGTTAGAATCTGTAAATCAATCTGGTGACGCTCATTAATATCACGGATAATCTGCGCACCATTTTTCGCATCGCGCACCGCTGATGTTGCAAAAGCTAAAATCTCATCAGTGCGGTTTTCGTTGGCATGTGAAACAGCGTCACCGACAGCTTGGTGGAGCAAATCAACTCCCTGCGCAGATATTGAACCGGACTTATCAAGGTATTCGGTCAACCTAAGTTCAACTTTGAAATTCGTAGCTGGTGTTGGGCGGGCACCGAGATGGGCATCCATGACCTGCAGGTGGATGGTATTTGAACCCACATCAAGAACACCTAATCTCACGGGCACAACCTACCGTTGAGGCTGGCCTGAACCCACGATTTTAAGTTTTTGCATTCCACTGCCATAATTGCCGCTGGTCGTAAGACCGCCATACGTGTTCGCACGTAGGCCTCTCTAGCTCAGTGGTAGAGCAGCGCACTTGTAATGCGCAGGTCGTCAGTTCAATCCTGACGGGGGGCTCGTAGTTTTTAAGGAGGAGTTAATGTCTACTTTTCCTCATGATGAATTTGCCGATGCTTTGGCTGCCAATGACGAATACATCAAGAGCTTCAAATACTCAGATCTAACCGGTGTTGCACAAAAAGGTTTAGCAATCGTTACATGTATGGATTCGCGCATTAATCCACTTTCAGTAATTGGCATGCGATCCGGAGATGCCAAAATTTTACGTAACGCTGGCGCTCGCGTAACTGATGACGTACTGCGTACTTTGGTTCTTGCTACATATCTATTAGGTGTTAAACGTATTTTGATTATGCCTCACACCAACTGCCGAATGGCACAAGTAGATGAAGCAGAGATTCACCGCGAGATTGATAGTAAATATGGAATCGATACTTCTGAACTTGAATTTAAAACCGTCGCAAACCAGCAAGCTGCTTTGATTTCAGATGTACAGATGGTTCGCAACTATCGCTTGCTCAATACTGGTGTATCTGTTGGTGGAGCTATTTACGATGTAGCAACGGGAAAAATTACGCCTGTAGATTGTTGATTCGTCGGATTGGTTGGCGAGTTATCGGATAACTCAAATCTTCTAGGAACTGCATAATGATTGCAATCGTTAACGCTGGCTTTTCTTTTACAAGCCCATGTGAAGTCCCAGGAATTATCGCTAACTGCCCCAGAGGTAGATTTTCATAGAGTGAAATTGTGTGATCATGTTTAATCACATCATCATCTCCGGCCATTACTAACACCGGGCATTGAATTGAAGCGATATCAGTTAAGGAGATATTAGGTTCAGTTTTCCAAATCTGATTCATGCGCATGATCTTTTCTAGCAAAGTGTGCGGCGCATCAGGAGAAATCAAGTTGTACTCGGCTTGATCATCCTCTGAGACGAAAGCCTCAGCGAAATCACTAAGCGGTGCGCTGTAATGATAATTAGCTCCAATAGCCACAATTGATTTCACTAACTCTGGGCGTGCAATTGCCACCATGAGGGCGATGATTGCGCCATCGCTATATCCAATTAAATGTGCAGGTTCTTTTACTACATCTTCAAGGTATGCAATTGCTTCTTGAGTTTGAAAAGCAAAATGTAGACTGCCTGGTTGATCTCCAGTAAAACCATGGGCTGTGCGGTCATATGCAAATACGTGGAACTCATCTTCTAGCGGAGGAACCATTAAATAATCCCAACTAGATGTTTTGCTTAAACCACCATGAAGCAAAACCACAGCTTCGCCATCACGATCCCATTCATAGGTATAGATCTGGTGTCCACGTAGGTCGACGTAATCTGGCATTAGTTAGCATCCATAATGTGTCGATTCCCACGGTCAAAAGTGAGATAGTTCCAAGTCCAATCGGCCATAGTTCCAATCTTATTTCTTCCACCCAATAAATAAAACAGGTGCAGGAATAGCCACGCATACCACGCGGGGATTCCTACCAACCTGAACTTCTTTACTTCCACAATCGCCTTATGGCGCCCGATAGTTGCCATTGAACCTTTATCTACGTACTTAAAATCTTTAAGCGCTTTCTTTTCAACTAATCGCTGAATTTGTTGTGCTACAAATCTGCCTTGTTGCATTGCAACTGGAGCGACCATTGGAAGCAGCCGTCCCTGGCTATTTGCAAGACCGGCAATATCACCGATGGCAAAGATGTAGGGATAATTTCTAACTTGCAAAGTTTGTTCAACATCGATTCGAGTATTAATGAGCGGCAGATTTAACTGCGCAGCCGCTGGTTCACCTTTTACTCCTGCGGCCCACACAGTGACTTCGGCAGAGATGTTTTCACCATTGGCTATTTCAATAGTGCGCGGCTTAATCTGCTTTACCGCCGTATTGAGGTGTACTTGCACACCGAGTTTTTCCAAATCCCTTTGCGCTCTGGCAGATAGTTTGGGAGAAAACATCGGCAGAATTCTTGAACCCGCTTCGATTAAATGGACGCGAATATGCTCGGAAGCGTGGCGTTGATCATTTGTGAGTGGACCTCTAACTAATTCAGCGAAAGCCCCTGCCATCTCAACACCAGTTGGACCGCCCCCCACAACGGCGATAGAAAAAATCGTGTCATCTTCAAAACGACATAGATCTTCAAATCTACGCATTACTTGTGCGCGAATAGCGATCGCCTCGGTAACACTTTTCATTCCAAGAGCATGTTCAACTACTCCGGGTACTCCAAAATCAGCGTTCGCAGATCCAAGAGCAACGATTAAATAGTCGAAGGGAAGAAGTTCGCTGCTATCGAGTTTAATCTCTTTGTTTTTGTGATCGATAAATATTGGGGAGCCCATACGAAACTGGACACCAGATTTTCTAAGGGCACCTCTAATTGGATGAGCTACGTGATCGGCAGCTAATCCTGCTGACGCCACTTGATAGAGAAGTGGTAAAAATGTTTGAAAGTTATGTCTATCCACCAGAACAACATCTGCGATTTTTGAAAGCTCTTTTGCCGCAGTAAGGCCACCAAAGCCCGCGCCAAGGATTACTACACGGGGTTTTTCAGGTGTTGTTTGCATAGTTATCAGTCTAGGCTTTGCATTGTGAGCACACCACCCAGAAATCATAAAATCCTAATTACTGGTGCATCCGGTTATGTTGGCGGCAGATTAGTTCGAACATTAGTTGATGAAGGCTTTGATGTCCGTGTCTTTGTCCGCGATTGCAACAAAATCAAAGGTCAGCCTTGGGCAGGCAAAGTAGATATTTGTGAAGGGACGGCTAACAAAGCCGAAGATTTAGCACGCGCACTCGATGGAATCCACACTGCGTATTACTTACTTCACTCAATTAATTTGGGTAAAGATTTTGATGATATCGAAGCGGTTATGGCACATCAATTTGCTCAAGTTGCCGAAAAAGCTGAGGTTAAACAAATCGTCTTTCTTGGTGGAATCGCAAATGATAAAAACATAAGCAAGCATTTAGCTTCACGCGTGCGCACAGGTGCCGAATTGGCATCGACTTCTGTTCCCGTAATGGAGCTTCGAGCTGGCATCATCATTGGTTCGGGTTCGGCATCTTTTGAAATGCTGCGCCACCTGACTCATCGACTTCCAATTATGACTACGCCAAAGTGGGTAATGAATAAAACTCACCCCATAGCAATCCGCGACATCTTGTATTACCTAAAAAACGCCGCGATATTACAAGCACCCGTCGATAAGGTTTTTGATATCGGAGGGCCAGAAGTTCTCACCTATGCCGACATGATGCAGAAATTTGCCAAACTATCTGGCCTCAAAAAGCGTTGGATTATTAAGGTCCCTGTATTGACCCCTGGGCTTTCTGCGTTATGGATTGGATTAGTAACACCTGTACCTACAGCATTAGCAAAGCCGCTTGTGGGTTCACTCATTAGTGAAGTTGTTGCAGATCCTGCAAAATCGATAGATGCTTTGATTCCACCCCCAGTTGAAGGTCTCACCGATGTTGCAACTGCGATTAATTTAGCGTTGTCGCGAACTACCGATCATCAAGTTGAAACCCGTTGGTCTGATGCAACTATTCCAACTGCACCATGGCAAAAAGCACAGGGTGATCCTGAATGGGCTGGCGAGATGGTTCTTCGTGATCGTCGCGAAGCAGTTTCAGATATATCGGCGGAAAAGATTTGGAAACAGATTGAAAGTATCGGCGGTGACAATGGTTGGTTTGGCGCTGATTTTTTATGGTGGGGTCGCGGTGTATTAGATCGCTTGGTGGGAGGAGTCGGGTTACGTCGCGGGCGTCGCGATCCCGATCTTCTTCGAGCCGGTGAGAGTTTAGATTTCTGGCGGGTAGAAGTATTAGAACGTGGGCATCGATTAAAACTCTATGCTGAAATGGTTTTACCTGGAAAAGCCTGGCTTGAATTTGTTGTTGAAGAGCGCGATGGCAAGACATATTTAATCCAGGAAGCAACATTTAATCCACGGGGATTAGGCGGACAGCTATATTGGTATGCAATCTCGCCATTTCATTTCTTTGTTTTTCCAACTATGGTTCGAAATATCATAAAGAGAGCGGCTAAAGATGCATGAGTTCACCCCAGAAGTTGAGGCCTTAGCGGCTGAAGTTTTGGCATACAGTCTTGATCGTTTGAAAAATGATCCGCCACTTGATGGTCCACGAACAGCAGAAGATTTGTTTAGCGAAGTTGGAAACACAATTACTGCACGCGGCCTGGGTGGACATGAAGCTCTTGAAGTTTTCACTTCCGTTTTAGCCAAAGCCTGTATTTCAACGGATCACCCGCGCAACTTAGCTTTTATTCCCTCTGCGCCAAGTGAATACGCAAACCTTTTTGATTTAGTTGTTGGTGCAAGTGCGCTATATGGTGGCTCTTGGCAAGAAGGCGCGGGAGCTGTCTTTGCTGAAAACCAAGCGCTTCGTTGGATTGCAGATTTAGCTAATCTGCCAGCCCAATCTGGTGGCGTATTTGTTCAGGGCGGCACTATCGGCAATCTTTCTGCGTTAGTTGTTGCACGTGCACAAGGGCGCAAAAACCACCCTGGCGCATCTCGTTGGGTAATTGCATGTAGCGAAGAGGCACACTCTTCAATCGTTACGGCGGCAAATGTTATGGATGTCGATGTTCTTAAGGTTCCAGTTGCGGGCAGTGGAAAGTTAATGGGTGATGCAGTTGCACACGCCATTGATCACTTGCATGCAACAACCACTCATCGAGTCTTTGCGGTGGTTGCAACGGCTGGCACAACAAATCTTGGAATCATCGATGACTTAAAAGGAATCGGTGAAGTTGCTCATGAGCGCGGTATTTGGTTCCATGTAGATGGCGCATATGGCTTGGCCGCCTTGTGCGCACCTTCGGTTCGTGCACATTTTGATGGGGTAGAAGCCGCTGATTCCCTAATCGTTGATCCACATAAATGGTTATTTGCGCCATACGATGCATGTGCACTTATTTATCGTGAACCTGAATTAGCGCGACACGTTCATTCACAACACGCTTCATACCTAGATACTTTAAAAGATGGGGCATGGTCGCCTTCTGATTATGCAATTCAATTAACTCGCCGTACTCGCGGATTACCTTTTTGGTTTTCACTTGCAGCACATGGAACTGATGCATATACAGAAGCGATGGAGCATTCACTAACCGTTGCGCGTCAAGCTGCCGAACTTGTTGCTGCACATCCCGACCTAGAACTAATCTGCCAACCCGAACTTTCTATCGTCGCATTTATTCGTAAAGGTTGGGTTGCAAGTGATTATCAAAAATGGTCCGATCAATTACTAGCCGATCAAATTGGTTTCATTCCACCGTCATCGCATCACGGGCAGCCAATTTTGCGATTTGCAATAGTGAATCCCTGGACCAAAATCAGCGATATTGAAATGATTCTTGCCACCCTTTAACCGCTAGTAAATCCCACAGTTTTTAGGGTTCACGGGATAGTCTTTTACCTATGTCTGCACAAGAAGAGTCAGTAATGCCCTCTGGCCTAAGCGACCTTGAACTGCGTATCCTGGATTTTGAAGGTAGCTGGTGGCGATATGCAGGGGCAAAAGAAGCGGCGATTAAAGAGCTTTTTGATCTATCAGCGGCCCGTTATTACCAGCTACTCAATGATTTAATCGATCGTGATGATGCCCTTGCCGCATCGCCCATGCTCGTAAAGCGCCTTCGCCGACTGCGCGAAGCCCGCATGAATACCCGCATCGCCCGCTAACCAAGCAGCGAACTACCTACCCAATCTCCTTTGGCCACCCCTGTTGGGATGATGAAGAGTGCCGAACCAATAGGTGTTGTCCATTTATTAAGTGAGTCCACCATTGCAAGGGCGGATTGAATATCAGTAAAACGTCTGAGTTCACTTTGAAATGAAGTAAATATCAAGCCGGCATCGTGAGTTCCATCGGCCAAATAGTTATCATCGTAATTCGCACCACGTCGGGTTATTCCGCGGTTTTTATCGGTAAATGCAAGTCGTACGTGCGCATCTTCGGGGATCACATAATTTCCATCGCTGTTTTTGGAGTCCAAATCTAAAGGCGTCGTTAATTCTCCGCCAGATACTGGCGAGCCGTCGGCTAATTTTCTTCCTAATGCAGCATCTTTTTTATTTGTCGAGAGTCGATCCCAAGTTCCAAAATTAAATCGAATTCGGCGAACCACCATCGTGCTCCCACCTACGAAATTACCTGGAGCGCTACTCCACGTGCGTTCTTTAAATTCAGGAGTTCCAATCTTTGCATTTGCAGTTCCATCAACTTGGCCAAAAAGAGAGCGAGGATCATGTCCAACATTTACACCTGCGGCACTTGAAAAACCACGTTGCTGCCAACGAATAGTTGCAAAAGGTGATGCATCACGGGCTAGTTCATGGACTGCGTGAAAAATTGAGATTGAATCATCACCCGCGACTTGAATGAGTAAGTCTCCATCGCTCCACTGCTTCTCTAACTTGTCTATGGAGTATGCAGGAATTGCTTTTTGTGCGATAGGCCACGATTGCGTTGCGCCGATTTTCTGGAAAAGACTAAAACCAAAACCAAAAGTAATTGTTAACCGTGCAGGATTTTCTGCCATTTCAAATTGTGAGTCACCGATAATCCCTTGCCCTTGTGTAAGTAGAGCTGCATCGGAAGTTAGGACACGCATCATTCGACCAACGCCAGCTCTATCTGTACCTTCCTTAATATCAAATGCAATAAGAGATAAATTGGCTTGGCGCGCAACCTCTATTCCATTTTGGTGTTCACCGTAAAAGGGTTCAACAGCTAAACCGAAATCAGGGGTGGATTGGAATGCGCGGGCTGTGAAGCCGCCAGCAGCAAAGATGCTGCCGGCGACCACAACCGCAAGAAGTTGCTTGCGTTTATTCATGATTTACATGCCGCCCTTAGCGCCATACTTTTCATCATCCATAGCGATTTCCTTTACAGGAGCTGTGTAAGTTGTCGTTTCACCATTGCTGAACTCAAGAGTTACCTCGACTTCATCACCGGCTACAAGGGCCTTATTTAGCTCAAGCAACATGACGTGATAACCACCCATACGAAGCTCAACCTGGCTGTTAGCTGGAACTACTAATCCACCTGACATCGGAACCATTTCTCCATTAATCACTTCATGGATTTCAACGATTCCTGCAACTGGGCTAGACCCTCCGACAAGGGTTACATCCTCACTTGAGTGATTCATGATTGTCATGAAGGATCCAGTCATGGCTTTTCCAGATGTTGCATTTACTGGTGACATTGGATCAACTGCACGAACCACAGGCTCTGTTACAACCATGAATGGACCTTCGGCTGTTTTGGAACATGATGTAAGCGCAAAAATTGAAAGTACAACAACAGCGATAGAAATAGATTTCTTAAATTTCATTTCTCCTCTTTCGTTAAATAGATCAATAAGACAGTTAGCCCCAATGGCTAACTGCGCTACTTAATTGACTATGTAACGAGGTGGAGCGCGCAGTGAATAAGTTGCTGCGATTAAATGGGCTTTAACTCTTTCGATCTGAATAAAGTTCGAAAGAGATTGTGCAAGCTTTGAGAGAGAAAAAAACTGCATCGTAAGTGGAACTAGGATTTTACGAACTAGGCTTTCGAGGCTGCAAATTAACTGATCAAAGCGCGCCACAAGTTGATATCCAACGATTCCACCGGCGATATGTGAAATAGCCATTGATGAACCGAGCGTGCCGCCACCAAAAACAAAGTGGCCAAGAGTCTGAGCCATTAAAGCCATGAACGCTAAATGAGGACCTTCGAGTTCTTGTGGCATTGAAATGCTCAACGCCGCGATAATTAAAATTGAAAAACCAATGATGGATGGAGCAGAAATAAAATGGCCATTACCTAATAAGTGACTAAGGAGAACGCTGGCAAGCAATCCGCAATATGCAATTGCTGTTCGCGCAAGCTTCATTCGGGTAGGATACTTTAGGTGAGGCCAATGCAAAGAGTGTTTGCTCTTCTTATTCCACTGCTAGCGCTCTTATTTATTCAACCTTCGGCCAATGCTCATGTCAGCGTGATTTCAACCTCGCCGCAGTATCAATCTTCTCTCGATCAACTACCTGATTCTGTAGTGATTGAATTCAACTCACCGTTAATAGTTTTAGGTGCTAAGAATCCAAATACCATTGAAGTTATCGATCCCAATGGATCCTCAATAACCTTCGGCGCAGTACAAGTCGATGGAGCAAAGATTCAGGTATCCCTGAATCAGGAGCAGGCAGTGGCCGGTGATTACACCGTTCGGTATCGCGTTGTTTCTACCGATGGCCATGGAGTATCAGGCAGTTACCACTTCCTACTTTCAACTGGTCAATCAGCCCTTCCATTGCCTGCTGCTGAGATTGAGCAAGACCATGGATTTTGGCATCTTCACACGCTCCATGTCGTTGAGGGGGCTCTAGCGCTCCTGGCCATAGCTGCCTGGGCGCTCTACCGCTCTCGTTTTGCGCCGGAGAAATAACTCCCGTAGATTTGGCGTTAGCACTCTCGGGGTGCGAGTGATAAAGCCCCCGCTAACGAACGATTACATGAAAGCGAGCACAACTCATGGCAAAGCAGATTGCCTTTAATGAAGAAGCCCGCCGCGGATTAGAGCGCGGAATGAATATCTTGGCCGATGCGGTCAAAGTAACCCTTGGGCCCCGTGGACGTAACGTGGTTCTAGAAAAGAAGTGGGGCGCCCCAACAATTACTAACGATGGTGTTTCCATCGCTAAGGAAATCGATCTTGATGATCCATGGGAAAAAATCGGTGCAGAGCTAGTTAAGGAAGTTGCTAAGAAGACAGATGATGTCGCAGGCGATGGAACAACTACCGCAACTGTTTTGGCCCAGGCGCTAGTACGCGAAGGTCTACGTAACGTAGCTGCTGGATCAAATCCAATGGCACTAAAGCGCGGCATGGAAAAAGCCGTTGCCGAAATCGTTGCCGAGCTTTTGTCTATGGCAAAGGCCGTTGATTCAAAGGAACAGATCGCAGCAACAGCATCTATCTCTGCAGCAGATGCAACTATCGGCGAGATGATTGCTGAAGCCATGGACAAGGTTGGCAAAGAAGGCGTAATCACCGTCGAAGAGTCAAATACTTTTGGTCTTGAATTAGAGCTAACAGAAGGTATGCGCTTTGATAAGGGCTATATCTCTCCTTACTTTGTAACTGACCAGGATCGTATGGAAGTTGTTCTTGAAGATGCTTACGTACTTATCGTTAACTCAAAGATTTCAAATATCAAGGATTTAGTTCCGGTTCTAGAAAAGGTAATGCAATCAGGTAAGCCACTTGCAATCATCGCTGAAGATGTTGAAGGCGAAGCGCTGGCAACTCTTGTTGTAAATAAGATTCGCGGAACTTTCCGCTCAGCAGCAGTAAAGGCCCCTGGCTTTGGAGATCGCCGCAAGGCAATGCTTCAAGACATTGCAATCCTTACTGGTGCAACAGTTATCTCTGAAGAAGTCGGTCTTAAGCTTGATCAAGCCGGTCTAGAACTTTTGGGTCGCGCTCGCAAGGTTGTTATCAGCAAGGAAGAGACAACAATCGTTGAAGGCGCTGGCGATGATGCAGCTATTAAGGGCCGCGTTACACAGATCCGCACAGAGATTGAAAAGAGCGATTCAGATTATGACCGCGAGAAGTTGCAAGAGCGTCTTGCAAAGCTTGCTGGTGGCGTAGCTGTTATCAAAGCCGGTGCTGCAACTGAGGTAGAACTCAAAGAGCGCAAGCACCGCATTGAAGATGCAGTTCGCAATGCAAAGGCTGCAGTTGAAGAAGGAATCGTTGCCGGTGGTGGCGTTGCACTTTTGCAAGCAGCAACAGCTGCATTTAAAAAACTAACTGGCCTAACAGGCGATGAAGCAACTGGTGCAAAGATTGTTGAATATGCAATCGAAGCGCCTTTGAAGCAGATCGCAGTAAATGCAGGACTTGAAGGCGGAGTAGTTGTAGAAAAGGTTCGTCATCTTCCAGCAGGACAGGGTCTAAACGCTGCTACTGGTGAATATGTTGACATGATCAAATCTGGAATTATCGATCCAGCTAAGGTCACACGTTCTGCACTACAAAATGCAGCGTCTATCGCAGCTCTCTTCATTACAACAGAAGCAGTGATTGCAGATAAGCCAGAAAAGAATCCAGCACCATCGCCACAAGGTGGCGGAGATATGGACTTCTAAAGACCATAATTACTCATTAGTTACGCTTAACGCCGCCCTCGGATTAACCGATGGGCGGCGTTTTGCTTTACCCTATGCACATGGCAAAGAGATCATTAAAGAAGGCAACAACTGTCGCCGCACCTTTTGATGCAAAAAACCTTGCCCACACCGCAATCTTTGATCATGCAGAAAAGCGCGATCACGTTGGCTCATTCATCTCTGTTGAGTTCGATGATGAAAACCGTGTAGCTACATATTTATTTGATGCAAATCTTGCTGGCTATAAAGGCTGGCGTTGGTGCGTAACAATTGCAAAGGTCGATGCCGATGCAACACCAACTGTGTGCGACTTAGTTGTTCTTCCAGGCCCTGATGCATTGCTTGCACCAGATTGGATTCCATACCGTGATCGCATCCAACCTGGAGATGTCGGTGTTGGAGACATCGTTCCAAGTTCACTTGATGACACACGATTAGTTCCAGGTCAATTGGCATTGCCGCAGGATGAAGATTTAGATACATCGATGGCCGTTGAATTAGGTTTTGGCCGTGCTCGAGTTATGTCTATCGAAGGACGCGATCAAGCGGCAAAGCGTTGGTACAACGGTGACCGTGGGCCACAAGCCCCTGTCGCCCAATCTGCACCAAAGCCATGCCATTCATGCGGATTCTTCCTTCCTATTGCAGGCTCATTACGCGCAACATTTGGCGTATGCGCAAATGCGATTTCACCCGATGATGCACGTGTTGTCTCTGTTGATCATGGATGCGGCGCTCACTCCGAAGCGACCTTCACCGACCTGGTGATAAACTAAAGCCCTGACCGCAACCCCCGCGGCTTAAACGAGTAAACGAATTTAGCAAGGAGCCCTCCCCATGCCTACAGGACGCGTTAAATGGTTCTCCCTAGAAAAAGGTTTTGGCTTTATTGCAAATGATGAAGGTGAAGATGTTTATCTTGCCGCTTC
The DNA here is from genome assembly GCA_903894425.1 of uncultured Actinomycetes bacterium. Classification (GTDB taxonomy): domain Bacteria; phylum Actinomycetota; class Actinomycetes; order Nanopelagicales; family Nanopelagicaceae; genus Planktophila. The sequence goes on from CAITQC010000161.1 coordinate 15,419, forward strand.
ATCTCTTCCAGAAGGCGTTTCAACTGTAAAGCCTGGAACAAAACTTGAATTCAGCATCGCCGATTCACGTCGCGGGCCACAGGCATTATCAGTGCACATCATTGATGCCCCACCATCACTTGCAGAAAACTCACGTGCAAATCCTGATGATTTAGCTGCGATGATTGAAGACACAATCAAGATTTTGGATCGTGTTGGAAATGGCTTGCGTCATGGCCGACATCCATCAGCGGTTGAAGCAGAGCGTTTAGGCCGTGTATTACGCGGTATTGCTACTGCGCTAGAAGCTTAAATCCCACTGCGATTATTGCGGCGAATTGAGTAGCGAATACCGGTTAAGCCAAGTCCTGCTCCAAAGATGCATGTCCAGATGATCTTTGCATCGGCACCTACTGCCAATGCAATTACAAAGGCAACGACCCAGCAGATAACGCCAATTGCTACTAGGGTTACAACAGAGCGAATATTTGATGCCATGAGAGAAGAGTAATGGGATTTTCAGTAAAAGTAGATGGTAACTGGCGTTCATTTCGCCACCGTAATTACCGAATACTTTTTCCCGCCAATACGATTTCAAATATTGGAAGTTGGGCGCAACGCGTTGCACAGGATTGGCTCGTTCTTGAGCTCACACATAGCGGAACATATCTAGGAATAGTAACTGCGATTCAATTTAGCCC
>CAITQC010000162.1 GCA_903894425.1 uncultured Actinomycetes bacterium
CGAGATGTATCAAAGTTCCACTGCGCTATTCCAACACCATTGGTATTTGGATAATGAAGTTCAATGGTCCAGGTTCCGTCTTCATGGCGCCATGTAGTCCATGAAAGATCTGAAAGATCGATATTGCGTGGAGCAAGGCGAGAGACAACTACACCAATTAAGTTAACTGGTTCACGACTTCCCTCTTTACGAACTAAAACCTGTTGGGCTTGATCAATGATGTAAATACGTTCTTGCAAGATTGGACCAGAGAAACGTTCGATTTTTTCTATTGAGATATTATTTTCTCGAGCTAATTCTTCGGCGAGTTCGCCCGCTCTCAAGCGGCGTTGAATCTCTTTAATTGAAATAGTTTCAGTCACCTGTACCGGTACTGAAGCAAGACGTGGTTGATTTACAGTAGCGCGCAATGTGTCGCTGATGCGAAGAGTGAATTCGGCACCATCGTTGTCATGAAGAGACAAATGGGTGCCGTCATCGCTTTTGCCATTTAATCGAAGCTCAGTCACGGTTCAGAGAGTAATGGATTAGCCCCTTATAAACCCGAAAGTAGGGCAGTGTGGCTAGTAGTGCCGCGCACATAAATCCCAACGGGACCCAGAAAGCTCTTTGGGCGCCATATGTGTCGATGACCCATCCACCAAGGGCGCTTGATAACGCGCCGCCCAAGGGCATTCCAGCTACAACCCAAGTAAATGATTCGGTGATTTGCTCACTAGGTACCGCCTCTTGAACGATGCCATAGGCATTAACGACAAGTGGAGCGATTGCAAAACCATTAAAGAATAATGCAATCGCGAGCCAGAAAATGGAGTGTACGAAAATAAATGGAATCGAAAGCACGGTGAGTGAAACAAGGAAAAAGAGAAATCTAGATGTGTAGCTGATCCTCCATTTCACCAAGCCATTGATCAATGCCATTACCGCGCTACCGCAAGCCCACAGTCCTAGAAGTAATCCCGATTGAGCTTTGTGGCCAGCACTTTCGGAAAAACCAACAACCACGATTGAAATTGCGCCAAAGAATCCACCAGTAAAAGTTGTAGCAAGTGCAATTGCCTGAACGATTGGAATGCCTATGACAGGGGGATGGGGGTCTTTGGTTCGTATCGGTGATGGTGGCGGTTCGGTTGCCCGTTGCATTGCAAACAATGGCATACCTATAGACATCAAAATCATTCCAGCGATCAATCCAGCGGCAGGTGCAATTGAAGTTGCACATGCAGTTGCTGTTATTGGGCCAACGATAAATACGATTTCATCCATTAATGCTTCATATGAATATGCGGTGTTTACAAGGTGCTTGTCACTCTCATCTTCAGCCGTAGTTGTCTTATCTGGGCTAAGCACGTGTAGCCAGCGTCTGCGGACTAAGCCTCCTGCATTTACTGATGTCAGTTCGGCAAATATAATTGAGACAAACCATGTCCATATCGGTGCGTGATTCATTACCAATGCAATAAAAAGTGAGAGTCCTGCAATCTTTAGTGGAACTACGCGCATCAACATCTTTCGCTGACCAATTTGATCTGAAAGTCGAGACCAATATGGCGTTGATAATGAAATAACAATTGATGCAACAGCGCTTAACGCACCAGCTAAAGCATAAGAATCACTGACAGCAACAACGATAAAAATCAACGCAAGTGAGTCCATTGAAATCGGCATGCGTCCGATTAAGGCAGGAATTGAAAATCTCATCGCTCCCGGAGTGCGAAATAAGGTTGTATAAGCCGAGAACATGTTGCACAGTCTAGGACAGGGTTAAGATGTGCAGGTGAGTATTAATGATGAGCTTTTAACGCTGGCGTTGCACATAGCGCAACAAGCTGGTCGTCTTTTGCTTGATCGCCCTGCATCTTGGGAATTAACTGCTAAATCTACGGCCATCGACATTGCAACTCAGATGGACATTGCCAGCGAGAAACTTATTGTTGAGGCGATTCTTGCCGCGCGCCCTGATGATGGAATTATTGGCGAAGAAGGCGCAGAACGAGTAACTAAGTCAGGTTATACATGGGTGATAGATCCAGTAGATGGCACTGTCAATTATTTTTATGGTCTACCCGGTTGGAACATCAGCATCGCAGTCAAAGATGCAGATGGAACAGTGGCCGGCGTTGTGCATGCCCCAACTATCAATGCAACTTGGCATGCAACACGTGGTGGCGGTGCATTTTTAAATGGTGTTGTAATTGCCTGTAACGACCCCATCGAACTCAATCGGGCGTTGATCTCAACGGGCTTTGCTTATGATGTAAATGATCGCGAAAACCAACTCGACATCGTCAATAAACTGCTTCCAAAAATTCGAGATGTCCGGAGAATGGGCGCTGCAGCAACTGATCTTTGTTGTGTGGCATCTGGATTGGTGGATGGCTATATTGAAACGGGATTAAAGGAGTGGGATCTAGCTGCCGGCACCTTAATTGCCACTGAGGCTGGGGCCAAGGTGACTACACACGTGTGGCGCAAAATGGAGCTCACTGTGGCCGGTGGCAGCCATCTTCACAGCCAACTCATGCGTGAGATCCCTGCCTAGTCAGGCTCGATTTACGCTCAGAGGCTCTTTTGTGGCAAGATACGCAGTCTGCACCTGCCAAAGCCGGTGCTTAATATATGAAGATAAAAAAGGACGAATTCCATGAATATTCTTGACGCCGTAGATGCAGCTTCGCTGCGCAAAGACATCCCACAGTTTCGTGCTGGAGATGAGCTCAAGATTCATGTTCGTGTTATCGAAGGTAGCAAGAGCCGTCTTCAGGTTTTCCAGGGAATCGTTATCCGCCGCCAAGGCGATGGCGTTCGCGAAACATTCACAATCCGTAAAGTTTCTTACGGTGTAGGTGTCGAACGTACATTCCCAGTTCACACACCAGTTATTGAAAAGATCGAATTAGTTAAGAAGGGCGAAGTACGTCGCGCCAAGCTTTACTACCTACGCGATCTACGCGGCAAGGCTGCAAAGATTCGCGAAAAGCGCGATGGCATTGAAGGTTACGGTGATGGAATTCTTTCAACACCTGAACCTGTTGCTGTAGTGGTCTCCGAACCAGTAGCTGAGGTTGCTGTGTCCGAGGTTCCAGTTGAAGTTGCGACAACAGATGTTGTGTCTGAGACTGAAACACCAACAGCCGAATAATTACACCTATGCGTCGTAAGGGTTCGCTCCTTCGGGAGCTCCCAATCCTTGTCGTTGTTGCACTCGTTGTATCCCTGCTTATAAAAACCTTTCTCGTTCAGTTTTTCTATATTCCTTCCGGTTCTATGGAAAACACTCTGCAGATCAAAGATCGCGTTGCAGTAAACAAACTCCCTTTTCTTTCTCGCAATATTTCCCGTGGCGATGTAGTTGTTTTCCGCGATCCAGCGGGATGGTTGCCTGAGATTTCAGATACCTCATCAAATAAATACATCTCGACATTAAAAACTGGTCTAGTCGCAGTTGGCGTTTTACCTAACCCAGCTAAGCAGTATTTAGTCAAGCGCGTCATTGGCGTCGCTGGCGATCGCATTGTTTGTTGCGATAAAGCAGGGCTATTAACCGTCAATGGTTATGGAATCACAGAGCCTTATATTTTTGAGGGCAATAAGCCAAGTGAGATGAACTTTGATATTACTGTTCCTAAAGGCAAGGTTTGGGTCATGGGTGACCATCGTGGAGCAAGTGCTGATTCTCGATATCACCAAGATGATGTAAACAAAGGCTTTGTCCCGCTTTCTAGAGTTACTGGGCGCGTCGTAGCTGTCATTTGGCCTTTTAAAAATATTACATACGTACCAAAAATCGACGTCCTGAAATAACCTTTTAATGAAGGTTATCGAACAACTGCTCACTCAAGCAGGAATCTCACCGATAGCTGGAGTAGATGAAGCAGGGCGTGGTGCGTGTGCTGGTCCTTTAGTTATTGCATCGGTAGTTTTGCATGATCCCTTTGCGCCAGAGCTTGAACTAGTGCGTGATTCTAAAGAGCTAAGTGAAAAGAAACGCGAAGAAATTTTTGAAGTCATCCAATCAATTGCCGAAAGCATTAGCGTGGTTATAGTTCCCGCTGCAGAAGTTGATGCCAGGGGAGTTCATGCCGCAAATCTTGATGGAATGCGCCGTGCAGTTAATGGATTAGATGTTCTACCGGCTTATGTACTTACCGATGGTTATGCAATTGAGGGGTTAGGGTTTCCTAATCTGGCAGTTTGGAAAGGCGACCAAGTAGTTGTCAGCATAAGCGCTGCATCAATTATCGCCAAGGTAACGCGTGATCGCATCATGCGCGAAATGGATGCCGAATTTCCGCTTTATGGCTTTGCAGGACACAAGGGCTATATCACTTCGGCGCATACTAAAGCGCTCAATGAACATGGCCCGTGTGCACAGCATCGACGATCATTTTCAAATGTAGCTGCGCTTATTCACAAGTAAGAGAATCACGCATCAATAAGTCATAGCGGGTATTTATCGTCCCAACATGCAAAGAAAAAGTAATCAACGAACTGGCGCCTTTGGTGAAGAAATGGTTACTCAGTACTTAACTGAGCTTAAGGCTGAAATTATCGAGCGAAACTGGCGCATCAAAGAGGGTGAAATAGACATCATCGCTCTAAATCCATCTGGGGTTTTTGCTTTTGTCGAAGTCAAAACACGATCCTCGGTTGCATTTGGCCATCCCTTCGAAGCGATTAGCCGTGAAAAAGCTCATCGCTTGCAGAGGCTGGCTTTAGGTTGGCTGGCAACGCATGGCTGCCTAGGTTGCGAATACCAGATTGACGTTGCTGCAGTTCTAATTGCAGCCGATGGATCGCACACCATTGAATACCGGGCCAAAGTTTTATGAGCCTTGCGCAGACACAATCAATTGCCTTACTTGGCCTGGATGGCCATGTTGTAACGGTTGAAGTTGATATTGCCGATGGATTACCCATGTACTCGCTTCTGGGACTTCCTGATGCAGCTCTTTCAGAGTCTCGTGATCGAGTACGTGCAGCAATTGTTAACTGCATGGAAATCTGGCCTAACCGAAAAGTTACCGTCTCACTTTCACCTGCATGGTTACCTAAGAGTGGATCTAGTTTTGATTTAGCAATTTGTATCGCACTGCTATCGGCTAATGAAGTGATTTCTCCCGATGCAATTAGAGATGTGGTATTCCTCGGCGAGCTTGCCTTAGATGGTCGAATCCGTTCGATCCGTGGAGTTCTACCAGCGCTGATTGCTGCACAAAAAGCTGGAATTAAAACCGCAGTAGTACCCAGTGCAAATTATCGGGAAGCACAGTTAATGCAAGGAATCGAAATCATTGCCATGGAGCACGTTAAACAAGTCTTGCGTTGGTTGCGCACAGGCGAACGCGAAGTTGCAGATGAAATCGAATTGGAATGGCAGCCAGATGATCAACTCTTAGATTTTGCCGATGTAGCTGGGCAGCCACAAGCTCGGCTTGCAGCAGAGATCGCCGCTACGGGCGGCCATCACATCTTGTTAATTGGCCCACCAGGGGCTGGCAAGACAATGATCGCTGAAAGAATTCCTACAATTCTGCCAGCGCTTTCGATTGCACAGGCTTTGGAAGTAACTGCCGTACATTCAATTGCGGGTTCATTTGCATCACGATCGCCAACTTCGTTGGTGGCTCCAATTGTTTCTCCGCATCACACAACTACTCGCGTTGCTATGGTTGGAGGAGGCGCTCATGTAATAAAACCCGGCGCATGTTCTTTGGCCCATAACGGCGTGCTATTTATAGATGAAGCACCAGAATGTCCATCCGGAGTACTTGATTCTCTGCGCCAACCGCTTGAAGCTGGATCAATCACCATCGCTCGAAGCATCGGAAATCTCACTTTTCCTGCGCAGTTCTTACTTGTTTTGGCAGCCAACCCATGTCCCTGCGGAAAATTCACTGGGCGAGGTCGCAACTGCACATGTTCGTCGCAGCAGGTGCGTCGATATTTAGGACGCTTGTCTGGACCACTCATGGATCGCATCGATATGCGTGTTCATGTAGATCCGGTAGGACGGGTTGACATGGCACGTACAGATCTAGGTGAGACCAGTGCAGAAATTCGAAGGCGTGTAATTGCAGCACGCGGTGTTGCAGCTAAACGCTTTAGTGAATATAGCTGGACACTCAATTCCCAGATTCCCTCGAGGGCGCTACGAACCATATTTCAACCACAGCGTGATGCAATGAATTTTCTGCATGATGAACTAGATAAAGAGCATATAACTGCGCGCGGTCTTCATAAAATCATTCGTGTTTCATGGACATTGGCTGACATCCATGGACATGAAGTACCAACGCTCAGTGATGTCGAAATGGCGCATGTATTGCGTGGGGGTAGTGAGCTATGAATGAGTTAGAAGCACGTGCAATTCTATTTTGTGCAATCGAAGGGGGACATAGTTTCTGGTCTCAGGAAATTTACGGATCCTCAGCATTGCAAGTCTATGGAAAACTCGTTAGCGGCGGCTATGACACGATTAAGTATGCCCAGCTAATTACAGATATTTCATCAACCTCTGCAGATCAGATTTTAACTTCGATTCATAATCATGGCGCACAATTTATAGTTCCAGAGGATGTGCATTGGCCGCTAAAAGTTGAAGATTTAGCCGCGCCTCCCATTGCACTTATAGTTAAGGGAAACCCAGAATCGTTGCAATCAGATTCTCTTGCGATCGTGGGCACACGCAATCCCACTAATTACGGTGCACGAATCGCTGGTGATTTTGCAGCAGGCTTTGTTGATCGAGCATGGAGCATCGTTAGCGGCGGAGCCTATGGCATCGATTCATTTGCACATAAAGGTGCGTTGATTGCCGAAGGTACAACCATCGCTGTCATTGCTTGTGGAATCGATCTCAACTACCCAGCAGGAAATGCTCGGCTATTTGCAGAGATATGTGAATCTGGTGCACTGGTCACTGAAGTGATGCCGGGTCATAAAGCTTTGCCACACAGGTTCTTAACTCGAAACCGATTAATTGCTGCAATTTCAGATGCCACATTAGTAGTCGAAGCTGCTTTTCGAAGCGGGTCACTTCGAACTGCGCGTGATGCAGCAGAGTTGATGCGACCTGTGATGGCGATACCAGGACCAATTAATTCGCCAACGAGTGAAGGCTGCCATAGATTAATTGGCGAACGCGCAGCAGAGATTGTCACTTCTGTTGCAGATGCTGTGGAGTTCATCGGCATAAATCAATGAGAGAATAGGTTCATGAGTGATTTTCGTTCGGGCTTCGTTGCCATTGTTGGTCGCCCAAACGTTGGAAAATCAACTCTTATCAATGCACTAGTGGGCAGCAAGATTGCTATTACTTCCCACCATCCCAACACCACTCGAAGTGCAATCCGTGGAATTGTTCATGGTGATAATTTTCAAGCCGTTTTAGTTGACACTCCCGGTGTGCACAAACCCAAGACATTGTTAGGCCAGCGCCTTAATGCCGTCGTCGATCAATCTATGGATTCAGTGGATGTTGTTATTTTGTGTATCCCAGCCGATGAAACATCAGGTGCAGGGGATGTATTTATCGCCCAAGAAATCGCCAAGCATCCGCGGGCCAAGAAATTTGCAGTTATTACTAAGACAGATTTACTGTCAAAGGAAAAGCTAGCGATTCGATTAACTGGAATTATGGATCTCGCCCAGGGCTTTGTTTGGGATGAAATCATTCCGGTGTCAGCTGCGATTCATGATCAAATTGATCTACTTAACAAACTTATCGGTGACAACTTACCTGCCGGACCTCAGTACTACCCAGAGGGAACCACGAGTGATCAAGCTATCGAACAGTTGATTTGTGAATTTATCCGCGAGGCCGCATTGCAGGATGTTCGTGAAGAACTGCCCCACTCAATAGTTGTAACAATCGATGAGTTTGGCGAGCGAGAAGAAAAGGGATCACGCCCTTTCTACGATGTGCATGCAACTATTCACGTAGAGCGCGATACTCAGCGCGCAATTTTGCTCGGCCATCAAGGCGTGCGCTTAAAGGAAATTGGTATCCGTGCACGCGCAGATATCGAACGTGCTTTAGCTGCAAAGATTTTCTTAGGTCTGCACATCAAAGTTTCAAAGGAGTGGCAGCGCGATGCGCGCATGCTCGATAAGTTAGGTTTTGAAGAGCGAAGCTAAACGGCAGATTTTCGGCTAGCTAAATAGGAACCAAGCACAACCATTGGTAGTCCAACAATAATTCCTAAAGTGATTGGCTCTCCCAAGATAATAATTCCAAGGACAACTGCTATCGCCGTATTTACGTAAGTAGTCAGCGATCCGCGTGCGGGTCCGATTTCAACTATTACGATAAAAAAGAGCATGAAAGCGATTGCCGTGCTAAAGACACCCAGGGCAATCAGTGATGCAATAGCGTTAAATGAGACTGGGTTAGTTGGCCACGTCGCGATCGCGATAGGGGTGTAGAAAATACAGGTAATGCCCATTGCCACACCGTTAATTGCAATTCCATCGACTCCTGGCAAGTTCGCAGTGATCATCAACACCGCATAGGCATAAAGAATTGAAGCCAAGATAACCATAGCGATAGCTTTTGGATTGCTGCTTCCAGTAATTGATTCGATTCCAACTAGGGCAACGATTCCAACAAAACCTACGATTAATCCAAAGATTCGCTTTGGTTGCCAAACTGAGTGATCTCCACGTAGTGATGAAAAAATAGTTGAAAAAATCGGCACAGTTGCAACCAATAAACCAGCAAGCCCGGAAGTAATCTCTTTTTCGGCGTTAGTAATAAGGATCCAAGGGCCGATCATTTCAAGTAGCGCGTAAGGTGCAACGTATCTAATTCCCTTAATTGCATCTTTAAAAGTATTTTTCCTAATTGCAATCGGAATCAAAATCGCGGCGCCGATCAAAGTACGACCTGCCACGATAAGGGGAGGTGGAATGTCAGCAACGGCAACTTTCATTAGCAGATATGGAATTCCCCATAAAAAGCCGACAATGCCAAAGTGAATCCAGGATTTACGGGTCATTTATGCAATCACACGACGATAAAGAGCAACCGTTGCATTAGCGACAGCATCCCAACCAAATTCCTTCATGGCGCGTACTCTGCCAGCAGTTCCATATTTCTTAAGCAGTTCTGGCTGTGACATTAAACGCGTGATGGATTCACTTAAAGCGCTTTCAAATGCTGCGGCATCACCCGTGTAATCAACTAACTCACCCGTAGCTTTATCAGCAACTACTTCTGGAATTCCGCCGACTCGTGAACCCAAGACAGCAGTTTCACATCCCATCGCTTCTAAGTTAACGATTCCAAGCGGTTCGTAGACAGATGGACAAACAAAAAGCTCTGCAGCCGTTAACATCGCAGTGAGTTCGGCGTGAGGCAA
>CAITQC010000163.1 GCA_903894425.1 uncultured Actinomycetes bacterium
CGATCTGTCCCTGCCGCTACCGCCGGCAACCTGACCAATCTCATCGCTGAGCGCGCATGGTTTGAGCCAGAGCGCATCACTATGTCACGTCCATTAGGAGATGGATGGCAGAGCGTTACAGCTCGCGAAGTTGATGAAGAGATTCGGGCAACGGCTAAGGGATTGATAGCTGCCGGAGTTCAAATTGGTGATCGCATAGCAATTATGGCGCGTACACGCTATGAATGGACGATTCTAGATTTTGCAATTTGGTTTGCCGGAGCCATTGTTGTTCCAATTTATGACACATCCTCTGCTGAACAAATTGATTGGATTCTCAACGACTCAGGCTCAGTTGGAATCATCGTTGAAACTCCAGCTCTTCGGGATCTAGTGCAAAGCGTTTTACCAGCACACACCAAGCACGTCTGGACAATGACGCAGGATGTTCTAGCTGTCCTACAAAAGGCCGGTTCAAATATTAGTGATGAAGAGATTGAGCGACGTCGCAGCGCACTTGGGCCAGATACTTTGGCAACTCTAATCTATACATCAGGCACAACAGGAAAACCAAAAGGCGTCTCACTTACTCATGGAAACTTCTTAGCTGAATGTGGCAATGTTGTTCAAGGTGCAAGTGATCTCTTCTTAAAACCTGGCGGATCAACTTTGCTTTTCTTGCCAGTTGCTCACGTCTTTGGCCGCATGGTTCAAATCGGTGCAATTAATGCCGGTCTTCATCTTGCACATTGCAGTGATCCAGTTGGACGACTTCCATTTGATCTAGCTTCCTTTAAGCCAACATTTGTTCTGGCAGTGCCTCGCATCTTTGAAAAAATCTATAACGGCGCAGAAGCACGTGCCGAAGCTGCAGGTAAAGGCAAGATTTTTAGAAAAGCTGCAGAGGTTGCAATCGCATACTCAGAGGGCTTAGATAAAAAATCGACCTCACCGCTTCTTACGATTAAGCATGCGCTTTTCGACAAATTGGTGTACTCCAAGATTCGTGCCGGTATGGGTGGTCGAGTTGAAGCTGCAATTTCTGGTGGTGCACCGCTTGGCGCGCGCCTTGGTCACTTTTATCGTGGAGCAGGAATAACGATCTTAGAAGGTTACGGTTTAACAGAAACCACCGCAGGTGCGACATTGAACTTAACCAGTGCCCATCGAGTTGGATCAGTAGGAAGACCGATTCCGGGAACATCAATTAAAATTGCCGAAGATGGCGAAGTTTTGATCCGTGGTCCAATCGTTATGCGTGGTTACTGGCAAAATGATGCAGCCAACGATGAAGTCTTTGATGAAGAGCGCTGGTTTAAATCGGGCGACCTCGGAAAGTTAGATGATGATGGATTCCTGTATATCGTTGGTCGCAAAAAGGAACTGATCGTTACAGCAGGTGGAAAAAACGTTGCTCCAGCAGTACTAGAAGATCGCTTACGCGCACATCCATTAGTTAGTCAGTGCATGGTTGTTGGCGACAATCAACCATTTATCGCCGCCCTTGTCACTATTGATCAGGACGCACTTAAAGGTTGGGTCACCAATCACAAAAAAGATGGCGCATCGATGTCAGATCTTGCCAACGATCCTGATTTGATTGCAGTAGTACAAACCGCTGTTGATGATGCAAATAAGGCGGTAAGCCGAGCAGAGTCGATCCGCAAGTTTGTAATCTTGCCTACAGATTTCACCATCGCTGGTGGGCATTTAACTGCCAAGCTATCGATTAGGCGTCATGTCGTTGCGAAGGAATTCGCAAAGGAGATTGAGCGACTCTTCACAAAGTAATTATGTGAGCCTTACTCAGCGAATAAAACTCGCACAAGAGTTACACGATGGCATAGCCCAAGATCTCGTGGGGTTGGGATATGCCATCGATTCCCTTATTGCTATCGAAGCACAAGAGCCCAAGCGAGCCTCATTGCGCGCGCTGCGCTTTGATGTCAGCGCCCTAATTTCAAAGATACGCAGCGAAATTCTCGAACTGCGCGAGTCGACAGTTCACGATCTGCCAATTAATTCGCAAGTAGATATGCGCCTAAACCTTAACCGCATTTTTAACGAGGTTATAACAAATGCAATTACGCATTCAAACGGCTCATGCATAGAAATTGTAATTAGTGATGACGGTGGTGGTGGGGCTTATGAAAAAAAGAATCATCATGGGATGCCCGGTTTAGTAGAACGAGTAAACGCTATTGGAGGTCAACTCAACATTAACTCCGATGGGCAAGGAACGCGAATAACTATTTCATTGCCAATGGCAAAGCAATGACAAGGTTGCTGATAGTTGATGATCACGCAATAGTTCGAGAAGGATTAAAGAAAGCTCTGGTCGAAGCGGGCTTTACAGAGATTTTTGAGGCGCACTCGGTCGCTACTGCCAGAGCCCAAATTGCCCTCATCAATCCAGAGGTAATAACAATTGATATCCACTTGCCTGACGGCACTGGTTTTGAACTCATACATTGGATTCGCTCGATCTCTAAAGAGATTGCAATCGTTGTTCTTACGCTCCAAGATGACACTAACTCTGTAATAGCTGCCATGAAAGCCGGTGCAAGCTCCTTCGTCTGCAAATCAGAGCCCATCCCCCAACTACTCGTTGCGATCGAGCAGGCTCTGATTGCTCCATTGAAATTTCATTCACAATCTTTTTCCCAGATCTATTCCGATAACTTCAATCAACTCACTGCACGAGAATTTGATGTGCTGAGTGCACTGGAAAAGGGAATGACGACGCAGCAAATCTCGACTGCGCTATTTATCAGTAAGGCAACGGTGAAGACTCACCTTGCATCGATATTTCGAAAGCTAGAGGTTACTAATCGAAGCGCTGCAGTTCATGCGGCGAAAATACGGGGATTAACCAGCTAGTAGTTGAGCAAACTTTGAGGCCCAAATCTGCCAACGCCAATCACTAATAATCCATTGACGACCTGCATCACCCATAGATTGACGCAGCTGTTGATCCTGCAGGAGTTGGCAGATACGGGCAGAGATCTCTGTGCAATCTGTGCCATTAACTACAAAGCCTGTCACGCCATCAAGAACGGCATCGGGTGCTCCGCCGGATTGACCTGCAACTACCGGGAGACCGCAAGAGCTTGCTTCCAGGTAAACAATGCCTAACCCTTCAACCTCTAACCCTGCAAATCTAGATCTTGAAGGCATAGCAAATACATCTCCAACGCATATGTAACGAGGAAGATCTAGATAGTTAATGCGACCGATGAAAGTAACATTGCCTGAAACGCCATGCCTTTTTACTAACTCCTCTAAATGTTTTCGATACGGGCCTTGCCCAACTAATAACAAGTGAGCATCAGGAACACTACGAAGAATAAGAGGCATCGACTCAATGAGAAAATCCTGCCCTTTGCGATGCACTAATCGGCCAACACTTACAATAACTTTCTTATCTGTTAAACCTAATGATTGGCGAAGATCTGTTGCATCAACTGGTTTGAAGTGTTCTACATCTATGCCGGGGGCAATTTTGCACATCGCTGCAGCGCTCTTCTTACTCAAAGATTTGGCGATGGCATTACGAGTGAACTCACCTAAATAAGTAAGAGAATCAGTTGTCGAGCCTATGCGGCGCAATATTAGATTGAATGGGAAAAGCATTGCCCACCAGACTTCATGACCATGCGTTAGTGCAACAATTCGTTTAGCGCCGGCTTTGCGCAGTGTGGATGACATCCATGCCAAAGGCGCGGCAGCTCCGAAGACCACTGTTTCCAGCGAGTTTTCGCGCAGAACTTTTGCAATGTCGCGATTTACCCGAGTAGTGGGTAATAAAATCTTTGCACGATCACGGATGACTTCAACACCAAACTCCTGCAACCAACGCGCATCATAATCAGCAGAATTCTCCTGAAAAGATGTGTAGACGACAATGCTTGATTTGGGCAGGCGCTCGATTAATCCAATGATGAAGGTTTCAATACCTCCGGCGCGCGGACCAAAATCATTGGTAACAAATAATGTTTTACTAGAAACGTCGAGCTCCAACCAATGGTTTGCTACCAAGTGAGCCGCTCGTAGTTACTTTCACGCGCGAGCCAGATCGTGGAGCATGCACCATCTTGCCTCCACCGATATACATTCCAACATGAGAAACCGGTCGGCCAAAGAATAGTAAATCCCCTGGTTTAAGAGATTTAGTTGAAACCTTCTTGCCCATGCGCGATTGCGCCGCTGATGAGTGTGGAAGTGAAACACCTGCTGATTGATATGCACGCATAGTCAATCCAGAACAATCCCATGTAACTAAGCCTGCTGCGCCAAAAACATAACGATCACCGATTTGCTTAAGAGCATATTTGATTGCAATGCCGGCCCGTCCTGAGACTGAAGATATTGCTCGAGCGGCCGCTTGTGATGATGCTTGATCGGCATCCTCTTTAGCCGCAGCCAGTTTTGCCAACCGTTCGCGTTCGGCCTTAGTCAGCTTTGAGAGCAGTACTTCAGCCTGTGCCAACTTAGCTTGAGCCATCGCTGACTGCGCCTTGAACTTCTTTTCGGCTGCAGCTACTAAGGCCATCTTGTCGTTGACTGTAAGTGTTGTTGCATTTAAACGTTGTTGCGCTGCTTGATAGGAGCGAAGTTGGGCCGACTTACGGCGGCTAATCGCATCGAGGGATCCAGCAGAGGTTAAGTAAAGAGTTGGATCTGATGAAAAGAGGAGCTCCAAGGATTGACTTAACCCACCATTTTTATACTGTTCGATCGCTATTACACCGAGTGATTTTTGAAGCGCTGAAAGCGTCTGACCCTGAGCCGCCGCCTTTGCTCTAATTCCATTGAGAGTTTGGGTGAGCGAGACTAGCTTTACTTTTGCCTCTTGCGCCCCCTCTGCCGCCGCCGTTGCATCTTCTTCCAGACGTTGAACCTGTGCCTGGACTTGGGCCAGTGAAGGCGCTGCCTGAGCAGGGGCGACCATACTCGCGCTCACCGCAAGAGCCAGAAGAGCTCGAGGAAGGATGCGACGGTACATGGGCTCAAGGCTAACGAGGTTTAATGTGCCAACTCAACTTTTAGAGGCGATTTATGCCTGTGAAATCGCCCCAAACCTGCCATAGTTGCTCAAATGAGCACAGTTGCATCGCTAGTCGTAGGTCGCGATGGATCGACCTCCAAGGGCAATAGCTCCAATGGCGTCTCCTCCGATGCCGATCGTAAAGCCTTCTTGATCAGACGCCGAAAGGTTGATTGCATCGTAATCGGGGGAAATACAGCTCGCCACGAGCCATACAGGCAAACGCCGGTGCCCTTAGTAATTCTCTCTCGATCACATATAAATCCCGTCGCCGGAAATGATCTTTCTCATTTATGGAACATGGAGCCAGTAGATGCCATCACTAAGGCTAAGGAACTCTTTGGTGATCGCATTCTGATCGAAGCTGGATCCTCAATAGTTTTTGAACTAGTTGATCAAGGATTGATAGATCAATTAGATCTAAGTGTTACTCCAGTGACCGGGGGTGACCATCGCATCGATTGGCAGGGCCTTCTCAATAAATTTGCACATCAGAGCTTAACTAGCGTTGATGGTACGGATTTTTACTGCGCTCACAATTAGAAAGCAGAGATTAGGCCAACTCCTGCAACCGCCAAAGCTATTCCTACGTATTGGACCTTTAATAATCTCTCATGTAAGAATTTGAAAGCTAAGACTGCCGTTGCAATTGGAAATAGAGAGCCAAGTACCATGGCAATAGAAACTAACCCCTTGTTGCAAGCAACACCTAAAAGCACATTGGCAAGAAAATCCGAAATACCGATAAATATCAAAGAAGGAAACTCTTTCTTGGTGAAGTTACCAAGGGTGCGAAATTTTAATGCTAAAGAAATAGTTACAAAAAAAGTTGCAGCTCGCATCGAAACCATTGTCATAACTGCACTTGATTCTGAACCTACTGACATTGCAGTTAGTGCAGTTCCAAAACCAACTGCAGCTCCAAGGGCAAGTAGTAGTGGTTTTAAAGGTAGGCCCTGTGAAAGTTCAGGTCCACTTGCACAAAAGACTCCAACTAAAGCTAGAACCACACCTACAGAGGTAATAGTTGAAAGTTTGTCGCCATTGAGTAGTGCATATGTCAGTGGAACAACGGCCCCCATCGAACTAATAGGGGAAACAACACCCATACGACCAGTTGATAATCCAGCATAGAGACAGAACAGCCCAAAGTAACCAAGCAGGCCAGCAACTATTCCGGGAATTAAATAACCTCCATCACCGAGTGCATCAGATCGCCAGGCCCCAGTAATAAACATCAGAATAATTCCAAATGCCAGTCCAAGAACTTGAGAAAAACCAAGTACAGCGATTGGTGCATGCTTCTTACTTAAACGGCCACCTTCAAAATCAGATGTTCCCCATAACAAACTTGAAAGCAGGGCGAGTAGTGAGGCCATATGCCCAAGGTTACAGCCCTGCCTCCCATGAATAAGCCAGATGGTTGCCTACTCTTAGGCAGTGGATGCCAAGGCCTTTGAAGATCTAATTAATAACCTTCGCACATTTACTCCCCGCACAGAAATTGTCTTAGAAGAAGTTCCTGCGCCCCAAAAATTAGCGACCTATGCTTTTGCGTTTTCTGCCGATGTAAGCAATGGCTTGTTAGGCGATGATGAAGATGAAATCGCTTCAGGTCGCTTTGTCTTACTGCACGAACCTGGCGGACAAGATACGTGGGAGGGCGAGTTTCGCTGTGTAACTTTTGTTCGTGCCGACGTCGATCCAATCATGCAACAGGATCCACTACTTCCTGAGGTCGGTTGGAGTTGGTTTTTGGAAGCTTTAGAAACTCAGCAGTGTCAGATGGCAGCGCCAAGTGGCACCGTGACGCGAGTATCGAGTGCATCTTTTGGAAAACTTTCACCTCGCAATGATGAGGCTGAAATTGAGATTCGTGCCTCGTGGACTCCACTTTTAGCCCAACCAATTGAACTCATGAAACATATAGCGGGCTGGTGTCGCTTGATTTCAGATGTAGCAGGACTTGAACCAATCCCTGAAGGTGTTTCAACTATTTCATCGGCCAGACGTCGTTAAGAAGCACGATGTCTGAAGAGATAACCGCAACTCCACTGCTTGCCCCAGCTGCCGGAACACCGGCCGTCATCGATACACAATCTTTATTTGAAGATGCACTGGCACAGCTTTCTCAAGGATCCGGGCCTTTTGCCGTGGATGCAGAACGCGCATCGGGATTTCGCTATAGCGCCCGTGCATATCTCATTCAGATTAAAAGAACCGGTGGCGGTCTTCACTTAATTGACCCAATTCCATTTGGGCCAGGTCACCCTTTAATGAGTGCGCTCAACGAACTTCTCAATACTGATGAGGTAATTCTTCATGCAAGCACACAAGATCTTCCATGTTTGCGCGAACTAGGAATTAATCCGGCGCGTTTATTTGATACCGAACTAGGTGGACGTATCGCTGGCCTTGCACGTGTTGGACTAGCTCCGCTTTTAGAATCTTTAATGGGAGTCTCATTAGCAAAAGAACACAGCGCTGCCGATTGGTCTGTGCGTCCGTTGCCGCAAGAGTGGCTTACGTATGCAGCCCTTGACGTTGAACTTCTAGTTGAGCTTCGTGACAAAGTTGAAAGGATTTTGGTCGAGGCAAAGAAAGATAGATGGGCACATGAAGAGTTCGCATCGATTCTTCTTGCTCCCCCGCCGCCGCCACGCATTGACCCTTGGCGACGAACTTCTGGAATGCATAAAATTAAACGTCGTGATCAATTAGCAGTTATCCGCGAACTTTGGATTGCCCGTGATGAGATTGCTAGAAGCCAAGATATCGCTGCAGGCAAACTTCTCAATGATTCAGCTATTGTTGAGATTGCGCTTAATCCACCGACAAATAAAAAAGAGTTTGAGAAAACTTTGCGGCCACTTGGTCTACGAGCCCGTTGGTTAGAAAATATTAAGATTTGGCTTGATGCCGTTGCTCGCGCCGTGGCGCTTCCTGAAAACCAGTGGCCAGCGATGCGTACTAACGCAGACACATTGCCACCGATTAAGTTGTGGCGCGATAAGTTTCCTGACAAATATGCACCGCTTTCGCATGCACGGGCTGCAATTGAATTAATCGCCAATGAAAACTCAATCCCAGTTGAAAACTTGCTGACCCCCGAACTTGTTCGCAGAATTTGTTGGTCTCCTCCGACCCCATCAACCCTTGAACGCTCACCACAAGTTGTCCGTGAATATCTTCTGGCCCTGGGGGCGCGCAGCTGGCAGATCGATCTTGTAGGCGAGGCAATCACCGATGCTCTCCTTGAAAAGCAGGCTCTACCCATGCCCGAGGCTGTGCCAGAAACCACAGCTGACGAGGCCTGATTTACGCAACATTAGAGTTGCGTAAATACCCCCTACCCCTTAGATTTTTACCCATGGTGAGCACTTTTATTATCGCGCTACGCGAGGGCCTTGAGGCCTCTCTGATAGTTGGAATTTTAGTTGCCTACATCGTGAAAAGTGATCGCCGAGCTCTGCTCGCACCTTTATGGAGTGGAGTTGTTGGCGCAGTAATAGCCAGCCTTGGCCTTGGATTCATTCTTTCTCGCACTTCCGGCGGGTTAAGTGAAGATGCCACGGCGCTCTTTGCCGGCATTACATCGATCTTGGCAGTTGCCCTGGTTACATGGATGGTTTTTTGGATGAAGCGCACTGCCCGATTCTTAAAATCCGAACTCCATGGAAAAGTTGATTCAGCCTTAGTAACAGGGCCAATAGC
>CAITQC010000164.1 GCA_903894425.1 uncultured Actinomycetes bacterium
GCAAGCGTCTTGATGGCCATACGTAAGGGTTGGACTACAACACCGGCCGTGGCAGTTTCACGTAATCAAGATATGGTCCATCGAAGCGTTGGACGTGCAGGAATTGTCTTAACTGGCGAAGGTTCAGCTAATACGGTGCGTCAACTATTGCAGGATGAGCACAAGAAGACTGAGCGCTTTGCCCCGGGTGTACCAGTTATCGAAGTAATTGTTGGTGACGGTGAAGGTCAAGTTCCACTTCGTAAGTTACAAAAGCATTTACAGAAGCAACCAAAGAAGTTAACTGCTCATCAAATGCGTGAAGTTCGTGCTCGCCTCAAGGCTGTTGGTGGTTTATCTATGCCAATTCCAAAGGGTCCAATGCCAACTCGCGCACCAAAGTTGCGCTAGCGCCTAGTTAGAACCGTTCGACTTAATCGTTCGTGGATTCCACGACCATCATCATCAAAAGTTACTGCGGTAACAACTA
This sequence comes from uncultured Actinomycetes bacterium, assembly GCA_903894425.1. GTDB lineage: Bacteria > Actinomycetota > Actinomycetes > Nanopelagicales > Nanopelagicaceae > Planktophila. The sequence continues at coordinate 470 of CAITQC010000164.1, forward strand.
GAACTAGAAGAATTGTTCGGATAAGCCCTTGACGTGGAGTAACTGCTCCTCCATCTTCAAATCTAACAACTCGCATGCCAAAGATTCGATGCCCAAAGGTGGCACCTTGTAGGGCGATTAGAATCCAGAATTCAAAAAAGAAGAGCGCAAGGACATAGAGGGAATGGTTCGGGTCCATCTTGCCGATTCCACCGCTAAAGGCGGCCACGATTGCGTAACACGCCAGCCAATCAACAGCCAGGGCGGCCATACGCCGGCCATAGGTGGTTCGAGTAAATGCATAGCTCATGCCCGTAAGCCTAACGCCTTTAAATTCTTAACATGGTTGTAACAGAAAAGTTAGGCTCCAGGGCCTCTGGCGACTTATTCTTGGGCCCAGAAGCAGAGGGCTCAAAGTCGAGTCAATATCTGCACTGATACACAATCTATGTATCCATGTGAATTGGGAGAAGCATGTTCAAGAACTCTGCAGAAATTTTTGATTTCATTAAAAAGGAAGATGTAAAGCTCGTTGATGTTCGCTTTACTGATCTTCCTGGGATCCAACATCACTTCAACGTACCTGTTGAATCATTTGACGAAGCTGTCTTTACAGATGGCTTGATGTTTGATGGTTCATCAATCCGCGGTTTCCAGTCAATCCATGAATCGGATATGAAACTGTTACCAGTTCCAGAATCTGCATACTTGGATCCATACCGTAAAGAGAAGACGCTGATCATTATCTTCTCTGTTCACAACCCAAGCGATGATTCGCCCTACAGCCGCGACCCACGTGGTGTTGTTGCTAAGGCCGTTGACTTCATGCGCGCACAAGGAATTGCAGATACTGCATTCTTTGCACCAGAAGCTGAGTTTTATGTTTTCGATCGCGTTCGCTTTAAGACCGATATCAACACCGCATATCACGAGATTGAATCTTATGAAGGTGCTTGGAACACAGGAATTAAAGAAGATGCAGATGGAACTCCAAACCGCGGATACCGTACTCGCGTAAAGGGCGGATATTTCCCAGTATCTCCAACAGATCAATTTGCTGATCTTCGCGATGAAATGGTGATGCAACTTGGAAAGGTTGGATTGCTCGTAGAGCGTTCACACCATGAGGTTGGAACTGCCGGTCAGATGGAAATCAACTACCGCTTCACAGATATTTTGCATGCTGGTGACGATGTAATGAAGTTTAAGTACGTCATCCGTAATACTGCATGGCAAGGTGGAAAGACTGCAACATTTATGCCAAAGCCACTCTTTGGTGATAATGGTTCAGGTATGCACGTTCACCAATCACTATGGAAAGATGGAAAGCCATTGTTCTTTGGTGATGGATACGGCGATCTTTCAGAGATGGCCCGTCACTATGTTGGTGGTCTGTTAAAGCATGCTCCGTCATTGCTTGCATTCACAAACCCAACAGTTAACTCATACCGTCGCTTAGTTCCAGGTTACGAAGCTCCAGTAAACCTTGTTTACTCAGCTCGTAACCGCTCTGCTTGTATCCGTATCCCAATTACAGGATCCAATCCAAAGGCCAAGCGCATTGAGTTCCGTTGCCCAGATCCTTCATCAAATCCATATCTAGCTTTTGCTGCAATGCTGATGGCCGGTCTTGATGGAATCATCAATAAGATCGAGCCACCACTTCCAGTGGACAAAGACTTGTATGAATTAACTGGCGAAGAAGCTGCCTCAATTCCACAGGTTCCAGGTTCACTTGAAGCTGTACTCAATAACCTTGAAAACGACCATGAGTTCTTGCTCAAGGGTGGAGTATTTACAGATGATTTGATCTCAACATGGATCGAATTCAAGCGTAAGCAAGAAGTTGATTATGTTCGCTTGCGTCCACATCCAGCTGAGTTCGAGCTTTACTACGATCTCTAAAAACTTACTTATAACAAAGCCCGCGCCAATCGGCACGGGCTTTGTTGTTTTTCATAGAGTTAAGTGAAAGCATAAAACTGTGGGCTTTCAAAAGAGTTTTCTGGATGCAATCCAAAGCGAACTTCCGTCGCTTGGAGACAAAAAAACCGCCTATGGTGCCCAGGCTTACATGAAAGATATTTCCCAGTTTCTAGGAGTAAAGACACCGCAGCGAAGAGCGCTAGTAAAAGCTATAGCAAAAGAACTTCCAGAACCGACATCTGATGAGTTAGGTAAGACGGCACGGGCACTTTGGCAATTAGATCGACGTGAGTATCAATATGCCGGATATGACCTCATAGCGATTTTCCAGGATTGCGCAGATAAGAATTTTCTTAAGGATCACGTTGAATATCTCATTACACATAAGTCATGGTGGGACACTGTCGATTCTCTCGGCAGCGCCGCAGTTTCGCCCTTAACGATTAGGTTTCCCTCACTTTCATTAATGAATAAGTGGAATAAATCTGAAAACATGTGGCTCAATCGCGCAGCGATTCAACATCAACGGGGGCGCAAGTACGACACTGATGTTGAGCTTCTCCTCCGATACTGCGATGACCACAGCCATGATGATCGATTCTTTATTGCAAAAGCTATCGGTTGGGCCTTACGAGACTTAGCGCATTTCGATCGTCCTGCAGTGAGTAAGTTCCTCAAAGAGCATCCAGATCTCGATAGAGTCGCCGTTCGCGAAGCGCTCAAACACGCTTAACTTCTAGTAGATTTACGGCATGTTCCTTGACTTCTTAATCGCCATATTTTTCTTTCTCGTCGGTTTAGAGATTAAGGCAGGCTTAAAAGATCTGCGCACTGCCATTGTTCCGATAATTGCAGCTCTTGGCGGAATGCTTATTCCGGCCTCCATATATTTAGCAATCAATCCTGGTTCAGATCTCTGGGCATCGGCCATGCCAACTGATATCGCATTGGCGCTGGGCGTGCTGTCTCTATTGGGTAAGCGCGTTAATCCTCATGTCCGTCTCTTTCTATTAACACTGGCAATTGCAGATGATCTCTTTTCGCTCATCGTCCTTGCTCTCTTCTACGGCCATGACTTAGATCCTCGCAGTGCCTTTAGCACTTTAGTAGCCGCTGCAATTGGCTTCATCCTGCCACTGCGCGCACATCAACTCACCAAGGTAATCAAAGTACTCTCACCTGTAGCTACCTACTTCATTGTTCCGGTAATTATTATCGTAAATATTCCATGGCAATTAACCCCTAGTGCATTTACGTCATCAATAACTATTTCGATAATTCTGGCTAGATCAATAGGCAAAATAATTGGCATCACGCTATTTGCTTGGGTAGCTCTAAAACTTGGCGGTCATTCAAAGATTTCTATGAAAGAAATTGCCGGAGTCGGTACTTTGGCAGGCATGGGATTAACTGTTGCATTAGTTATTGCAAAGATCGCAGCAACTAATGAGCTTCAACTTGATCAAGTAAGACTTGGGCTATTTATCTCTGCGATTCTTTCAGGTGCAGCTGGCTATATATGGCTTAGACGGACTCCTGCGATTTAATAGACTTTCTGGACACAACAATGTGCCCGAAGAAACCGATAGCAAGAGCTGCAATAACACCAACATTTGCATAGGCCCATGGTCCCTCTTTGCCGCCAATGAATCCTAAGAAATAGCCCTGCCAAGACAACCAGGCAGCAAAAGTATTAGTGACTAATCCCCAACCGATAATTGATCCCACCGCCATTAACGCCAACGATGTTTTATTCCAGGCACCATAACGACCTTGTGGGATAAAAAGATCTTCTTCTGCGTAAGGTGCTTTTCGCATAATTACATCGGCAACAAATATTGCAGACCAAACAGCAACTGGCACGCCTAAGGTGATGAGGAAACCTTGAAATGGAAAGAAGAAGTTATCGGCAAACCAGACGATATAAATGGTACCTGCCAACATAATGCAGGCATCAATAGAGGCGGCAATATGGCGTTTAACAGGTAAGCCAATTGAAACAAGGGTTAATCCAGATGAATAAAGGTCGAGAATCGCTCCCCCAACTAAACCTAAAATCGCAACCAGAGCAAAGGGAATTAAAAACCAAGTAGGAAGCAATGTTGTGAGCGCTCCGATTGGATCCATCGCAATTGCATCACTTAACTCTTTGCTACTGCCGGCCAGGGCACTGCCATAGATAACTAAAACAATTGGAACTGAAGATGCGCCCAGTACGGTCCAGCCAACAACAGCTTTGCTTGAAACCGTGCGCGGAAGATAACGAGAATAATCGGCAGCTGAATTAACCCAGCCTAAACCAATTCCTGTGATTCCAAATATTAAAGCTCCGATAAATCCTTGACTTGTGCCATCTTTAATGGAGCTAACAACTGACCAATCAACGTTATCGAAAGTTAAAGCGATATAGACAATCGTCATAACGACGGTAACTAGCGTTAACCATTTTTGAATCTTCATGATGGTTGCAAAGCCGAGCACTCCCCCAAATACAGTAAGAGAAACCGCAATCACAAAGCCAATGATGAGTGAGAGATTGTGATTGATGTGGCCTAGGCGGGCGAACACCGTTCCTGTTGCAAGAGTTGCTAATGAAACCAATACGGTTTCCCAACCAACAAAGATTAAATATGAAAGCGCCCCTGGCACGATATTGCCTTTAACCCCAAAAGCTGCACGCGACAAAATCATGGTTGGAGCATTTGATTTCTTGCCTGCCAATGAACTAAAACCAACGACCAAGAAAGATAAAATCGTTCCTATTATTGCAGCGCAGGTTGCCTGTCTAAATGAGATTCCAAAGCCTAAGAAGAAGGCACCGTATGACAGGGCAAGTAATGAAACATTTGCTCCACACCATGGCCAAAATAGGGACCTGGCGTTACCGGTGCGCTCTGATTCTTGAATCAGGTTCGGACCATTGAGCTCTAATTCAAAAATCGGCATTGACTAATCTTAATCAAGAAAGAAGTCGAGCAAGAAATCTTTAGTACCGGGAGTCACTGAATATTTTTCAAGATCAGTAATACCTTCCGAGGCTAGGAGCTCATCATCGACGAAGAAGATTCCAGTGCACTCTGTTGCTGGGCGGTTAAAGATTATGTACGCAGCATCGGCCAATATTGCCGGTGTGCGGCCTGCACTTGCATCGATTCCCGGAATCATTTGCAACGCAGCTGTATCGATCACCGTACGAGGCCACAATGCATTTACCGCGATGCCGTCTCGCTTGAACTCTTCAGCCATTCCTAAGACGCACATGCTCATGCCGTATTTGGCCATCGTGTAGGCAACGTGGTTTTTGAACCAGATTGGTTTCATTGAAAGCGGCGGAGAAAGATTTAAAATATGAGGATTACGTCCCTCGGCTGCAGATTTACGAAGATGAGGCAGCGCAGCTTGCGAAGTTAGGAAAGTTCCGCGAACGTTGACATCAAACATCAGATCAAAACGCTTAGCAGGAGTTGCATCGGTGCGTGTTAAATTGATAGCACTTGCATTGTTAATCAAAATATCAATCCCACCAAAAGTTTCGGCGGCTTGACTTACTGCCGCTTCAATCTGCAACTCATCGCGTAAATCGCATTGAATCGCAAGGGCTTTGCCACCTGCAGCTTCTATTTCGGCTGCCGCCGTGTGAATCGTTCCAGCGAGTTTTGGGTTTGGTTCTGATGTTTTCGCTGCGATAGCAATCGATGCGCCATCTGCAGCTGCGCGCAATGCTATGGCTAGACCAATTCCACGTGATCCCCCAGTGATGAATATTCTTTTTCCGGCCAGTGACATTATTTACCCTTCTTCGCCATGAACTTCATAAATGCTTCCATCGCTTCATCGGATTGCAAAGCCATAGAAAAGATTTCAAACTCGGCTTTCATAACCGCTGCAACCGCGTCGTGATTACGTGCTTTTAATAAGGCCTTCGTATTAATAATTGCTTGAGGGGGTTGCTCCCCAATTTGCTGAGCGATTCTGGTAGCTGCGGCCACTGCATCAGAGTCAATCTCGGCGATTAATCCCATCTCCAAAGCCTCATCCGGGCCAAAACTTTCACCCGTAAAAAAGATCTTGGCAGCTCTTTGATATCCCACTAACTGCGGAAAGAGAAAACTCGATCCAGCTTCTGGCACTAGGCCAAGGGATGCGAAAGGCATCGAAAACTTTGCAGTAGGGGCGGCAACTACAACATCGCAGTGAAGCAACATTGTGGTGCCAACGCCAACGGCATTACCTTTTACCGCTGCAATAAGCGGCTTAGGGAAATCAAGAAGTGAGCCTAGAAACTGTGCCACATCAGATGACTCGTTAGTTGGTGGGTTATCCATGAAATCTACGATGTCGTTACCCGCAGTGAAATGATCACCCTCACTGGTCAAAACTACGGCGCGGATACCAAAATCCCCCGCCGCATCGTTGAGCCCCTTTGCTAGCCCGGCATACATCCCCCGGGTAAGCGCGTTCATTTTCGCCGGCCGGTTAAAGGAAAGGGTCAGGATGGGGCCTGATTGTGTGGTCAAGATTTCAGTCATTTGGGCATCTTAGGGGTGATTTTACCTATAGGAAAGTAGCACAATAGGCTCACCGCGGAGAGGTGGCTACCGACATGGCACGAGACATAACAATTGCAATACGAGAACTTTCACCTTTTGAGCAGTTAGTTCTCAATCTTTTATGTGAAGGTAAATCAAACTCTGCCATCGCTGCAGAAACTGCACACACTGAAAAGGTAATTGAAAATACTGTCAGCAGGAGTGCACAAGTTTTTGGAATTAAATCTGATAGCGAAACAAACTTACGTGTTCTACTAGCACTTGCCTTTCGCACTCACTATGGTGACAAAGCATTTGATACTTTAAATGTTCCTTGTTCACATTTTGAAGTCGGTCCCGATGGCACTTCAATGTGCAACCGCCACGTAGATTAATTACTGTCTAGTCAATCACATCTGCTGAGGGCTACCCCTCTCACTTTTTCCTAATTACTTCATCGAGTGGTGACCCTCGCTTTTTCAACTTCCAAGCATATTTAACAGAGTTAACTATGCAGTGCATCAAACGAGGATGCCTAAAAGGGAGAGTAATTAAATGAAACGTAGAACTTTTGACAAGCTGGTTTCTTTTGTCGGCTTGGGTTTAGCAGCACTTCTCTTAATCTTCGCTGGACTTCTTAACTTCGGTGCAAGTTTTGCAAATGATTCTGTACAGAGTCAATTAGCAAATCAAAATATTGCATTCCCAGCAGAAGCTGCACTACCAAGTGAAACAAAAGATCAACTTGCAAAGTGGGCAGAAAAGCAAGTAACAACTGGCGAAATGGCTCGCGATTATTCAGATCTATATATTTTGGAACACATGAACGCTTCTGCAACTGCAGTTTTAGGAAAGCCAGCAACATATTCAGAGGTTGCAGCTGCTTATATGACTGCCCAACGTGATGGCGTAACAACTCCAGAACAACTTCAAAAGATTGCTGACTTGAAAGAGACTTTGTTCCAAGGAAATACATTGCGCGGAATGCTTCTAGAGGCATTCGCATTTGGAACTATGGGTGTTATCGCAGGTTATGCAGCGATCGCTGCTCTTGTCGGTGGAATTCTCTTCCTCTTGCTCGGCATCGCTGGGTTAATGCATATTCGTCGCACTCCTGAGGATGCGACGATTTAACCCTCAACTCTCCGTGAGGGGTTAGGAAAGGCCCCCTGGTTAATACCAGGGGGCCTTTTCATTTCTACTTTTTATTGTTTGTTAGCTTTAGCGCTCAAGCTTTCCAGAGATGAAATCTTCAGTCTTAACATGTGCCTGCTCATCTGTGTACTGAGTTGGCGGAGTCTTCATGAAGTAGCTAGATGGCGAGAGCAATGCTCCACCAATCTTGCGATCTAGACCAAGCTTTGCGCAACGAAGCGCATCGATGATTACACCGGCAGAGTTTGGTGAATCCCAAACTTCCAACTTGTATTCAAGGTTAAGAGGAACATCGCCAAAAGCACGGCCTTCGAGGCGAACGTAGGCCCACTTGCGATCATCTAGCCAAGGGATGTAATCAGAAGGTCCGATGTGAACATTCTTTTCTCCCAAGTCATGCTCTAACTGAGATGTAACTGAGTTAGTTTTTGAAATCTTCTTTGATTCAAGACGATCACGCTCGAGCATGTTCTTGAAATCCATATTTCCACCAACGTTTAATTGGTAGGTGCGATCTAGGTGAACACCACGATCCTGGAACAACTTAGCCATGATTCGGTGAGTAATTGTTGCGCCCACTTGGCTCTTAATGTCATCGCCAACGATTGGAAGTCCTGCATCAGCAAACTTCTTTTCCCATACTGGGTCAGAGGCGATAAAGACTGGAAGTGCGTTAACAAAAGCACATCCTGCATCGATTGCGCACTGTGCGTAGTACTTAGCGGCAACTTCTGATCCCACTGGTAGATAGCAGATCAAAACATCTACTTGTTCTTCCTTCAACACTGCAACCATGTCCACTGCCGGGGCATCAGATTCTGTGATTGTTTCGCGGTAATACTTACCGAGACCATCATTAGTTACACCGCGCAAAACTGGAACGCCAGTCTTTGCTACATCGGTGAATTTAATGGTGTTATTTTCGCTAGCCCAGATGGCATCTGCCAAATCCAGGCCAACTTTTTTGACGTCAACGTCAAAGGCTGCAACAAATTTGATATTGGAGATGTGATATCCACCAATAGTTGCATGCATTAAGCCTGGGATCTCTTGATCAGTGGCAGCGTCCTTGTAATAGGTAACTCCTTGAACTAAAGAGTTGGCACAGTTTCCTACGCCAATTATTGCAACACGGATGTCGCCTTTACCGGTTGTTATGTTCACTTTATTTCCTCTCGGTTTTGATCATTTTTTCCAGCCAAGCAATCTCTCGATCAGCTGAGTCCAGTGAGTGACGTCGCCACTCCTCTAGATATTTATCGATTCCAATTGGTGATTTCTCGAGCTCACCACGCAGAATCTCTGCCTTCTCCTTGAGACGGCGATGGCGCCCCTCAAGAATTCTTACTCTGTTCTTTGAAGATGTTGGAGAAAAAAATGCGAAGCGGATTTCGAATCCTTCGTCTTCCCAAGTTTCAGGACTAACGGTTTCAGTCAGATCTTCAAAGCGCTTTTGACCCTTTGTTGTAATGTCATAAACGATTCGCGAGCGCCGTGATGGTGAATCAACCACGGTCTCTTCGATTAAGCCCGCCTCCATCATTCGGCGCAGCTGTGGGTAAAGCACTGAAAATGAGAGAGCACGAAATGGGCCAAAGATCGCTCCCATACGCTTGCGCAGTTCGTAGCCGTGAAGAGGTGTTTGGGAAAGAAGACCAAGGAGGGCAAACTCAAGGGATTCGCTACGTGAACGCATGGCTTATGTTCTCCTTCCTATCGCTTTACCTATCGGCATATGTATCTATTCGATATATCGAGCCGTAATCTATGACGCCATCGCTCCAGGCGCAACTTTCAACACGCTTCACGCCTAGATATCACCGCGATTTATGGTGTGGCGTACGCCGCAGTACCAAGGGGGGTAGTTCTACCCTTTTTCACGATAGCCAGCGCCTCTCGTGTCTGGCTCCTATCCAGATCTGAAAGGACGTTAGCAATGTCGCTTCTCTCATGGAAACTACATGGAAACGGTAAGACCCTCTCCCCAGGCGCAGTTGTATCAACAGATGAACGCCTCACATGGCCTCGAACAATCGGAGTTGGTTTACAGCACATCGCTGCAATGTTTGGTGCCACCTTCCTTGTTCCGATCATCACTGGCTTTCCTCCAACAACAACACTCTTCTTCTCAGGAATCGGCACTCTGCTGTTCCTGGCATTAACTCAGAACAAAGTCCCTAGCTACCTGGGCTCATCTTTTGCATTTTTAGCGCCAATCGCAGCTGCTAAAACAAGTGGTGGAATGTCTGCAGCCCTTGGCGGCGTAGTCGTGACAGGTTTGATCCTGGCAGCTGTTGGTCTAATCGTGCGACAGGCTGGCATTGGTTGGATTAATTGGCTCTTGCCACCTGTAGTTACAGGAACAATCGTCATGGTTATTGGTTTGAACTTGGCAGGGGCTGCAAAAAATAACTTTGCTGCCGGACCAATGATCGGCGTAATCACTCTGGCATCGATCGCCTTAATTGCTGCCGCATCACGCGGATTCCTTAATCGCATCAGCATCTTTGCAGGTCTGGTCGTCGGTTATGTCGTTGCTTTGATTCAAGGCGATGTGAAGACTGAAGGAATTACTGCAGCTAAGTGGTTTGCAATGCCTTCATTTACATCCCCAACATTTGATGGCAAAGCGATCGTTCTGTTCCTACCTGTAGTTCTTGTATTGATCGCTGAAAACGTTGGACACGTGAAGGCTGTTTCTGCGATGACGGGTAAAAACCTTGATGACCAGATGGGTACTGCACTAATGGCCGATGGACTTGCTACAACGTTGGCAGGTGTCGGTGGAGGTTCAGGAACGACCACATATGCTGAAAATATCGGTGTTATGGCAGCTACTCGTGTCTATTCAACGGCTGCATACTGGATTGCAGGTGTCGGTGCAATTGCTTTGTCACTTTCACCTAAGTTTGGCGCAGTTCTTAGCGCTACCCCTGTTGGTGCACTTGGTGGCGTCGGCGTTGCTCTCTTTGGAATGATCGGCGTCCTTGGCGCTCGCATCTGGATCGAAGGCAAAGTTGATTTCGCTAACTCAACTAATTTAATCATTGCAGCATCTGCATTAATTATCGGTATCTCAGATATGTCGTGGACTACCGGAGATTACACATTTAGCGGAATCATCAATGCAACATTAGTTGCTATTGTTGGACATCGAGTCCTGAGTTCAATTGCTTCATCAAGAGGTAATAACTAATATCTGACCCATGGTAATTCCTTCGCGGCTAGCGGAATACATCGTTGCTGCGATGATAATTATCTTGGCGCCTGGCCCGAGCGTTTTATTCGTAATCGCTCGGGCCATCGCCTGGGGTCGCAAAGTCGCAGTTTTTACAGTTGCAGGAAATGTCACGGGATCATTTGTTTTATCAGTCTTTGTCGCTTTAGGTCTTGGTCCTATTCTGCAGAGATCAGATCTTGCATATACCGCAGTGCAATGGGGTGGCGGTCTATATCTCATATATCTAGGTCTTGATGCAATCAAACATCGCAGGATTCACGCCGCCGACATGACAAATCAAGGAAATATCCAACCCAGCGCGTTACGTTCGATACGCGATGGTTTCTGGGTAGGTGCACTTAATCCCAAAGCGATAGTTTTTTATGCTGCGGTCTTGCCGCAATTTATCGATCGAGATAAAGGCCACATCACGGCACAATTAATTTTGCTCGGTGCAATTTTTTCAACTTTAGCCTTTATCTCAGATGGCTCATGGGGCCTTCTAGCCGGAACTGCACGTGCCTGGCTTGCAGGGGATGAGAATCGCTTGGTCAAGCTTCGCGCTACCGGTGGGGCAATCATGATATTTCTGGGGCTTTCAGTGTTGTATTTAGCAATTGTCAGTGGCTAAGTAGAGAATGCACGTATGAAAAAACCCTTAAAACCTGCCCGTGAAAACATCTCGCCATCTGATTTAACTTTTGGTCTCTCAACATGCAAACGCTGTTTATGGGTTAAATACTGGTACAAAATAACTGCTCCAATGACAATGCCACTCGTTGGGACGTTGTCATCGCTGCAGGAAGAGTTTTTTCAGCGAGCTGATATGCCCACAATCGATCCCTCACTTCGCCCCGGAATAGTAACTAAATGGGGCGAGTTCGTTAAGAGCAAGCCATTACAAATCAACGGCGTTGATACTAGATGGCGCATCCTTGGAAAATATGACCTTATATCTACTAATGATGATGGAACTGTGGGCCTTATCGATTGCAAAGTCTCTGACTCCGAACGTGACAGTGGCGCTTTCTACTCTCCACAACTTGAAGCATATGCATATGCACTTGAAAATCCAGCAGCTGGTAAAGCTGTAGAAGTTGCTTCAATGGGATTACTGGTGTGGAAGCCAACACATACTCTGGGCGATAATCCCGACAACAGCGGTTTCGGTGTCTATCAAAAATACGTTGCAGTAGAACGTGACCATGCAAACTTCATGAAAGTTATTGGGGATTTCATTACTGTATTAGAGGGCGAGATCCCCGAGGCTGGCACAACGTGTACGACATGCCAATTTTTAACAACCAGGAATGGATTAGATCTTCTTTAATCTTCTTCGCCAGAAACATTTATATCTTCAGGCTTAGATTTTTTTGGGGCATATGTATCAACATACTCCTGGCCAGACATGGCTTGAATGGCATTCATGATTTGATCTGTTACATCGCGTAGATATAAAAGATCGCTCGAATCTCCTTCAAAGTACATTGGCTTTCCAAAGTGCATACCAACGCGATGAAGATTTGGAATTACCGTACCTGTTGGTTGAATCTTGTCAGTGTTAGACATCGCAACAGGAATTACAGGTGCCCCTGATTCAATTGCCAATCGCGCGATTCCCGTGCGCCCTTTATAAAGACGTCCATCAGGAGATCTCGTTCCTTCTGGATAGATTCCCAGGCAGTCGCCCTCGGCCAATACCTTTAACCCTGTAATCAACGCCGCTTCGCTACGGCGGCCTCCTGATCGATCAACTGGGACCTGTCCAAGTGCGATGAAGGTGAGTTTTTTTATTAATCCCTTAGCCCCAGGAGATGTGAAGTACTCACTCTTAGCTAAAAAAGTAACTTTACGGGGAACCACTAATGGCATAAAGATTGAATCACTAAAAGATAAATGGTTGGAAGCGATGATTACCGGACCCTTTGCCGGCACATTTCGAAGACCTTTAACCTTTGGTCGAAAACCAGCCATCAGGAATGGCGTCAGAAATGCACGCAAAGTTCCATATGGCAGGTTCGACAACATGGCTCTAATTTACTGGCTATTGCCAGATATGACACTATCGGAGAGTGAGTAATCCACGCCCAGGCGCCGAAGAGTTCGATGAGGAAGATCTCATCCGAAGCGAATTTGATTCCATTGTCTCAGGCCTGTCCCTAGATGAATCCGCTCCCACTTCTTACTTGGATCAGCTAGCCAACTTTGAAGATGCCAATCGTTTTGTCCCACCTAATCCCCCGCGGCAATCTCCACGTCAGATTTGGCGATCAATTAAGCGCGCAGTAAATCGATGGTTTAACCGCGACAACCACGAAGATGATGGAGCAACGATATGAGTAGGTTCAGATGGGGAATCATCGGCACTGGTGGAATTGCTCATGCTTTTGCCCGCGATGTATCTCTTTTAGATAGCCATGTAATTGCAGCTGTTGGTTCTAGAAATATTGAGTCAGCAAATAATTTTGCTTCTCAGTTTGGCGCAATAAAGGCTTATGGGTCTTATGCCGAATTAGTCGCAGAGCCCGATATAGATGCAATCTATGTCGCCACTCCCCACCCAGCTCACAAAGAAAATGTCATTGCAGCGCTCAACGCTGGCAAGCCAGTTCTATGTGAAAAACCATTTGCTGTTAATGCTCTTGAAGCAAGTGAGATGGTTGCTACCGCCAAGAGAAATAATGTTGCACTGATGGAAGCGATGTGGGCCAGGTTTTTGCCACACTATGCACAGATTCGCGAAATTATTTCCAGCCAAATTCTGGGAACTATTACAACAGTTCATGCTGATCATGGACAACGTTTAGCAGATCAAGATATTCCTCGACTAGTAGAGCCTGCTTTAGCTGGAGGAGCGCTTTTAGATCTTGGAATTTATCCTGTTTCATTTGCCCACATGATTCTTGGCATACCTGATTCAATTACCGCAAATGGCATCCTGACGGACAAAGGCGTAGATGCTCAGACATCGATGATTCTAAATTATGCAAATGGGGCTCAGGCAGTGCTCAACACAACGATGATTGTGCAAACTCCTTGCACGGCAGTTATTGCAGGCCTTAACGGTTTTCTTGAAGTGGATCGCACTTTCTATAATCCGACATCAATGCGTCTGACTCTTTACGATGGCACTGTTACCAACTATCCAAATAACTACACAGGACATGGACTTCGCGAACAGGCCGTAGAATTCGCTCGCGTTGTAACAAGTGGAGCTAAAGAATCACCGTTGTTAACCTGGGCAGATACCGTTGCAATTATGCAGATTCTAGATACCGCGCGCGCTCAAATTGGGCTCAAATACCCTTTCGAAAATTAACTTCGAGCTAGATCTGCAACACCGACTAGTCCGGCCTCATTTCCTAATTCGGCAGCGATAATTTGTGGGTAGGGATGCTTGCCAGCAAATGGCATGTTGCGCTCCAATGATTCGCGCGTTGGCTTCAAAAGGATTTCACCGGCATCGATCACTCCCCCGCCAATAACTACACAGGCAGGATCAAGTAATACAGAAAGAGAGGCAATTCCAGCGCCTAACCATTGCCCAGTGGTGTTGAAAGCAGCAAGTGCAACAGGATCACCCTCGCGCGCAGCTTCGGTAATTGCTTGGCCCGTCAATCCCGCCACTGTGCCATCACCGCGTGATAATAAATTACGCGCAATCTCTGGACTCGCGCTAATTGCTTCACGCGCATGACGCAATAGGGCATTACCCGATGCATATTGTTCGAAACATCCTCTGGCACCGCATCCACATAAATGGCCCTCAGGTACAACACGAAGGTGACCAAACTCTGCAGCAATTCCATATGCGCCACGGTATAACGCGCCGTTAACGACTATCCCGCCACCAATTCCGGTGCCGACAGTGAGCATCATCATGTGCTCCTGATTTCTTCCAGCACCAAACTTTGCTTCACCCCAAGCTGCGGCATTTGCATCATTTTCAATCACAACAGGTAGCCCGATTAACTCTGTTAATTGATTATCTAGATCTACGCCATTCCAATCAGCGATATTTGGAGTAGCAAGCATCGTCTTACGATCTGATGAAACAAATCCAGCTGCAGATACACCAACGGATGAAACCTTATGCTGGCCAAGTAGCTCTTTGGCAACGTCGGCAATAGTTTGCGTAAGTGCCATTCCGCCCTGACGTGGCGTATCTTTTCGGGCAGTAGTTAAAACTTTTCCAGATTCGTCAACAACGCCACCGAGAACTTTTGTTCCACCAACATCGATTCCGATAGTAAAAGCCATAAAGTAAATTAGCTTTCCAGAGATGCTTTAAGTTGCGTCAGAGCTTGATCAATCGTGCTCTTCTCAGCCTTTTGACGCATCATCGCTGGAATCGGCATTGAAAGAGAAACACCAAGTTCATAGGTAACTTCTGTTGTATCGTCATCAAGGGCCTTGATTGAATAAGAACCATCCATGCCAGTGAGAAGGTCTGCATCATCTAGAGAAAAAGAAAGTTTTGA
>CAITQC010000165.1 GCA_903894425.1 uncultured Actinomycetes bacterium
CCAGTAAGTCTCTTGCTTTTATTGATTGTGCCTGCACGCATAAAATCTAAGAGCGAATCAACTGCTCGCGAGATTGAAGAGATTGAAAATAACTATACGCAGTTGGTGCAATCAAATGTGCACGGTGTAGCCGAAGCTGCCATTTATGGCTATCTCGACCAAAACTTATCTGTCTCAAAGCTGCAAGAAGAAAAACTGCGCTTAGTCGAAGAAAAGCTTTTGCGGACTATTTATGGTTTTGCAAGCCTTACTAATCTCTTAATTGCTGCATCGGTTGTTGGTTTTTCTTTTCTTGCATATGCACTTGCCAAATCACAGGATATGCCACCAGTTCAAATAACAATGTTGATCTTCTTGCCACTTGTCATATTTGAGGCCATCACTGCGTGGTACCCAAACCTTTTTAGTGCTGGCAAACTCTTGAAGTCGCAGAGATCTGTTGATGAGTTGATGAATTCAGCCACTCAAGCCGATTCTGGTGCGATTTTCGACGAGACAATTACCTCTCTAACGGTTGGGAAAGCAACGGTTGCTTGGGATTGTGAATTTATGCAGCCGGTTAACTTTGATATCGCCCAAGGTCAATTACTTGTGGTTCGTGGTCGAAGCAGCAGTGGCAAATCCACTCTGGCGATGGGTCTTTTATCCCTTCTGCCCTATAAAGGCTCAATCGCCATTAATGGGCACGAACTCAGTGGACTCAGCGGCACGAATTCACGAGTTGTTGGAACAGTTCAAAAATCACATATCTTCAATACAACGCTTCGTGAAAATCTCAAGATCGCAAATCAAAGCGCTAACGATGAGAAGTTAATGGCTGCCCTTAAGTGCGTCGAACTTGATCAACTGCTCAGTGAATTTACATATGGTCTAGATACGGTGATTGGTGAGTTTGGCCGAGTGATTTCTGGGGGAGAAGCAAAACGTTTGGCTATTGCCCGAGTCTTACTGGCCGATGCCGATGTATATATCTTGGATGAACCAACAGAACACTTAGATGCACAGCTTGCACGACGTCTAGAGGCTTCGATTTCTAACTGGTTGGCCCAGAAAATTACGGTAGTGATTACACACTCCGGCTGGAACACATGCGATAAAACCATAACCATGGCGCGTTAACTCCACGCACTGTGGGCCTATACGAGACAATGCCCGCATGGCAGATCTAGATAGCAAACTCTCTTCAGTGGTTGGAGATCGCACTGCCAAAGTCTTAAACGATGCCTTTGATATTAAGAGCGTAGGCGATTTGATGCGCCACTACCCACGCAGATATTTAGTACGGGGTGAACTTTCAGATATTTCAAAGTTACTTGAGGGTGATGAAGTAACGATTCTTGCCGAAGTTTTATCTTCTACCAATCGCCCTTTGCGAGGTCGAAAGGGGAGCATCTTTGAGGTTGTCGTTACCGATGGCACCGACAAACTCTCGCTCACTTTCTTTAATCAAGCCTGGCGCGAAAAAGAGTTAAAGGTAGGCCGCCAAGGGCTCTTTGCCGGCAAGGTCGGCATATTTAATAATAAGAAACAGTTATCGCATCCAGATTACGAAATGATTCCTGATGGTGATGATGTTGATGCCGCCGCAACTGCTTTCGCCGGGAAATATCTTCCTGTATATCCGGCCACGGCAAAGATGCCTTCTTGGAAGATTTCAAAATGTGTTGAGATGGCCGTTGATTCACTCGATGAAGTTGCAGATTATCTGCCAGAAAGTATTCGCAGTGCGCACGCTTATCCAACGTTGCAGCAGGCTTTAGTACAGCTTCATCGCCCGGTAGATCTTGAGACGGCAGAAAGAGCACGCGAGCGATTAACATTTGACGAGGCGTTTTTGTTGCAATCTCTGCTCGTACTTCGTCGTAACGAGTTGAAAAAACTAAATACTCTCTCGCGTAAAGTTATTAAAGGCGGGATCCTGCAGGCCTTTGATGAATCACTTCCCTTTGAATTAACAGGTGGGCAACGCCAAGTTTCGGCCGAGATTGAGGCAGATTTGGCGCAGGCGCACCCCATGCATCGCTTACTGCAGGGTGAGGTTGGTTCTGGTAAAACTATTGTTGCACTTCGCGCCATGTTAGCTGTTGTCGATAGTGGCGGGCAGGCCGCATTACTTGCACCAACCGAAGTTCTTGCAGCGCAACATCTGCGCACGATTGAAAAACTTCTGGGGCCTATGGCACAGGGTGGCATGTTGGGTAGTGATGAAAAATCAACACAAGTAACTTTGATTACCGGTTCACAAAATGCTGCTGCACGTAATGCCGCACTAACGTTGGCAGC
Source organism: uncultured Actinomycetes bacterium (assembly GCA_903894425.1). Classification (GTDB taxonomy): domain Bacteria; phylum Actinomycetota; class Actinomycetes; order Nanopelagicales; family Nanopelagicaceae; genus Planktophila. The sequence continues at coordinate 2,284 of CAITQC010000165.1, forward strand.
ATCAGGTGATGCTGGAATTGTGATTGGCACCCACGCCTTACTAGGTGAAAAAGTTGAGTTCAAGGATTTAGGTTTAATCGTTGTCGATGAGCAGCACCGTTTTGGTGTCGAACAACGTGATGCATTAAGAGAGAAAGCACAGAAGCCTCCACATTTATTGGTAATGACTGCAACACCGATCCCGCGTACCGTTGCTATGACGGTTTTTGGTGATTTAGATGTTTCAACGTTGCGCGAACTTCCTCTGGGCCGTCAACCAATTACCACCCATGTGATTGCTGTGATGGAGAAACCTACATATCTTGATCGTGCTTGGCAGCGTATTCGAGAGGAAGTTGCCCAGGGCCATCAGGCTTACATTGTTGCTCCACGTATTCAAGCTGGTAACGATAACAATGCTGATATAGATTTTCTCTTTGGTAGCGAGTCAACAGATATCGCAAGTGTGGAAGAGCTTGCGCCCCGTTTACATGGCAAAGAGTTAGCAGGATTAAAAGTAGCTATGTTGCATGGTCGATTAAGCGCTGATGAAAAAGATGTAACGATGAAGGCATTTGCTGCCGGTGAAATCGATGTTTTGGTTTCAACAACGGTTATTGAAGTCGGCGTGGATGTAGCCAATGCAACAATCATGGTGATTATGGATGCCGATCGCTTCGGAGTATCCCAACTGCATCAACTGCGTGGTCGTGTTGGACGTGGAACGTCACCAGGGCTTTGTCTTTTAGTTACAAACTCATTGGCCGAATCCCCTGCACGGAATCGTTTAGATGCAGTGGCGGCGACTTTAGATGGATTCGAGCTATCGCGCATCGACCTAGAACAACGTCGCGAAGGTGATGTGCTTGGCGCAAGTCAGTCGGGCACTCAATCCCATCTTCGCCTACTGCGGGTTTTGCGCGATGAAGAGCTCATAGAGGCCGCTCGAACCGATGCTGCGGATCTAATTGCGACATCACTAGACCTATCGGGATATCCTGCGCTACGGCAAGAACTCAACGCGATGCAAAGTAATATGGCCGTTGATTATTTAGATAAGGGCTGATCAATTGAGAATCATTGCAGGCGTTGCCAAAGGGCGAACTCTCGGTAGCGTTGCCGGAGCAACGAGGCCAACATCTGATCGTGCTCGTGAAGCTATTTTTTCTTCTTTGCTTTCAGAGTTTGGTGATTTCCTCGGCCTGCACTTCTTAGATCTCTTCGGCGGTTCAGGGGCTATTGCACTCGAAGCTCTATCTCGTGGAGCGAGCTTGGTACATGTAGTTGAAAAAGATGACGAAGCACAAAAGACTATTGAAAATAACTTTGAATTAGTCAACAAAAACATGCCAGTAGGCAAGTTTCACCTGTATTCAATGTCAGTCCAACGTTTTGTTGCAGATCCACCAAAAGAGAAATATCACATCGCATATATTGATCCACCGTATGAGTTTTTAGATTCTGAAGTTGAAGATATTTTGTATAAGTTGCATCTGGGTGGTTTTCTTAAAGATGACGCATTAATTGCAGTTGAACGCACAGCCAAGCGTTCAAATTTTTCATGGCCTGCTGGCTTTAGCGCAGTACGCGAACGAAATTACGGCCAGGCAACGATTTTTTACGGTAATTACACGCCTAAGAATGGATAACTGAGCCCACTCTTGCTAGCGTTTAGGCCATGAGACGAGCGGTTTGTCCCGGATCCTTTGATCCCATTACATATGGACACCTCGACATTATTGCTCGAGCAAGTGCTCACTTTGATCAAGTCGTTGTGGCGGTCCTTGAAAACCGCACTAAATCATCGCTGTTTACTGTAACCGAACGTATCGAAATGATTCGAGAAACCACTTCCAACCTTGGCAATGTCACCGTAGATTCTTGGTCTGGTTTATTAGTTGATTACTGCAAAAGCAATTCAATCCAAGCCATTGTCAAAGGGCTCCGTGCGGTCTCAGATTTTGATTACGAACTGCAAATGGCACAAGTTAATCTGCAAGGCTCAGGTGTTGAAACTATGTTTATGGCAACTGCGCCTACACACTCATTTTTATCATCATCATTAGTTAAAGAGCTTGCCCATTATGGGGGAGACGTTTCAACTATGGTTCCAGCATCGGTCAATGAAGCACTCAAGCTTCGAGTAGCAGGGAAGTAATCAGATGAATTCAGTCGAGAAATTAACATCAGCAATCACAATGGTCGAAGAGGCTCGCGGAGTTCCACTATCTGCTAGCTGTGTCGTGCACCGCGGTGAAATGCTGGAACTTCTGGATGAAGCTCGCGAAGCCCTTCCAGCGGATTTTGAATCTGCTCAAAAACTTCTCGCTGTACGCGATGCCATTATTGAAGAAGGACGAGTTAGCGCCGAACAGATGATCGCAATCGCACGTGAAGATGTTGCACGTATGGTCGAGCAAACATCTATCGTCACAATGGCTCGCGATGAAGCCCGAAAGATTATCGACGATGCTCGAGCATTAGCAGATTTAGAAAAGCAAGAAGTAGAGGAATATATCGATGGCCGCCTTGCAACTCTTGAAGTTATTTTAAATAAGACGCAAGAGGCTGTTGCACGCGGACGCGAACGTCTAGCTGGTGCAAATGATAAAGATGTCCTAGCCCAGCTTTCAGATGCTGATTAATTCATATGGCGCTTATTCCGCAGGTTTATAAACTCAACACGCATGAGCTTGCACGCCGTGCTGGGGAGATGAAGGAATATGAACTCGATATCGAAGTTCCCGAAAAAGTTGGCGTTGAATTAATCAACGTCCCAGTGGGTGAAGTAATCGAAGTTGATGCTCGACTGGAATCAGTTACTGAAGGAATCCTTTTAACTGCCGATATCTTCGCCCTTGTAAAGGGTGAGTGCACGCGCTGCCTGGATCCCATCGAGATGGTGATCGAACGTAAAGTTCAAGAGCTCTATTACTACGCGCAAAAGAGTGATCGTTCAAAACGCAAAAAAGAGCGTGATGAGGATGATCTTGACGTAGAAGAAGAGCTCATGATGGAGGGCGACATCATGGATCTAGAGGGCCCTATCCGCGATGCAATCGTTCTTGCTCTACCTATTAATCCCTTATGTAGTGATGACTGCCCAGGCTTATGTCAGCAGTGCGGGGGCAAATGGGCAGAACTTCCCGCCGATCACGCTCATGAGGTTATCGATGCCCGCTGGGCCGGTCTTTCAGGCCTAGATTTGGAGTAATGCTCGATTTGAAAGAATAAGGGCTTTTAAGGGATACTTACCCCTTGCAGCCACCGCTGCTTTTAAGAAAAAGATAAGAAGAGGTTCGAACCGTGCCAGTACCAAAGCGAAAAATGTCGCGTTCAAAGACGCGCTCACGCCGTAGCCAGTGGAA
>CAITQC010000166.1 GCA_903894425.1 uncultured Actinomycetes bacterium
ATACCAAAAATTTCCATCGCGTTGAACAATCACTGATAGATCAGTGCTCAGAGCGTTGACAACTGAGATACCAACGCCGTGTAAGCCGCCAGAGACTGAATAACCGCCGTCACCGAATTTTCCACCTGCGTGTAAAACTGTAAGAACAACTTCAAGTGCAGGTTTTTTCTCTATAGGGTGAATATCTACGGGAATTCCACGGCCGTTATCGATTACTTCTACACCACCATCTGCCATCAAGGTCACGTTGATGTCGGTGCAATAACCAGCTAGCGCCTCATCAACTGAGTTGTCGACGACTTCATAAACCAGGTGATGTAATCCGCGCTCACCTGTTGAGCCGATATACATTCCAGGGCGCTTGCGAACCGCCTCTAGACCTTCCAGCACGGTGATGCTGCTGGCGTCATAGGAGTTCTCGGCCACCTGTTCTCCTTTTCGCTACATGCGCTCTAATCGCTCTAGAGGGCTTCTGGGAGGGAAAATCCCTCCAACACGCTCTTATCTTAGTGGGAAAAAGTAAATAGAAATACCCAAAATAAGCCTTAGGTGTGGGTATAGCCAGACTTTGAGCGTGGTAGTGAGGGTTCCTAGTGGGTCGAGCCCTTATCCATAGGTGTCTCGGGGACCTCTGGCATTTCTGATAGTCCGGACCCCTTTTTTCCAACTTGGTCCTTGAGGGCCAATAAATCGTAGTTTTTGGATTGTTGCCCCGGATGGGTCAGATTGGATCGTGGCCAATAAATTGTCCCCAACTAAAGTCAACTGGGTTGCCCATGCTGTCGATGAGGTTTGAATTGTCAACGTTGAATCTAAAATTGAAATTGGTGTTGCGTGTTGTGCAATCTCTTCGCCGACAATTGTTGCCCAAGTAATAAATAGATTTCCTTCAGCTAACCCACTGTTCCATTCGCGCTCTTCAATCATGTTGTTAAGAAGTTCACCGATCAACTCTGGGTCACCGGCCTGCCCCACCGTTTTTGTTGGTGCGGGTTTGTTTGTTTTGCGGGTTACTCCGGTTTTAAACGCTTTGAAAAGCTCAAGAGCTAAATCATTTTTTGCCATTAACTCTTTCCTTTCTTAACAAAACCTGGTGTTACATAAAATTTTTGCGTTAAAAGTTCGGCAGGTAAATCACTCTCAACAGCAGCTGTAATTATTGTTTGTTCGGCGATTTGAGTAGCTGACATTAATTGCTTACGTCGTGAAGTATCTAGCTCGGCAAACACATCATCTAAAATAAGGATCGGTTCGGAGCCTTCGCTTTTTAATAAGTTAAAAGAACCGATACGCAGTGAGATTGCCATTGACCAAGATTCGCCATGGCTTGCATAGCCTTTGGCTGGGAAGTCACCAATTTGAAGGTGTAGGTCATCACGGTGCGGGCCGATTAATGAAACCCCTCTTTCGATTTCTTGGTAGGCCACTTCTTCAAGTCTTTTTGTTAAGACTTCAATATTGTTTCCAAAATCACTAGATACACCTTCACTGCTGCATTTATATCCAATTGATGCTGGTTTGACCTCGTTTAAGTTTGCATAGTTTTTTGTAACCCAAGGATTTAACGCTTCAACCAGCGCGATTCTATCGGCGGTTAATTGCGCACCGAATTTAATTAATTGTTCATTCCAAGGAACTAGTGCGCTTGCAGATGATCGTGTTTTTAAGAGTGCGTTACGTTGTTTGACCACTCGTTCATAGTCAGCAATTACTCCAGCCATACGTGGAGTACGGGTAATAAGTAGGCGGTCTAAGAAATCTCTGCGCCCACCTGGTTCACCGCGAACCAAATCAAGATCTTCAGGCGAGAAATAAACGATTTGGCAGGCACCTAAAATTTCTCTTTGGCTTCTAGTTGGATTTGCATTGATGCGCGCACGGTTAGCTTTGTTTGCATTAATCTCTAAATCAATCTGTAATTTTCTGTCATCGCGTTCAATCTCGGCGCGAATAACAGCTTGTTGGTGACCAAGTGAAATAAGTGGAACATTACTTGCAACGCGGTGCGACGAAAGAAACGAAAGATAGATTAAAGACTCTGCGATATTTGTTTTACCTGAGCCGTTGTCACCAATAAAAGTAATAACGCCGGGTTCTAGTTCAAGCTCTAATGAAGAGTATGAACGAAAGTTGGTCAGCGCCAACTTATTAATACGCATTAGTTACACCGATAAGTTATGAGGCATAACGCATTGGCATTAGCAGGTAGCGGTAGTTTTCTACAACCGCTCCGTCTTTATCGCTCTTACCCATCAGAATTGCTGGTTTGTTTGGACCGGTAAAAGAGATTTGAACAAATTTTGTACCAACGGCGGTTAGACCATCGGCGAGGAATACAGGGTTAAAAGCGATAGAGATTGGTTCGCCTGTTAATAAGATTTCAATTGCTTCAGTTGCTTGAGCTTCTTCGCCGGCTCCTGCTTCAAGTGAAAGTGTGTTGTTGTTGAAATCAAGACGTAGTGGAACTGTCTTATCTGTAACAAGTGCGACACGTCGTACTGAATCTAAAAGTGTTGCAACTTCAATAAGTGCTGTTGAGGTTACTTCTTGTGGGAGTAGGTGGCGGTATGGTGGAAATGTTCCATCAAGCATGCGCGATGTCATTGTTTTTCCATCACTTGCAAAGCCAGCTAAACGATCATTGCTTGACGCAGGTGCAAATGAAATTGAAACAGTTTTTGTTCCGGTTAGTGATTTTGCTGCATCTGCAATTGTGCGTGCCCTCAAAAGCGCACTTGTTGAAATGTTAGGAGTTGTTGGTTCCCATTGAATTTCGCGTACCGCTAATCGGTATCGATCTGTTGCCGCCAAAGTTACGGTTTCTTCGTTAATCTCAACGTGTACTCCGGTAAGGGTTGGTAGTGAATCATCGCGTCCTGCTGCAATAGCAACTTGTGAAACCGCTGTTGCAAAAACATCGCTAGCTAACGTTCCGGTTGTGTCTGGTAGCTCGGGAAGATTTGGGTACTCGTCCACTGAAAGTGTTGGAAGAGTAAATTTCGCACTTCCGCTTGTTACTAGAACACGAGAACCATCTAAAGCAAAAGTAATTGGTTTGTTAGGTAATGAGCGTGAAATCTCCGCAAGAAGTTTTCCTGGAACTAAGACTTTGCCAGGATCTTTGATTTCGGCGTGAAAATGAGATTTGCTCGCTGTTTCTAAATCAGAGGCAGATAAATACACCTGGTCACCTGTTGCATCAATAACGATTCCAAGTAATTCGGTTTTGATTGGTCTAGTTGAAAGGGAACGGGAGACCCAATTAACGCCATCAACTAAAGCTGACTGCTCAACGATGAACTTCATGCTCTGCCCCAATTCAGTGAAAGGTTCGTTTCACATCTAGATATATGTATATAAAGGTAGTCGTAGTAACTAGATCGTTTTTCTGTGCACAAAGGCAATAACCCCTGCTCACAGCGGTGTTTTACCCCGCACAACATGTTAATAAGTTGGGAAAAGATGTGCACAACAACTGAGTTCACACCCTCCCCCTTCCTACTCTTCACAGCAACATAAGAACACTATCCACACACAACTACGAGATCTCCACAGTTATCCACAACTTATCCCCAATTGGGGGTAAAGAGCGGCAAAACGGACATTTCGCAGCTTTGCGCCTTTTAGCGCGTCTGTTGCTTAATTCTGGTGGTGAGTTCGTTGACCTGGTTATAGATCGAACGTCGTTCAGCCATCAGTTGACGGATCTTGCGGTCGGCATGCATGACCGTTGTGTGGTCACGCCCGCCGAATGTTTGGCCGATCTTTGGAAGCGAGAGCTCTGTTAGCTCACGGCAGAGATACATGGCGATCTGACGGGCGTTAACCAAAACCCGAGAGCGCGAAGTACCACAAAGATCATCGATGGTGAGAGAAAAATAGGCAGCTGTTTGAGCCATGATTGTTGCGCCAGTGATTTCAGGATTGTTTTCATTAGGAATTAAATCCTTCAAAACAATTTCAGCTAAAGATAAATCAACACTCTGTCGGTTAAGTGAAGCAAAAGCTGTCACACGAATCAAAGCACCTTCAAGCTCTCGAATGTTTGTGGAAATCTTGCTAGCAATATATTCCAAAACATCATCAGGTGCATTTAACTTATCTTGAGCTGCTTTTTTTCGCAGAATAGCGATACGCGTTTCAAGCTCTGGTGGTTGAATATCTGTAATCAAACCCCACTCAAAGCGTGAACGAAGACGATCTTCCAAAGTTGTTAATTGTTTTGGGGGACGATCACTAGAGATAACAATCTGTTTATTAGCGTTATACAAAGTGTTAAAGGTATGGAAGAACTCTTCCTGGGTGCGCTCTTTGTTTTCTAAGAATTGAATATCATCAACAAGTAAAACATCTAGGTCGCGATACCGGCGCTGAAAAGCAGTTGCTTTATCGTCTCGAATCGAGTTAATAAAGTCATTTGTAAACTCTTCAGAGGAAACATAACGGACACGAACACCACCATAAAGCTCTTTTGCATATGCACCAATCGCATGCAATAAGTGGGTTTTACCTAGACCAGATTCACCATAGATAAATAATGGGTTGTAAGCCTTGGCTGGTGCTTCAGCAACTGCAACGGCCGCAGCATGAGCAAAACGATTCGATGCACCAATAACAAAAGTTTCAAAAATATAACGAGAGTTAAGTTGTGACACTTCGGCGGTTTTTACCGGGGCATCATCACGGCCAGTTCCAACTTTTGGTGCAATAAATTCAATATCAACTTCTGGTGTTTTTGGTTCAGCAGATTCCAATGACTCATCGACAGTTACTGCGATACTGGCTTTGTCGCCAAGTTCACGCGTTAATACATCGCAGACAACTGTGCGCAAACGGCTTTCTAAAACATCTTTTGCAAAAAGATTCGGGGCTGCCACCAATAATGTTGTTTGATCATTGTTATGAAGAAGGCCTAGAGGTTGGGTGAGTTGTAAAAATGCGCGATGTTGGGGCGCATCAATGGCAACCTCTTCAATAACGCGATCCCAGAGAACGGTTAGCTCAACCTCTTTTACAGCCATATCGGCACCTCTCTGATATCCACAGGGTTATCCACAACCTGTGGTCTAAACCCCAGGTTGAGCCCTGATTGACCCCCAAAAGCAAGAAACCTGTGGAGGAGGGCGTAAAAGTAGAGCGGATTGGAGAAAAAAGCAACTGGTTATCCACAGCACATAACCCCACCTAGGACCCAAAACTGAGTTTGACCGACTTATCCCCAGACCTCTACCGTTACCTCCTTGCTTCCCCCGTATTTCTGGCCCGCAGTAGAAGTTCACTTATTTAGGAGTTTCACATGACAAAGCGCACCTTCCAACCTAATACACGTCGTCGTGCCAAGAAGCATGGCTTCCGTGCCCGTATGGCTACTCGTGCAGGCCGTGCTGTTCTTGCAGCTCGTCGTGCAAAAGGCCGCACACGTCTTTCTGCTTAAGGATCTCTAAGGAAGACTCTCGTGCTTGCCAAAAGCGCACGTCTAACTGAGAGCGGGGATTTCGCCCGCGCAACAAAGAGTGGCATCCGATATTCATCGACCAACTTTGTAGGTTACTTGTATATAACGCAGTTGGCTCAACCCGCCCGAGCAGGATTAATTATCAGCAAAACAGTTGGAAGCTCGGTGGCCCGCCATCGCCTTTCACGAAAAATTCGCCACTGTATTCGCGAGCACTACATAACATTACCAACAGGCTCACTGCTTGTAATTCGAGGACTAAATAAATCTGCAGACGCTGATTGCAAAACAGAGATAGCTGCGATTGTTGCAAACCTGCTTCGCAAAGCCAAAGATCGCGCAGTAACCAAATGAAGATGATTGTGACCGCACCAATTAAGTTTTATCAAAAATGGATTTCTCCTGCTTTTGCTCCACGCTGTAAGTACTACCCATCATGTTCAAGTTATGCAGTAACTGCAATCGAGACATATGGCTTAAAAGGAATTGCAATGAGCGCTTGGCGTTTAGTGCGGTGTAACCCATGGTCACATGGTGGAGTCGATTACGTAGTACCGAAAGAGAAGGTAAGTGTTAATGGATAGCATCTTAAAACCCTTATATATAGCGGTTTCTTGGGTCATTGTAACAATTCACGATTTGCTCTCACCTTTGTTTGGCGCAGACAGTGGAGTGTCATGGTCTTTAGCAATCATCGGCCTCGTAATAATTATTCGCGTTATCTTAATCCCTCTTTTTGTTAAGCAGATTAAAAGCCAGCGCGCATTAACTGCATTACAACCACACATGAAAGAGATTCAGAAGAAATACAAAGATGATCGACAAAAACAATCAGAAGAAATGATGAAGCTCTACAAAGAGCACAAGACAAATCCACTTGCTTCATGTTTTCCGATCCTTGCCCAAGCTCCAATCTTCTTCGCACTCTTTACTGTTCTTAATGGAATCGGAAAAAACCCGCCAGTCAAACATGGTGTTTTGTCACAAGGAGATGTTGTTAGTGCAGCGCAAGCAGAGTTCTTTGGCGCTCCAATTTCTCAAACATTTTTGGGTTCAGATATAACTACTGTAAAAATCGTTACCGTTATTTTGATTGCATTTATGTCACTCACAACCTTCACAACTCAACGCCAGTTGATGATGAAGGGCATGCCAAAAATGGACTCAAGCAACAACATGATGTTGCAACAACAAAAAATTATGTTGTATGCATTTCCAGTAATCTTTGCAATCTCAGGTGTTAACTTTCCAATTGGTGTTTTAATTTATTGGTCAACAACAAATCTTTGGACATGGGGACAACAGTTCTATGTCATTAAGCGCAACCCAACACCTGGATCACCCGCCTATGAAGAGCTCCAGCGAAAGCGCGCCCACAAAGATGGTGGCGCTCCAGAGGCATTAAGCGATGTGGCCCCAACAGGAGATGAGACCTCCCAAGGAGATTCAACTAGCGGGCAACGAAATCAACCAAAGAAGAAGAAAAAGAAGAAATAGGACAAAATAGGACAAATAGGTTTAATTCACTACAAACCCGACTGGGAGATCACAATGGCAAAGGCAAAGGCAGAGGTTGTGGAAAAGACAGCTGAGGCAACAGGAGAAAACGTAGAAACAAAGCCAGTCAAAGGCGTAGCAAAACTAGAGGAAGAGGGCGATATCGCCGCTGACTACCTAGAGGCACTCCTTGATATCGCCGATCTTGATGGTGATATCGATATCGATGTAGAAAACGATCGCGCCTCATTGGCGATCGTGGGAGGAAAACTCAACCACCTCGTCGGCCGAGATGGCGAAGTCCTTGACGCAATTCAAGAGCTCACACGCCTAGCTGTTCAGACAGCAACCGGTGATCGCTCACGCCTAATGCTCGATATTGATAACTTCCGTGCCAACCGCCGCAAAGAGCTCACAAAGCTTGCAAACGAGATGGCAGAAGAGGCTAAATCAACAGGTGGTTCAATCAAACTCGCTCCAATGAACGCCTTTGAGCGCAAAATCATCCATGACACTATCCAAGAGCTGGGCTTAAGTAGCGAATCTGATGGAGAAGATCCAAACCGCTACGTCGTCATCTATCCAGCGTAAATGCAGGTTTCACGTGAAACCCTGATCGAGCGATATTTCCCCGATATCGATCGGGTTCACGCCTATGCCAATTTCCTAGAAACTGCGGGAATTGAGCGTGGATTGATCGGCCCACGTGAGGCTGAGCGCATCTGGGATCGCCATATCTTCAACTGCCTATCAGTAACCACCCTTCTTAAAGAGGGCTCAATCGTCTTTGATATCGGCTCAGGGGCAGGCTTGCCTGGAATTGTGATCGCCCTAGCCCGTCCAGATCTACATGTCACGCTGATCGAACCGCTGGAAAGGCGTGTAGAGTTTTTAAGAGAGGCCGTTGCCGGCTTAGATATTGAAGTTATCCGCGGCCAAGCTCAAGATGTGCGCACAACGGCCCACTATGTAACTGCCCGAGCCGTGGCCCCTCTTGAGAAGTTAAAGAAGATGAGTTGGCACCTTTTAAAAACAGGTGGCTCTTTAATGGCGATTAAGGGTAAATCAGCTGAGGAGGAGATGAAGCTAGTTCCCAAAGCCATGCTCCATGAGGTAAATCTCGAGGGAATTGAGCTTGGACGTATCGTGGAGGTACGTAAAGGTGCTTAACTAGCGCCCGTGGATGATTCACGTGAAACAAAAAAGCTAATCGGTACCCGCCGACTCAAAGAGGCGATGGCTAAACCAGCCTCCCTTCGAATCATTACAGTCGCCAACCAAAAAGGTGGCGTCGGCAAAACCACCACCACTGTCAATTTAGCTGCAGCACTTGCAATGGGTGGTCTTCGAGTAGTTGTGATCGATCTAGACCCACAAGGAAATGCATCAACAGCCCTTGGGGTAGAACACCTTGAAAACCCTGGCATTTACGAGGTTTTAATGGGCGATCTATCGATGGCGCAGGCGATCCAAAGAGTCAAAGGCTTCCCATCACTGGAATGCATATCATCAAATACATCATTAGCTCAGGCAGAGATTGAATTAGTACCGATGGTCGCCCGCGAGATGCGGTTAAAAGATGCGATCGATGAGTTAGTAACTGAGCGTACAAATGCCGGCGAAGCTTTAGATTATATTTTTATCGACTGCCCACCATCGCTAGGTTTATTAACAATCAATGCATTGACTGCAGCAAAAGAGATGTTGATTCCAATTCAATGCGAATATTATGCACTCGAAGGTTTATCACAACTATTAAAAACATTTGAATTAGTAAAAAAACGTTTGAACTCATCCCTAAAACTTTCAACATTTGTTTTAACAATGTTTGATGGCCGTACACGTCTTGCAAATGATGTAGCTGACGAAATTCGCAAACACTATCCAAACGAACTAATTGATATTCCCATTCCGCGCGCAGTGCGTGTTTCAGAAGCACCAGGATTTAATCAAACAGTAATGACTTATGACGCATCATCTCCTGGCGCAATTGCATACATGTCAGTTGCACGCGAATTAGCAGAGCGCGGTAAACCATTTGATTCCAATGTTGTTTCAATTAATTACAAACGTGAAGGCGAGATCGCATAATGGCACGTCGTGGAGGACTCGGTACAAATCTTGACGCATTAATACCAACATCATTAACTGTTGCAGGACAAGAGGTTGCAACTCAAGATGAAGTTGATATTAATCTGGTTGCACCTAATCCTCGCCAACCACGCCAACACTTTGATGTTGAAGCTCTCAACGAATTAACCGCTTCAATTAAAGAGATCGGCATTTTGCAACCACCAGTTGTTCGAGCAACAAAAACTGGTACATATGAATTAATTATGGGTGAGCGCCGTTACCGTGCAGCAAAAGCAGCAGGGTTAAAAACAATCCCCGTAATTATTCGGCAGACACCAGATAATGAATTATTACGTGAAGCGTTGATCGAAAATATTCATCGCAGCCAATTAAATGCCTTGGAAGAAGGCGCTGCATATTCGCAACTACTCACTGATTTCAACTGCACCCACGATGAATTAGCTGCAAAACTTGGCCGGTCACGTCCATTGATTTCAAACACAATTCGCTTAATGAATTTACCTACATCGGTGCAGCAAAAACTTGTATCCGGTGTAATTAGCGCAGGCCATGCCCGTGCATTGTTAGGACTAAGTGATGCATCAGAGATCGAAAAACTAGCCGCACGTATAGTTTCTGAAGGTTTAAGTGTTCGAACAACAGAAGAGATTATTTCTACGGGTGCACCTAAAAGAAATAAAGCAAAGAAAATAAAGGCGACAAAATCTGCCAGCCCAGAACTTCAAGAGATAGCTGACACTATGGGCGACTCATTAGACACGCGAGTTTCTATTCAAGGCAGCATCAAAAAGGGAACAATTGTTATTGAGTTTGCCGGTGCGCAAGATTTGCAACGAATAGCAAAAGCAATTAACGCTTAGTTAATCTGGTTGCTTCCCCGGCGAGACATTTCGGTTTTAATAACACCACCAAGAGCTTTTACTCCTTCACGAATACGTTCAGGCGTTGGGTAGCAATACGACAAACGCATTGACCAAGAACCAAAACCATCGGCATAAAAAGCAGTACCGGGAACATAAGCAACCTTGGCAACAATCGCCTTGGGCATAAGTGCTTTTGTATCAATCTCTGGTGGCAAAGTAACCCAGACATAAAAACCACCGCCCGGCTTTGTCCACTTGGCTGTTGCGGGGAAATACTCATCTAATGATTCCAACATCGCATCGCGACGAACCTTATAGAGTTCACAAAATGATGCGATTTGATCGCGCCACGGCTGATCAGCCAAATAACTTGAAATTGTTAGCTGCGAGAAATTTGATGGGCACAGGATTGATGACTCGCTTGCGATAATTAACTTCTCTTTTAACGATGGTGGAACTAGCGCCCAACCCACACGCATTCCAGGGGCAATAGTCTTTGAAAAAGATCCTAGGTAGATCACATTCTCTGAATCTTCAGCGCGCATCGCATTTGGTGAGGGCTTATCAAAACCAAGCAGGCCATAAGGGTTGTCTTCAACAACAAAAATGCCTTCGGTGCGGCAAATATTTAAAATCTCGGTACGGCGATCTGCAGGAAGCAAGACACCAGATGGATTTTGATAGTTAGGAATTGTGTACAAAAACTTAATATGGCGGCCCGAAGCGCGCACACTCTTGATTGCAGCACGCAGCCCATCTGGAACCAAGCCTAGATCATCGGTTTCGACATGGACTACTTTTGCTTCGTACTGGTGGAAGGTCCCAAGGGCGCCTACATAAGAAGGCGCTTCTGCTAGAACAACATCACCTGGATCAATAAAGATTCTAGAGATTAAATCCAAAGCTTGTTGCGAACCAGTTGTAACCAAAACATCATCGGGATTAGCGCGGATACCTTCAAGAGCCATCACCTCACAGATCTGTTCACGAAGTTTTGGATGGCCTTGACCACTGCCGTACTGCAAAGCCTCGGCGCCGTTAGTAAGAATTAGTTTTTGAACCACATCAGCCATCATTCCCATCGGCAATGCAGAGAGATTTGGCATTCCACCAGCTAAAGAAACGATCTCTGGGCGGGAAGCAACGGCAAATAGTGAACGAATCTCACTCGGCTTCATATGCGCGGCACGGCCAGCAAAGCGCTCCTCTAAGTTTTGAGGTGCACCTGTAGCAAAACGTGGCGTTATTTCAGACATGGAGTAAGTCTGCCATACGAGCGCTCCACTTCGAGCACTAATTAGCGGCGGATACCAGCTTTACGCAGATCTGAAATGCGCAAAGTTCCAGTCTTTGCATCATCTTCGGCAGCTAAATAGAGCCTTTGAATCGCAATAACCAAAGCTTCGGCAATAACATCACGAAAATCAGGGCGCGACATACGAGCAATATCACCGGGATTTGATTTATATCCCAAATCAATTCGAACCGCAGGCGCCTTTGTTAAACGCAGTAAATCCCAAGTCATTGCATGTGTACGACAGTTCGCAAAATCTGTTCGGGCACATATTTCACGTTGCACCAATGATGCAAATCGCTCTCCCACTATTGAATGAACCCCATGTGCATCACTTCCATAAAAATATGTGGCTGCTCCATGTGCATTTTCATTTTTATAAATATCTTCATGAAGTGAAATCATTAAATCCGCGTTGCTGCTGTTTGTAAAAGAAATACGTTCAGTTTCACTTGGATTGTTTGTAGAACCACGAGTTAAAAAGACTGAAGCCCCTAATGCCAATAAACGACCTTCGGTACGGACAGCTACATCATAAACAAGTTGATCATCACCATCAGGGTTTAAAACAATCGTCTTATTGGCAAGAGCAGGTCCACGGGTTTTCTGTGTTGCGCTTTCACGCAATGCAGCTGGTGCACCACCAGAAACAATCTTTGTTAAACGAATGAGTGCGATTATCGTTGCTGGTCCGCATTTTCCATCGATTGTTGCACCAACAGATTTTTGAAAATCCTTAACCGCTAGTTCAGTGCGCGCACCATAAATTCCATCTACTCGCCCACAATCAAAACCCATCTCAGTTAAACGAGATTGCAACGCAGCAACATCATCGCCGCGCATCAAAGGAGGCTCTTGTAGATTAAGTGAACGATCTCCAAGTTTCCATCGCGCTTCTTCCAATGCGCGGGCCGTGACCCCATCAACAAGCCCCGTGACGTTTAAGCCACGGGCCTGTTGGAATGTGCGAATCTGGGATTCGGTGAGGTCAGACATTTTTACTTAAGAGATAAAGCTTTCAAGTTCCTTCAACATCGCTGGCTTTGGCTTAGCTCCAACAATTGTCTTAACAACTTCGCCATTAACATAAACATTCATAGTTGGAATCGAAGTGATTCCATATTTGATTGCAATCGCTGATTCTTCATCAGTATTAAGCTTTACAATCTTTAACTTTGTGCCATATTCATTGGAGATTTCCTCAAGAATTGGACCAACAGCACGGCAAGGACCACACCATTCAGCCCAAAAATCAACTAGAACCGGTGTGCTGCTCTTCAAAACTTCAGCATCAAAAGTTGCTGTAGTTACTTTGCTCGTAGCCATTATTTACTCCTTGATATCTATTGTGAGGTTGAGAACTTTAGTGGCCGGCGAGGAATTTCTCGGCGTCTAACGCTGCGGCACACCCAGAACCTGCAGCGGTAATAGCTTGGCGATATGTGTGATCGACGACATCGCCACAGGCAAATACCCCCTTGATGCTTGTGCGTGTTGAGCGACCTTCAACTTTTATGTATCCCTCATCATCGAGATCAATTGAGCCCACAAGAAGTTCACTCCGAGGAATATGCCCAATTGCAACAAATAATCCAGTGACATCAAGAGTTGATTCAGAACCATCAACTGTGTTGCGTATCGTTAATCCAGATACCTTGTCAGCACCAAGAACATCGATAACTTCAGAGTTCCATAACATTTCAATCTTAGGGTTGGATGCGGCTCGATCCGCCATGATCTTTGAAGCACGTAGAGAATCACGACGATGAATCAAGATAACCTTGTCGGCAAAACGTGTTAAGAATGTTGCCTCTTCAACGGCTGAGTCTCCACCACCAACAACAGCAATTGTTTGTCCGCGAAAGAAGAATCCATCACAAGTTGCACACCAAGAGACCCCATGGCCAGATAAACGCTTTTCATTCTCTAATCCAATTTCACGGTAAGCACTTCCTGTTGCAAGGATTACAGCCTTTGCTTTAACTGTATTTCCAGAACCATCTTTCAAAATTTTAATATCTCCCGACAAATCCATCTCAACGATGTCATCGGTAATTAGCTCGGCGCCAAAGCGTTTTGCCTGCTTGCGCATGTTGTCCATCAAATCTGGACCCATCACAGCATCAACAAAGCCTGGAAAGTTTTCGACTTCGGTTGTATTCATCAATGCGCCACCAGCAGTTACAGAACCCTCATAAATGATTGGATTTAACTGCGCGCGGGATGCGTAAATTGCAGCTGTGTAGCCAGCCGGTCCTGAACCAACGATTACTACTTCTCTTACATCGCTATTTTCGCTCATGATCTCCCCATAACCCCTAACTTATCCTCTTTATTCCTCGGCGGCAGGACGGCGCAATACTGAATTCTTGAGGTGTCGAATCATTGTGATTTCCTCAACACCCGCCGCCTTTGCAGCCAGCAGATAGCCAAGAACCGAGGCGCTCATAACAACTGCCAACTCTCCTAATCTGGCGATTTTGCTTAACTCAACACCAACCCAATCTAAATATTGAGTTAATGCAAACAAAGGCAGCATTACTGCAAAAGCGGCGCCAAAGAGTCGTAAATGTTGTCCACCAAAATCTTTGAGTGAGATTACCCCTGTATGTTTTTTAAGGAGTGACAAAGTCACTAATAGACCCACTAAGTACGAGACAGAAAAAGCTAGACCTAAACCAATCGTGACCCACTGATTACGTAATATAAACAGTGATAGATATGAAAGCGCAACGGCGACAATATTAATTATTAAGATCGATATAACTTGAGTTTTTGTATCTTCAAAGGCGTTAAAACCGCGGATAAGAATTAAGTTAATTGAAAAAGCTACTAAACCAAAACTAAGTGCCGACAAGACATAACCAATATATTGCGAATCCTCTAAAGGGATACCTATGAAAATTACTGATGTAATCAATGGGCCAAAGAGCAAGAACGCAACTGCGCTAGGGATTGTTATAACTCCTACTAACTTAATTGCTTTGATTAACTGTTCACGCACTTCATTAGATTTCTTCTCAAGAGCAAGTCGTGAAATATGGGGCAGGATAGCTGTAATAATTGAAAGAGTGACAATGGAATATGGAAGTAGCATCACAAAATAGGCATATGTATACGGGGTATAACCAACACCGCGAGTTATTCCATCTTGAGCACTACGCACTGCAGCACTTGTTGCAACATTTACTGTAACCAAATAACCCAACTGTGAAATCAATACATAGATTAAAGTCCAACCAGCTAAACCAAAAGATTTACCAAGGCCAGCTAGACCCCACTGTGGACCTAGCTTTATTCCAAGTTTTCGAATAACAGGGAGTAAAACAAGGGCTTGGACAACAACACTTAATGTGGTTCCCCAACCAAGTATTTGTACCTGGAAAGATGAAATATTCTCAACTGTTATAGCTGGAGAGAAAACCAGGAAAGAAGCAAATAAGACGATTCCTACGATGTTATTTGCGATCGGTGCCCACATTAAAGGCGCAAATGAGCCGCGTGCGTTTGCAACCTGACCTAACATCGTAAACAAACCTAAGAAAAAGATTTGAGGTAAGCAATAACGTGTAAATGCAATTGCAATCTCTTTTTCGATCTCGAAGCCAGGCGTAAAGAACTCAGGGGCATAAAGGCGCACCAATGCCGGAGCAAAAAACATCCCCAAAGCAACAAGTGCAAACAAAATTATTGAAATAGTTGTGATTAACCTCGAGGCAAATCCATCGCCGCCATCTTCATGATCGAAAGAGCGCACTAACTGTGGAATAAAAATTGCTGTAAGAGCGCCACCAACAAGTAAGTTGTACAAAATATTTGGCATTGTGTTTGCAACATTGTAAGTATCTGCCAAAAGCGCTGTGCCAAGAACGGCGACAATCAGTATGCCGCGAATGAATCCAGTAATTCGAGAGATAATTGTTCCAAGGGCCATGATTCCTGATGCCCTAAATAACTCGTTAGATTTCATTATTACGCCCCCTTCTAACACGTCGCACACTCTGGGTGATTGCGGCCAATAAGAGAAGTATCGCTGCGCCGGTTGTAAACCATGTCACACGTTTATCAATGACCGTTGAGTGAATCTGTAAAACAGATTGTGGAACCAGGCTCATCTCTGTGCTGTCAGTGATTTGAGCAAGGATCGTTGTTTCTCCCGGGGCTATAACATGAAGATTGAGTTCCAACTGTTTCTTAGAGTTTGCAGGGATCTTCACATCAACAAAGTTATCAACGACCACGCGTGAATTCATTGGGGTCATGGCGATATTAACCACAACTTCAACCGGGAACTCATTAATAATTGTGACTGGCAATTTTGCCGACTCTGTTGTGACTTGGTATTTTCCTGAGTTAATTCTTAATTTATACACTTCTTTTTCAACTGCAGCCCTGGCGCTGTAAGAGAAATATTCCCGCGAGTCTTTATCCAGTGTTGGAGAGAGTAAGCGACTTAACTTCAGTCGCATCATCATCAAGTCGTAATCATCAACTACGCGAGAAAGACGGGTCAATGCCTTGCGGCTATCGCTGTAGTTTTTTCGCAACGGAAAACTCAAATTTGATTTACCCGTGCTCCAACCAGCAGATGGCTCACTGCGCACGATACGCATTAATGCCAACTGCAGCTGTGATTTTCCAAATGCGTAATACATTCTTAGTTCACTGGGAGCTAAAGATTTTGCTAATCCAACATCGGGATTTCCATAAGCAAGGGCAATAACTTCATTACCCATCGTGATTTTTTGTAACTGACCCAACCAGTCAAATGCAATCTTTGAACCAATAGGGACCGCGCCGTTAGCTAACTTATACTCCCCCGTCATTGTTGCAATTTCATCAATAAGCGCGGGATCAATAACCCAAATCTTGGATTTAGAAACAGGAACATATACAAGTTGTCCCAGTTTTCCTGACGGTGTTAACTCTTGGGCTAAATCATCATTGCGAAACTCGCCCGTAAAAGTTTGATGCGCAGGACCAACAATTCGCACAACTGTAGATTCTGCTTGTGCAGGTGAAAAGGGGCTGCAAAGAAAGAGAGCAACTAGAAAGAAAGCAATTACCTTTTTCATTTCTCTAGCTCACCACTTCGCGCAATTAGCTTTTTTTCATCGGGATAGGCAAGACGATCCACAATTTCATTGAGTGGAAACCAAGAAACTTCATCGACTTCAGAAACCTGTGGAGTCAAAACACCACTTACTTCAGTGAACATAAAGTGATGAACCGTCTTATGAATCCGTTTTCCACCGGCCATAAACCAAAAATCAATGATTCCTAAAGATTTAGTAATAGAAGATGTAATCCCTGTTTCTTCTGCAACCTCACGGATTGCAGCTTGTTCAGGGGTTTCGCCCTCTTCGATATGTCCTTTTGGCAAAGACCACAAAAGACGTTTTCCAGTGGCATCTTTATGGTCGATGCGGCCAATGAGCAGGCCCTGTGTACCGCTTTGATCGATAACCAACCCACCAGCGCTGACTTCGTCGACACGTTTAGCGTAAGGCCGCTTATTTTTTGGGTTCGCAGGTTCTTGAGGAGTTTGGGGGCCGCGGTTTGCGGGGCGCTTACGCTTCCGCTTCTTTTTCAGACCTTCGCTGCCCGCACCAGGTGCCGGGATCATGGAGCAAGGGTACTGCTCTAACCTTACTTATTGTGAGTAAAGCATTAGGTGCCGCAGGCGAGTTAGCCATTCGTTCGCTTATTGAACGTGCCCCGCTGGCTAGCTCTTTGGCGCACTCTTTTAAAGCCAAAGGCTTTACTTTGGCATTGGTTGGCGGACCAGTACGCGATGCAATTTTAGGCAGACTTGGAAATGATTTAGATTTCACAACTAACGCACTGCCACAAGAGAGTAAAAAGATTTTAAATGAGTGGGCAGAAAGCGTTTGGGATACTGGAATTGCTTTTGGAACAGTTGCAGCTAAACGTGGTGATACAACAGTTGAAGTAACAACGTACCGCACCGAACATTACGATCCCGAATCAAGAAAACCAGCAGTTGAATATGGAAAAGATATTAACGGTGATCTTTCGCGTCGCGATTTTACCGTTAACTCAATGGCTCTTGAATTAACAACTGATTCTCCAGAATTCATCGATCCATTTAATGGCTTACAAGATTTAGCAGAACGTACTTTGCGAACACCTGGCTTACCCAGTGCATCATTTAATGATGACCCACTTCGAATGATGCGCGCAGCGCGATTTGCAAGTCAATTAGATTTTGAAATAGATCCAGAAGTTTTAATAACAATGAAAGAGTTAGCACACCGTATTTCAATTATCTCAGCTGAACGCGTGCGCGATGAATTCACAAAAATCTTGATGTCTAGTAATCCCCGTAAAGGAATTACATTATTAGTTGACACCGGCCTTGCCGACTTAGTTCTGCCCGAGATTCCAAAGCTGCGATTAGAAGTAGATGAACACCATCACCATAAAGATGTCTATGAACATTCAATTACAGTCCTTGAGCAGGCTATCGAACATGAAGATCGATTAGGCGGCCCGAACCTTGTTATGCGTCTTGCTGCTTTGCTGCACGATATTGGAAAACCTAAAACCCGTGCCTTCATTGAAGGGGGCGGGGTTTCATTTCATCATCACGAAGTTGTGGGTGCTCGCCTAGCTAAGAAACGGTTGAAAGAGTTGCGTTTTGATGGTGACACTGTCGAAGCCGTTGAGTTGTTAACTACCCTGCACCTTCGTTTTCATGGTTATGGCGACGGTGAATGGACAGATTCAGCAGTGCGCCGCTATGTTCGAGATGCCGGTGAATTACTTACACATTTACACGTACTAACGCGTGCAGATTGCACAACACGTAATAGAAACAAGGCTGCACGTCTTGCCTCTATTTATGACTCACTAGAAGCACGCATCACGGTGTTGATGGAGCAAGAAGAGCTTTCAAAGATTCGCCCAGATTTGGATGGACAGCAAGTCATGGATTTACTTAATTTGAAACCATCACGTGATGTTGGCGCAGCAATGGATTTTCTAATGGAGCTTCGACTTGAACAAGGTCAAATTGGTGAAGAAAAAGCTACGGAGGCCTTACTTAACTGGTGGAAAGACAGATCCGCGAAGTAAACGGATACCGACCAAGAAGTATGAAGCGCTCACACATAAAGGAACTGTTGCTCCTAAGCCAGAGGTAGGTAGCAGTAATGCCGCGAGCAAACCCCCAAGAACAATTGCACCATTAACCAATACATCATAAACAGCAAAGACACGACCGCGATAATAATCATCAATCTTTGATTGTACGAGTGCATCATTTGTAACTTTCAAATTTTGCCCAAAGAGTGAAACTAAAAATGCAGTGAATATCAATGTGATTTGTGTTTGGGTGGTGGCAAGAATTAATGGACAAGCCGCACTTGTAAGCATGGCCATTCGAATCCAGCGGTGGCGACCAAATCGTGAAACTCCATATGGTGCCAGAAATGCGCCAACGAAGACACCAATTCCCGCAAAAGAAAGAGCGAAACCAAAATCGGTTAACCCATCTTCAGGAAATGCGGGATCATTGAAAGAGTTTCGCTCCAATAAAAGCGCGGTTAAAGTCAATGCAGTTAGCCCGCCTCGATGCACAGCAGTTGCCAGAATGCCACGTGCGGCATCACCATGAATCTGCAGAAAATGAAATCCTTCACGTATCTCTGTTAATCCCTGCTTAAAACTAGGAGCTTTGATTTCATGAGCCAAAGGGCCAATCTCAAATTTCGTTAACCGGCTACTTAGTAACGCCGCGGCAAAATAACCAGCGCTAGCAATCAAAATAATTAGTGCATCAGCGTGATCTGCAAGGGCCAACTTATCAACTAAGGCACGAACCCCAACGCCAACTCCACCACCAATAACTACAAGAACAGAACCACCTGTTACTGCCATTGCATTTGCAGTTACTAAAGATTTGGTTTCAACAAGTAATGGAAGGCCGGCAGAGAGCGCGGCAAGAATTAAACGGTTGATTCCAAATGCAATTAAAACAACTGCTGTTAACTCAACCCCAGTGGTTCCACTAAATACAAAAAGTGCAACAAGTAAAAGATTTGCGCTTCGAGCCAGGTTTGCAATAAATAATGCACGCTGCCTAGAAACACGATCCAAAATAGTTCCGACAAAAGGTCCTACGATTGAATAAGGTAATAGAACCACGGCAAAACCAATAGCTGCACTTAACGCATTAGCTTGGCGCTCAGGAGAGAAAAGAACGAAAGATGCTAGAGCGCTTTGAAAGATGCCATCAGTTGCCTGACCCGTCCAGCGGATTGCTAATAAACGTGAAAACCTTGGGTGCCTCAGCAAACCAAGAAAACTCATAATGAAGAGCGTACTGGCTCAATTAGGATTATTCTTTGTACCAATGAAATCCCAACGTTCATTCATCGATTATTCACTCGATAAGCGCGCCACATTAATGGCACTCTTTCGAGGCGTTGTTGATGCCTGCGATGCCGATCCTTACTTAATGCGGGCCGCAAAATGGCATGGTGAGAAAGTGGCACGAAATTGCCCGGTATGTAAGAAAAATGAACTGGTGGAAATCCGCTACACATTTGGCGAACAACTAGGTCAATACTCAGGGCGCATTAAGAATGTGAAGGAGTTGACTGAGATGGAGAGCGAGTTTGGCGAATTTCGTGTCTACATCGTCGAAGTCTGCCGTGGATGTTCCTGGAATCACCTATGCGCCTCATTTATTTTAGGAGATGGCCGAGAACGAAAAGCGCCTCGCAAGGTACGCACCTTGGAGGACGAGGATTACGCCACACGGTAACCTTAAGAAATGCGCAAATTACTAATTCGAGGAGCCATCTTTCTTGGTGGTTTCGGCTTCATCGCAGGGTCAGTACTTTTCGCACTTGCCTATTTCACTGTTGATATCCCAGATGCAAATGCTTATGTAAATTCACAATCCACAATTATTCAATATTCAAATGGTGAAGAAATCGGACGTGTAGGAACACAGAACCGTCAGATCGTCCCTTTAGCTAAGATTCCACTGAATGTGCGTCATGCAGTTTTAGCTGCCGAGGATAAAAACTTTTACTCCAACCGCGCTTTTTCAATTACTGGAATTTTGCGGGCAGTATTAAACAATTTGAAAGGCGGCTCTTTGCAGGGCGGTTCAACAATCACTCAGCAATATGCAAAGACAGCGTTTCTAACGCCAAGCCGCACAATTCAACGAAAAATTAAAGAGTTGGTTATCTCTATAAAGTTAGAAAATCAATTATCTAAAGATCAAATTTTTGAAAGTTATTTAAACACTATTTACTTCGGGCGTGGTTCATATGGTGTTATGACTGCCTCGCAACAATATTTCAACCGTAATGTTGATCAACTTACAAACTCACAGGCTGCGGTAATAGCATCAATTTTGCGTTCTCCCGGTTTATATGACCCGGCATTTAAAGAGGGGAATGCTGAGCGCTTAGCTAATCGTTTTCAATATGTAATTAACAATATGGTTGAGTCCAATTGGTTAGACAAAGATGCAGCAGCAAAAATGAAACTCCCAGCTGTTGCACCACGATCAACTTCAGGGCAACTCAGCGGACCAAAAGGTCACATTATTGAAGCAGTTACAAAAGAGTTAGCCAAGCTAGGATTTAGTCAGGATCAACTACTTGTCGGTGGTCTTATCATTAAGACAACTCTTGATCAAAAAGCACAGCAATCTGCCGTCGATGCAGTTAATAAGTTCTACCCATCTAAAGCACCAGCAGATCTGCGAATCGGATTAGTTGCAATACGGCCCGGCACTGGTGAAATCGTTGCTTTATATGGCGGCAGGGATTACTTAGAGCGCCAATTAAACGATGCCACTCAATCAATCGCCCAAGCCGGTTCAACATTTAAACCATTTGCATTAGTTGCTGGATTGGAGCAAGGAATTCCACTTACATCTATGTGGAACGGCGACTCGCCACAAACTTTTGATGATGCAGGAAAGCCATACGAAGTTTTCAACTATGGCAATGAAGGTTGGGGACAGATAGATTTACTGTATTCAACCAAACACTCAGTCAACACCGTCTTTGTTCCACTTGGAATTAAAGTTGGACCGACCGCAGTCGTAGATGTTGCACGCAGAGCAGGCATTCCTGAATCAGTTGCAATGATGCCAACACCTTCAATTGTTTTGGGAACGTCTAGTCCTCACGTAATTGATGTAGCAAATGCATATGCAACATTTGCAGCTCAAGGAATTAAATCCAAACCATATTTAGTAGCCAAAGTAACTGGTTCAAATAAAGGTGTTTTGTTTGAAGGAAAGGCCGAGACACAGGAAGTATTTAGCAAAGAGGTTATGGCTGATTTAACCTATGCGTTAAAAGGTGTAGTAACCGGCGGTACCGGTGCTGCAGCTCTAGCTTTGGGTAGACCAGCAGCAGGCAAGACCGGAACATCACAAGCCAATGCATCTGCCTGGTTTAGTGCCTATACGCCGCAACTTGCAGCGTCGGTGGCATTCTTTCGAGATAACGCCACACAATCACTTAATGGAATTGGCGGAATGACAGCTGTTACTGGTGGTTCATTTCCTGCACGCATCTGGACAACTTTTATGAAAGGCGCACTTAAGGGCGAACCTGTAATGGATTTCCCAGCACCATCAAATATCGGCGGACTTGAGCCAGTTGTTATGACTTCTGGTGGAGTTCAACACCGAAACCCATAATGCAGATGCGCATTAAGGTTTTACTTGTATTAGCCATCTTTGCCGCCCTTCTTTCATTTACTAAGTTTTCGCACTGTGAAAGCACAACCTGGGCCACTCCAGATCAATATATTCACGCTTGTTATAGCGATCTACCAGCGCTTTTTGATGAAAGAGCAATGGCCGATAACACATGGCCTTATTCAAGTAAAACCAATGCCGTTGAGTATCCAGTAATTACTGGGCTAGTTATGTATGCAACCTCTTTTGTCTCCCACTCCCCAATTTCATACTTCAACTTCAATGCATTTTTACTAGCTCTCTTATTTATCGCAGTAGTTTTAATAGTTAGAAGGATTAAACCCGAGTTTGCGTATTTAGTAGCAGTAGCACCGGCGATGATTGCTTCTCTTTATATCAACTGGGATTTATGGGCAATTGCGACAATGATGTTGGCGATATATTGGTTTGATCGCAAAGCATATCTAAATAGCTCTGTTGCACTTGCGATATCTATCTCGACAAAGTTTCTGCCAATATTTCTACTGCTACCCATCCTCTTTATTTTGTGGCGTCAAAATCAAATAAAAGAGCTTTTAAAATTCGCCGTAACTACAACTCTTGTTTGGTTAGCAATAAATCTCCCTTTTGTATTAACAACCCCAACTGGTTGGTGGAGGTTCTATAAATTAAACCTAGAGCGCCAGGATGATTGGGGTTCTATCTGGTTAGCACTTAGTCAATTAGGAGTTGGCCTTACCAACTTGAATTATTTGGCCTTACTGTTATTACTTATCGGATTAGTTTCATTTGCTATTTTTCTTTTTGAATTAAAGAACACACCAACACTTGCATCGGTTTCGTTTATTGTTTTAGCAATAGTGATGGTTGCAAGTAAAGTTTATTCACCGCAGTATGTTTTATGGTTAACACCACTTGCGGTAATTGCACTGACTAATAAAAAGGACCTGCATGCATTTTGGATTTGGCAGGTTGCTGAAACTATTTATCACGTTGCAATCTGGCAGCACCTGGCACTTGTGACCGGTGCCCACTTTGGTCTTCAACAGGGCGAATACGCCACCATTACTTTGATCCGAATCGCGGCAACTCTTTACCTGGTTTTCACCCTAATAAAACGGGCTTTGCAGGCTGGAAATACACAGGGATCCCTGCTCGATTTACTCTTTGAGGCCTCTAAGCCCTACCCTTAACCCTCTTGCTCAGGCCACCTGGCCAGTTCAAGAAAGTATTAACCCTCCTGTCACGGAAATGCCGTGGCCGTCTTAGTCCAGAGGAGGTCGGGTTAACGCATGCGTCACTATGAACTTATGGTCATTCTTGATCCAGAACTTGAAGAACGCACAGTCACACCAAGCCTAGAAA
>CAITQC010000167.1 GCA_903894425.1 uncultured Actinomycetes bacterium
GCCGGACAAGAGTTTGGCACTCATTTTCATGCACAAGCTAGCAAAACAACTTCACGTCTTTTGTGGTTAGCGCATGCAACAAAACCTCATGGAAAATTAATTCTCGATGCAGGAGCAGTAAAAGCGATTCTTGAACGCGGAGTTTCATTACTGCCAGCAGGAGTCACTGCAGTTGAAGGTGAATTTATTGCAGGTGATGCAATCGAATTAGTTGGACCCGATGGAACTGTGATTGCACGTGGTTTGGTCGCATTTGATTCAGAGGATCTACCAAAGATGCTGGGCCGATCCACTAAAGAGCTTGCAGCCGAGATGGGTGCAGAGTATGAGCGCGAACTAGTTCACAGAGATGATTTAGTTCTTCTCTGAAATTTCGCGCAAGACAACAGCCACCTTTGAACTTATTCCATCGGCACTTGTTGGCATATCTGAAAGCTTGACGATGACCGTGTCATGCAGAGCATCTTGATAGATGTATTGACCATGAAGCCCCAACATCAAATTGATACCTGGGTATGGATGCCACATCTGTGCCCCATAACCCCAGCCATAATCCAAAGTAACTGCAGGAGTTGATAGTCGTGCCTTCCATGATGTGCTTGCGATCTTTGGTTCACTCGTCATAAGCGCCAATCCAACGCGAGCGTAATCACGTGCCGTTGCATTAAAACAACAAAATGCTTTCTCGTGACCACCTACGCGATCAACATTCCAGGTTGCATTGAAATCTGCGCCAACCTTTTGCCACACGCGTTCACTGAATGCATCAGCTAAATGTTGTCCTGTTACCTTTTGAACAATTAATCCAAGTAATTGTGTATTCACAGATCTATATTCGGGGAAAGTCCCTGGCTCTTCAGTCATCTTTCGGTTATGCATTACAAACCAATCGATATCTGTTGAGGCATACATTTGTGCAATTGCCACGCCCCATCCAGATGGTCCGGTTGGGTAGTTATCTGACACACCGATTCCAGAGTTCATGTCGAGTAAATCTTTAATTGTGACCTTGTCAAAAGAAGTCCCCGCCCTAAACTGAGGCAAGACACTTACGAAGGTGTCGCTTTCTTTAATTTTTCCTTCATCTATTAACTGTCCAATAACAAGCGAGGTCATTGTCTTTGCAACTGAATAGGAAGGAAGAACTGTCGATTTAGTCTTACCGTTCCAATACTGCTCGAATGTAATCTTTCCATTTCGAATAATAAGGAAAGCATTGGTATTTGTTTCTTTCAAAAATACTTCAAAATCCTGTTTCTTTCCATTCCAAGTCACCTGATCAATTTCCTCAAGGACCCCTTGCTGCAATGGTGTTCCTGGTACTGCCTTGATCACATGTGCAGGCATTAAATCTGGCGTCTTTGAAGCTGGAGCTAATCCCAACTTTATGGCGGCAATCGGTTCGGGATATCGAATCGCTTTAGTTAGGCCAAAGAGGGCAACATAGATAATAAGGACGACAACGAGGATTTTGCGGATTAATTTGATCACGGCAAAAGCCTAACTCCCGATAGGCTTTACGTCATGAGCGCAACGGAAGTAATTAATACCCTGGCAGATTCTGCCCGCGTTGCCGCCCGCACTTTGAACGTTGCCACAGGGGCCGAACGCGCCGGCGCCCTTAACGCAATTGCCGATGCAATCCTTGCCCGAAGCCCAGAAATCATTGCGGCTAACGAAGAAGATATGGTGCGCGCACGCGCTGCCGATATCAATGCATCCTTACTTGATCGCCTACTTTTAACTCCGGCACGTGTTGAGGGAATTGCTAATGGAGCGCGCCAGGTTAGCCAACTTCCTGATCCACTTGGCATTACCTTGCGCCATTCCACTTTGCCTAAT
Source organism: uncultured Actinomycetes bacterium (assembly GCA_903894425.1). Taxonomy (GTDB): domain Bacteria; phylum Actinomycetota; class Actinomycetes; order Nanopelagicales; family Nanopelagicaceae; genus Planktophila. The sequence continues at coordinate 1,843 of CAITQC010000167.1, forward strand.
GGAATTGATTTACAACAGATCACAGTCCCTTTTGGTGTTATTGGAATGGTGTATGAGGCACGTCCTAATGTGACAGTCGATGCTGCCGTTATTTTACTGATGTCAGGAAATGCTGCTTTGCTTCGAGGCTCATCGAGTGCTGCATCTAGTAATCAGATTTTAGTAACTGTGATGCGCGATGCTCTTGCCAGTACAAAGATTTCACCAGATGTGATTCAACTTATTCCATCCGATGATCGTGACACGGTTAAAGCCCTGCTCAATGCTCGAGGCAAAGTTGATTTAGTGATCCCACGGGGTAGTGCATCGCTTATTCGTATGGTCGTTGATGAATCTACGGTTCCAACAATCGAAACTGGCGCCGGCGTTTGCCATGTATTTATCGATGAGTTTGCAGATCTTGCAAAGGCTGTTCCGATTATTATTAACTCAAAGGTTCAACGTCCAAGTGTGTGCAACGCTGCCGAGACATTATTAATTCATAAATCAATTGCTAAGGATTTCGTGCCGGTGGCATTAAAGGCTTTGCATGATGCTGGGGTTGTATTGCACGGGGATTCACAGAGTTTGGCCCTAGCTGGATCAATTCCAATTACCCAGGCAAGTGAAGCAAACTGGTGTACCGAGTACGGAACTCTTGAAATGAATGTTGCCATTGTTGATTCCGTTGATGCGGCCAGTGCGCATATCGCAAAGTACGGCACGCAACACACCGAGGCGATAGTTACTGAAAATAAGGCTAATGCGCAGCGCTTTATCGCACTGAGCGATTGTGCGGCAGTAATGGTTAATACATCAACGCGATTCACCGATGGCGAGCAGATGGGTTTTGGCGCAGAGATCGGAATCTCGAATCAAAAACTTCATGCCCGCGGGCCTATGGGACTTGAAGCTATGACCACAACCACCTGGATTGTTACTGGAGATGGCCAGATTCGCAGTTAAGCGCCAAATTAATTAGACTCACACCCATGAGCAGTCTTTCCCGTGATGATGTAGCCAAGCTTGCTGGCCTTGCTCGAATCGAAATGAGCGATGCAGAACTAGTCGCACTATCCAATGAGTTCACAGTTATTTTAGATGCCGTTGCCCGAGTACAAGAAGTAGCTGGCGCTGATGTTGCCGCAACATCTCACCCATTGCCACTTCGCAATGTATTTCGTCCAGATGTTGTTATTCCTTCACTCTCACCAGCCGATGCACTTTCTGGTGCACCCGCTCAAGAAGAAGCGCGCTTTCGCGTTCCTCAGATTTTGGGTGAAGAATGATTCGCAACTCTGCCTTTGAAATGGCTGGCAAGTTAGCTAGCGGTGAAATTACTTCTGTGCAGTTAACACAGGCACACTTAGATCAAATTTCTGCAGTCGATACAGATGTTCATGCTTTTTTACATGTTGATACCCAAGGCGCACTTGCACAGGCCGCTGCCGTTGATGCAAAGCGTGCGAGCGGTGAAAAACTCTCACCACTAGCCGGTGTTCCATTGGCCCTTAAAGATGTTATGACGCAAAAGGGAATCCCAACAACATGTGGGTCAAAGATCCTTGAGGGTTGGCGTCCACCTTATGACTCAACCGTTGTTGTAAATTTAAAGAAGAATGACATTATTATTTTAGGTAAAACAAATATGGATGAGTTTGCAATGGGCTCATCTACTGAAAACTCTGCTTTTGGCCCAACGCATAATCCATGGGATTTGTCTCGTATTCCTGGCGGTTCTGGTGGGGGCTCTGCTGCATCATTAGCGGCCTTCGAAGCACCTCTAGCAATCGGTACTGATACTGGTGGCTCAATCCGCCAACCTGCAGCAGTTACCGGAACCGTTGGAGTAAAGCCAACATACGGTGGAGTTTCTCGCTATGGTCTTGTTGCATTTTCTTCTTCTCTTGATCAAGCAGGCCCATGTGCGCGCACAGTCTTAGATGCTGCGCTTTTACATGAAGCAATCGCAGGACATGATCCAAAGGATTCAACATCTATTAATGCACCAGTCCCGGCCGTTGTTGCCGCAGCAAAAGCTGGCAATGTAAAGGGAATGAAGATTGGTGTTGTTAAAGAACTTAACGGCGATGGTTACCAAAAGGGTGTACGCAATCGCTTCGAAGAATCACTGGAGTTATTAGCTGCAGCGGGTGCTGAAATAGTTGAAGTATCTGCACCTAATTTTGAATATGCACTAGCTGCGTACTACTTAATCGCTCCATCAGAGTGCTCATCAAACTTAGCGCGCTTTGATGCGATGCGTTATGGCCTTCGCGTTGGCGATATCGATGGAGCATCGGCTGAATCTGTTATGAACTTAACCCGTGAAGTCGGCTTTGGCCGCGAAGTAAAGCGCCGCATTATCTTGGGAACATATGCATTGTCATCAGGTTATTACGATGCTTATTACGGCAGTGCACAAAAGGTTCGCACGCTTATCACTCAGGATTTCAATAAAGCCTTTGAGTTAGCCGATGTTTTAGTTTCTCCAACTTGTCCAACAACGGCCTTTAAGATCGGTGAAAAAGCCGATGATCCACTAGCTATGTATCTCAACGATATCGCCACGATTCCTGTCAATATGGCTGGTATCGGTGGAATGTCATTGCCTTCTGGACTTGCCGAAGAAGATGGTCTGCCAGTTGGTTTCCAGATCATGTCACCGGTTATGAAAGATGATCGTATGTATTCAGTTGGCGCAGCACTTGAATCAGCGCTGCTTTCTAAATGGGGTGCGCCTCTGCTTTCAAATATTCCAGCGTTAGCGGGTAGCAAATGAGCCTGACTTATGATGACGTTGTAGCAAAGTACGAACCTGTTTTAGGTCTTGAAGTTCACGTCGAACTCAACACCAAATCAAAGATGTTTTGTGGCTGCTCAACTATTTTCGGCGCCGAACCAAATACTCAGACTTGTCCTGTGTGTTTAGCTCTGCCAGGTGCATTGCCAACAGTTAATGAAAAGGCGATTGAATCAACGATTAAAATCGGCCTCGCACTTAACTGTTCTATCGCACCATTTAGCCGTTTTGCACGAAAGAACTATTTCTATCCAGATATGCCAAAGAACTTTCAGATTTCTCAGTACGACGAACCAATCTGTGTGAATGGTTATGTTGATGTTGAAATCGAAACCGATGAGGGTCCACAAACTTTCCGCATCGAAGTTGAACGTGTACACATGGAAGAAGACACCGGTAAGTCGTTACACGTAGGTGGCGCAACTGGCCGTATCCATGGCGCTGAATACTCACTTCTTGATTACAACCGCGCAGGAATTCCTTTAGTAGAAATCGTTACCAAGATTGTTCCTGGCACGGGTAAATATGCACCTGAAGTAGCGCGTGCTTACGTTGCAGAACTTCGCGATATTTTGCGCTCATTAGGTGTGAGCGATGTAAAGATGGAGCAGGGATCGCTGCGTTGTGATGCCAACGTTTCGCTGCGTTTAATCGGTGCCCAAACTCTTGGTACTCGTTCAGAGACTAAAAACGTAAACTCATTGCGTTCAGTAGAACGCGCAATTCGTGGTGAAATGATTCGCCATGCAGAGCGCCTTAATAATGGCGATCGCGTCGTTCAAGAAACACGTCACTTCCAAGAAGACACTGGTTTAACTCGCTCTGGCCGCTCAAAAGAACAGGCTGAGGATTACCGTTATTTTCCTGAACCAGATCTAGTTCCAGTTGCACCAGATGCTGCCTGGATTGAAGAACTTCGTGCGGAATTGCCCGAGCGACCATCGATTCACCGCAAGCGCCTGCAAGAGCAGTGGTCAGTTCCTGCCAAGGAGATGGCAGCGATGATCAACGCCGATGTTCTAGATGTTGTTGAAGCAACGGTTCTTCTCGGTGCAGATCCTGCTAAAGCGCGCAGCTGGTGGTTGGGTGAGATTTCACGTATTGCTAACGAGAAAGATGTTGCAATAAAAGATTTAGCAATCGCTGCATCCGATGTCGCTGAAATAGTGGCCTTGGTTAATGCCGGCGAGCTCACAGATAAGTTAGCGCGCCAAGTTGTTGAAGGCGTAATAGCAGGAGAAGGAAAGCCTGCAGCTGTAATCGCAGCCCGCGGAATTAAAGTTGTTAATGATGATTCAGAGCTTATGGCTGCAATCGAACGTGCATGTGCTGCTCAGCCAGAGACTGCGCAAAAGGTTCGAGATGGTCACGTACCTGCAGCTGGTGCATTAATTGGCGCAATCATGAAAGACACAAAGGGCCAAGCAGATGCTGCTCGCGTACGAGAGCTTCTACTTGGCCATTTAGGTCAAGCTTAATAATTTATTAGTGAACCATTACGCCTTCGTTTTCAACTAATGCTTCTTTTCCAATATTAATAAAGAAGAAGAGAACTACTGCTCCAACAAATAGCAGCCCTGCACTTACTTTAAATGCAACGGTAAAACCATGTGTCATTGCAAAAGGTTGAACCATCTTTCCAAGCTCTGTATGCGCAGTTGCATAAGTAGCTGTTGCGGTAGCAGCAACTGTATTAAGTAGCGCTGTACCGAGTGATCCACCAATCTGCTGGCTGGTATTGACCATTGCGCTTGCTACCCCTGTGTCATGGTGTGAAACAGCATGAAGTGAGGTGGAAGTCAGTGGGATAAAGACAAGTGCCATACCGCTAGACATAATCAAAAGAGATGGCATAACGTGAGTGAGATATGAAGTTTCAGGGGTAATGCGGGTAAGCATCAATAGTCCGAAACCAGCTGCCACCAACCCTGGAACCATCAAAGGCTTTGGGCCAAACTTTGGTAGCAAAGCTGATGCGATTCCAGCAAAGACGATGATCCCTGCAGTAAATGGTAAGAATGCAAAACCTGATTTAAGTGGGCTGTAACCAAGAATCACCTGCAGGTAGAGACCTAGAAATAGGAACATTGAAAATAGCCCGGCACCAACAACTAGCGAACCAAGATATGAACCGCCACGGTTTCTTTCAGTCACGACACGCAGTGGCATCAGTGGATTCTTTACTCGCATTTCGATTGCAACGAAAGCTACGAGAAGAACAACTGCGCTTACTAAGAAAGCAATGGTCTGAGAATCAGACCAACCCTTTGTAGCGGCCTGATTAAAACCATAAGTAAGTGCAAATAATCCAGCTGTTGCCGTAACGACGCCGGGAATGTCATACGTGTTATCGCCTTCGGCCTTTGACTCATGTACAAACTTCACTGCCAAAATTGCGGCCAGAATTGCAATGGGGGTATTGACTCCTAAGCACCATCGCCATGAGAAGAACTCTGTAAGTGTTCCACCAAGAATTAATCCAATTGCTGCGCCGCCACCAGAAATCGCTCCAATAACGCCAAATGCCTTTGCCCGCTCTGCCGGAACAGTAAATGTCACAGAGATAATTGCAAGAGCTGCTGGCGCAAGCAGTGCACCAAAAACACCTTGAAGCGCACGAGCACCAAAGAGCATCCCCTGAGTTGTTGCAATCCCGCCGAGGGCAGATGCTGCAGCAAAACCAATAAGACCCACCAAGAAAATCTTCTTACGTCCCATGTAATCGCCGATGCGGCCACCAAGAAGAAGGAGTGAACCAAATGCCAATGTGTAGGCAGTGATTACCCACTGCTGATTGGCATCAGAGATACCGAGATCGACCTTGGCGCTTGGAATCGCTATGTTCATAATTGAACTATCCAAAACGATCATTAACTGAGAAATAGCAACAACAAATAATGTGCGCCATCTGGTTGGGTCTAGAACTGCTGGGTTGCTGGGTTGTGACACGCAAAAACTCCAATACGGATTAAATGATTTCTCGGTAAGAGGCTAGAATTATCGCATGTCGACGATGAAACCGCGCTCTGGACTAGTTACTGATGGCCTCGAACGAGCACCTGCCCGTGGAATGTTGCGAGCAGTTGGTATGGGAGATGATGATTGGGTTAAGCCACAAATCGGAATCGTTTCTTCTTGGAATGAAATTACACCGTGCAATCTTTCACTTGATCGTTTAGCAAAAGCATCACGCCAAGGTGTCATCGATGCTGGTGGGTTTCCTATGCAGTTCGGAACAATCTCAGTCTCTGATGGAATTTCAATGGGCCATGAAGGAATGCACTTCTCATTAGTTTCTCGCGAAGTTATTGCAGATTCTGTTGAAACTGTTATGCAGGCCGAACGCCTTGATGGAATGGTTACTTTTGCTGGATGCGATAAATCACTTCCAGGAATGATGATGGCGGCCGCACGCATCGATGTTGCATCAGTTTTTGTTTACGCAGGTACAACTTTGCCAGGCCAAGTCGATGGCAAAGATGTAACAATCATCGATGCCTTCGAAGCTGTCGGAGCATGCGCACGTGGATTAATTTCGCAAGAGCGCGTTGATCAAATTGAACGCGCTATCTGTCCGGGCGAAGGTGCATGTGGCGGCATGTACACCGCAAACACAATGGCTGCAGTTGGTGAAGCTTTAGGTCTTTCACTTCCAGGATCGGCTGCGCCTCCGGCCGTTGATCGCCGTCGTGATGCATTTTCTATTCAAGCAGGGGCGGCAGTTGTTAACTTAATCCGCTTAGGCATAACAACTCGCGATATTTTGACGAAAAAAGCTTTTGAAAATGCAATCACAACTGTCATGGCACTTGGCGGTTCAACTAATGCCGTTTTGCACTTATTAGCTATTGCTCACGAAGCAGATGTTGATCTAACTCTTGAAGATTTCAATCGCATCGGTTCAAAGGTACCGTTGTTAGGCGACTTGAAGCCATTTGGAAAATTCGTCATGAGCGATGTCGATCGTGTTGGCGGAATCCCAGTTGTTCTCAAGATCTTGCTTGATGCTGGTTATTTACATGGCGACGTATTAACGGTCACAGGAAAAACAATGGCCGAAAACTTAGCCGAGATTAATCCACCACTTCCTGATGGCGCGATCTTGCACCCAGTCTCGTCACCGCTTTCAACTGATGTTGGAATCACAATTCTTCATGGCTCACTGGCAACAGATGGCGCAGTATGTAAAACTGCGGGCATTGGAATAGAATCTTTTGAAGGACCTGCACGAGTATTCGAGCGCGAGCAAGCTGCGATGGATGCTCTTGAAAATGGAACTATTCAAGCCGGTGATGTTGTAGTTATTCGCTATGAAGGTCCAAAGGGTGGACCTGGAATGCGCGAAATGTTAATGATCACCGGTGCAATTAAAGGCGCAGGTCTTGGCAAATCAACGCTCTTATTAACAGATGGACGTTTTTCTGGCGGGTCAACAGGTTTGTGTGTTGGTCACGTTGCACCTGAAGCAGTTGATGGGGGAGCAATCGCTTTCATTAAAGATGGCGACATAGTTCGAATCGATATTACAAATCGCACCTTAGATTTACTGGTAGATGAATCAGAGCTCCAGGCTCGCAAAATTGGCTGGAAGCCATTGGGCCATAAATACACCCGAGGCGTTCTGGCCAAGTATTCAAAGCTGGTGGGATCGGCATCCAAAGGCGCAGTCTGCGACTAAGGGCTGCTCAAATTGTGAGATGTGTATCTCATGCCTTGACTCTCATGCGTGATTCATTGGAGAATACGCTCATGAGAACAGAGTTTGTGGTGGTGATTAAATAGCGCGTGATCGAACATTGATCATGCGCCGCCCTCAGTTACCTGAGGGTTTTTTCGTTTAACCACTCAAAATCTAGGAACGACTACGAAGGGAGAAGAACAATGAGTCAGATGACTGGGGCGAGTTCACTTGTCGCATCGTTAGAAGCAGCTGGCGTAGATGTCATGTTCGGAATCCCAGGCGGTGCGATTCTTCCAGCATATGATCCAATTTTTTCTAGCTCAATCCGCCACATTCTTGTTCGACACGAACAGGGCGCAGGTCATGCAGCAACTGGTTATGCCCAAGTTACGGGGCGCGTTGGAGTCTGCATGGCAACCTCTGGACCAGGTGCAACAAATCTTGTTACTCCATTAGCCGACGCTGCAATGGATTCAGTTCCAGTTGTTGCAATCACCGGCCAAGTTCCATCTGTTGCAATTGGAACTGATGCTTTTCAAGAAGCCGATATTCGCGGCATAACAATGCCTTTTGCAAAACATAATTACCTTGTAACAAATGCAGCTGATATTCCACGTGCAATCGCAGAAGCTTTCCATATTGCAAGCACTGGCCGCCCGGGCCCAGTTCTTGTTGATATTGCAAAAGATGCTTTGCAAGCAATGACAGATTTCAACTACCCAACCTCAGTGAACTTAGCTGGATATAAACCAAAGTTAGTTCCAGATAATCAAGCCATCCTTGATGCCGCAGCACTTATCGCTCAATCAAGTAAGCCAGTGTTTTATGTTGGCGGTGGCGTAATCAAAGCCAACGCTTCACGCGAACTATTAGAACTTGCTCAATTACTTGGGGCTCCTGTTGTTACCACTTTGATGGCACGCGGGGCATTTCCTGATAGCCATCCACTGCATCTTGGTATGCCCGGCATGCATGGAACTGTTGCGGCAGTAACTGCGCTTCAAAAATCAGATCTGCTTATAACTTTAGGTGCTCGATTTGATGACCGCGTTACCGGAAAACTTTCATCATTTGCCGTCAATGCAAAGGTCATTCACGCAGATGTAGATCCAGCTGAAATCGGCAAGAATCGCTACGCCGATGTGGCTGTACTGGGAGATCTCAAAAACACTATCTCTGCTTTGATTCCAGCGTTAAAGGCCGCCCTTTCTAAGAATCAACCTGACTTAACTGCATGGTTGCGTCAGATGAACTCACTAAAAGCTTCATACCCACTTGGTTATGACAAACCAAAAGATGGTTCATTGTCACCACAGTATGTAATCGAACGCCTTGGAAAAATCTCTGGACCACATGCAATCATCGCATCTGGTGTTGGACAACATCAGATGTGGGCATCGCAGTTTGTTTCATATGAAAATCCACGTACATGGTTGAACTCTGGCGGACTCGGAACTATGGGTTATGCAGTTCCTGCAGCCATGGGCGCAAAAGTAGCAGCTCCAGATACAACTGTTTGGGCAATCGATGGTGATGGTTGTTTCCAGATGACTAATCAAGAGCTAACAACATGTGCACTCAACAACATTCCAATTAAAGTTGCGATTATCAATAATGAATCTCTTGGAATGGTTCGCCAATGGCAGACTTTGTTCTACGAGGGTCGTTACTCAAATACCAGCCTTGAATCAAAGCGTATTCCCAACTTCCCAATGCTTGCAGAAGCAATGGGCTGCATCGGTTTAAGTTGTGAACGCGAAGAAGATGTAGATGCAACGATTGAAAAAGCTATGAGCATCAATGATCAGCCAGTAGTTGTTGATTTCCGTGTTCATCGCGATGCGATGGTGTGGCCAATGGTTGCTGCCGGAACATCAAATGACGAAATCATGATCGCGCGAGAAACCGCGCCTGACTGGGATTCACAGGAGCTATAAAATGGCCCAACACACACTCGAAGTTTTAGTCGAAAACTCACCTGGCGTTTTGGCCCGCGTTGCTGGCCTATTTTCACGACGTGCATACAACATTGAACGCTTATCAGTTGGACCAACTGCAAACCCACAGGTTTCACAGATGGACATCGTGGTTAATTTGGAAGGCCATGCGCTAGAGCAAGTAATAGCCCAGCTCGATAAGTTGATCAATGTCATTTCTATTAAGGAAATAGTACCAAATAAAGCAGCACCAACCGTTCACGACACTCAACCCGATTACCAGAACTAAAGGAGAAATACCGTGGCAGCAACGATGTATCACGAAGAGGATGCAGATCTATCCATCATCCAGGGTCGCAAAGTCGCGATCATCGGTTACGGCTCACAGGGACATGCACACGCACTTAACTTGCGCGATAGCGGTGTCGATGTTCGCGTTGGATTAAAAGAGGGTTCAGCATCACGCGCAAAGGCCGAAGCTGAAGGTTTACGTGTTGTTTCAGTTGCCGAGGCAGTTCAAGAAGCAACAGTGATCATGATCTTGGCACCTGACCATGTTCAGCGCCACATCTACACAGATTCAATCTTGCCTAACCTAAAAGATGGCGATGCATTGTTCTTCGGTCATGGTTTCAATATTCGCTTTGGTTACATCAAGCCAACTGCAGCAGTAGATGTGTGCATGGTTGCACCAAAGGGTCCAGGCCACTTGGTTCGTCGTGAATACGCAGCAGGTCGCGGAGTTCCAGTAATCGTTGCAGTCGAACAAGATGCAACAGGTAGCGCATGGCCTTTGACACTCTCATATGCCAAGGCGATCGGCGGACTTCGTGCCGGTGGAATCCTTACAACTTTTACTGAAGAGACTGAAACAGATCTATTTGGTGAGCAGTCAGTTCTCTGCGGCGGAGCTTCACAACTTGTTATGTATGGCTTTGAAACTTTGACTGAAGCGGGATATCAGCCAGAAGTTGCTTACTTTGAATGCTTGCACGAACTAAAGCTCATCGTAGATTTAATGTACGAGGGTGGAATCGCAAAGCAGCGTTGGTCAGTCTCTGACACAGCTGAATTTGGTGATTATGTTTCTGGTCCACGTGTTATCGATCCACACGTTAAGGAAAACATGAAAGCAGTTCTTGCCGATATTCAAAGCGGTGCTTTTGCTAAGCGCTTCATCGATGATCAAGAGGCAGGTGCTCCTGAGTTCACTGCGCTTCGCGCAAAGGGTGAGACACATCCAATCGAGGCCGTTGGCCGCGAACTTCGCAAAATGTTTTCATGGATGAAGCAATCAAAGGGCGATGACTACAAAGAGGGCAGCGCGGCGCGTGGCTAAACCTGTTGTATTAATCGCTGAAGAGTTAAGCCCCGCAACCCTTGAAGCTCTTGGCCCAGATTTTGAAGTCATCAACTGTGATGGCGCAGATCGAGGCCAGCTTCTTGCAGCTCTTGCAAAAGGAGTAGATGCGGTCTTGATTCGTTCTGCAACCAAAATGGATGCAGAAGCGATTAATGCAGCAAAAGGTTTAAAAGTAATTGCACGTGCCGGTGTTGGTTTAGATAACGTAGATATCCCTGCAGCTACTGCTGCAGGTGTCATGGTTGTTAATGCGCCAACATCAAATATCGTAAGTGCTGCAGAGCTTGCAATTTCTTTATTGCTTGCATCCGCTCGCTTTATCTCACCTGCTAATGCCGCCCTTCGTAATGGAAAGTGGGCACGTTCTAAGTTCACGGGCACCGAACTCTTTGAAAAGAGGTTAGGAATCGTTGGCTTTGGACGCATCGGTCAATTAGTTGCATCTCGCATGCAGGCATTTGGCATGAACGTTGTTGCATACGATCCATATCTTCAACCAGCACGCGCCGCACAACTTGGCGTGAAATTGGTAGATCTTGATGAGCTCTTAAAGACATCTGATTTCATAACGATTCACTTGCCAAAGACTAAAGAGACTGCAAACTTAATCGGCGTTGAAGCGCTGAAAAAAGTTAAGCCCGCAGTTCGCATCGTAAATGCTGCGCGCGGTGGAGTACTTGATGAAGCTGCGCTCTTTGATGCGATTACTGAAGGTCGAGTTGCTGGTGCTGGACTTGATGTTTATATAACTGAACCATGTACTGATTCACCGCTATTTGCACTCGATCAAGTTGTAGCAACACCTCACTTAGGCGCATCAACTGATGAGGCTCAAGAGCGCGCAGGAATTGCTGTTGCTGTATCTGTTCGCAAGGCACTTGCTGGCGAACTTGTACCCGATGCAGTGAACGTCAAGGGTGGTGTGATTCATGAAGATATTCGACCATCGTTGCCGCTTGTTGAAAAAATGTCAGAGATTGCAACCGAACTTCTTGGCGAACTGCCTGTAAACATCGATGTAACCGTAAAGGGTGAAATCTCTGTTCATGACTCATCAATTCTGGGAATTTCTGCGCTCAAAGGCGCGCTCTTGGCAGTGGGTGCAGAGGAAGTCACCTACGTCAACGCACCCGGGCTAGCTACTGAACGCGGGATGGTTTCTTCCGTTAGCAATAGCGCTGATTGTCCTGAATATCGTTCGATGATTACTTTGCGTGCTACGACAGGCACAGGTAAAGCAATGTCGATCGATGGTACGTTGATGGGAATCAAACAGGTTCAAAAGATCGTTGGAATCGATTCATTCCGCCTTGATCTTCCACCAACAGATAACATTTTGTTTATTCGTTACGTTGATCGCCCAGGCATTATCGGAATCGTTGGACAGACACTGGGTGAATCAAAAGTAAATATCGCTGCGATGCAGGTTGCGCGTAGCCAAGCTGGCGGTACCGCCCTTATGGCTCTGACTGTTGATTCACATGTGCACGAAGATATCGTTGCCAAAGTTAAGAAGGATACTGATGCCGAGTTTGTGCGTTCAGTATTTTTGGTGGAGTAATGAAAACTATTGAACTAGCAGTAATCGCCGGCGATGGAATCGGACCTGAAGTTGTTAACGAAGGCCTTAAAGTTCTAGATGCCGTTGCCAAGAAATATGACGTCACCTTCAATCGTACTTCATATGATTTAGGTGCAGGCTATTGGCATCGTACTGGCGAAGTTTTGCCACAAACCATCTTGGATGAGATTGCAACGAAGGATGTTATTTTGCTAGGCGCAGTTGGAGATCCAACAGTTCCAAGTGGAGTTCTAGAGCGCGGGCTTTTATTAAAGCTTCGTTTTGCCTTTGATCATTACATCAATCTGCGTCCTGCACGTTTGATGCCAGGCGTGACAGGACCACTTGCAACCAAAGCGGCGATTGATTTTGTTGTTGTGCGTGAAGGAACTGAAGGCCCATATGTTGGCGCCGGGGGAGTGCTTGCAGAAGGTACCGATGCAGAGATTGCAACAGAGGAGAGTTTGAATACTCGCCGCGGTGCAGAACGAGTAATCCGAGATGCTTTCGAACGCGCCCTTAAGCGTGATCGCAAGAAGCTGACATTGGTGCATAAAAACAACGTATTAACCCGAGCTGGTGGACTATGGACTCGAACATTTAACGAAGTTTCCAAGGAGTATCCAACCGTTGCTACCGATTACTTGCATGTCGATGCAGCTTCAATGTTCTTTGTTACCAACCCAGAGCGCTTTGATGTTGTGGTTACCGACAATCTATTTGGAGATATCTTGACCGATATCGCAGCTGCAATCTGTGGCGGAATCGGTTTAGCCGCTTCAGGCAATATCAATCCAACTGGAAAATTCCCATCAATGTTTGAGCCAGTTCATGGATCGGCCCCAGATATCGCAGGCAAAAATATTGCAGATCCAACTGCCACTGTTATGTCTGTAGCTATGATGCTAGATCACTTAGGTTATGGCGATGCTGCGCGCGAAGTTGAACGCGCAGTTGCCGCAGATTTATTGGCACGAGGAGATAAAAAGCGAAGCACTAGTGAAATCGGAGATGCGCTAGTCGCAGCGCTATAAGCCATGAAAATCACACTCAACACCAATGCAAAAGATGCTGCAACACGTGATGCACTTGTTGCAGAAGGTGGATTCGGTAAGTACTACACCGATCACATGGTTGTTTGTGAATGGAATGAAAAAGATGGCTGGGCCGAACCAGAGCTAAAGCCTTATGGTCCACTCTCTTTAGACCCTGCAACGGCCGTGTTTCATTATGGTCAAGAAATCTTTGAAGGCATGAAGGCTTATCGTCAACCAGATGGTGGAATCTCACTCTTTCGCCCAGATGCAAATGCAAAGCGTTTTGCAAACTCTGCTAAACGTTTAGCTTTGCCAGAAATGCCAGAAGCGCTATTTCTTGAAACCGTAGAAACTCTTGTTAAGCAAGATGCGGGTTGGGTTCCAAATAGAGTGGGAGAGTCTTTATATATCCGACCATTTATGATTGCTACCGAAGTTGGTTTAGGTGTTCGTCCAACAAATAAAGCCACATACATTCTTATTGCAACCCCAGCCGGTGCTTACTTTGATCCATCTAAGGCTGTCTCTGTTTGGATTTCAACTGAGTATGTTCGCGCGGCTCAAGGCGGAACAGGTGAAGCAAAGTGCGGCGGAAACTACGCAGCATCCCTTGTTGCACAAAAAGCTGCAGCTAAAGAGGGTTGCGATCAAGTTGTTTGGATCGATGCCAAAGAGCGCAAATGGGTTGAAGAGATGGGCGGCATGAACCTTTACTTTGTAAGGGGCAAAGGCGCCGATGCAACTGTTATTACTCCCAAGTTGACTGGAACATTGCTGCCAGGAATTACGCGCGATTCGATTTTATCTGTCGCTAAAGATCTCGGATATAAGGTCGAAGAAGTCATGCTCTCTGTTGATGATTGGCGCGATGGCGTTGCATCCGGTGAAATCACTGAAATCTTTGCTTGTGGAACTGCCGCCGTTGTTTCACCCGTTGGCTCTGCAAAGTCGGCAATGGGTACATGGATAACTGGTGATGGGCAACCTGGCGTAATCACGATGCAGATTCGCAATCATTTGTTAGCGATTCAACATGGAACAATTGCCGATACACATAACTGGGTACGTAAGGTCTGCTAATGCCAGTATCTGATGCATTTCATATCTACGACACCACTTTGCGTGATGGTGCCCAACAAGAAGGCCTAAATCTCTCAGTTCATGACAAGTTGGCCATTGCACGCCACTTAGATGATCTTGGCGTTGGCTTTATCGAAGGTGGATGGCCAGGGGCAAATCCAAAGGACACTGAGTTCTTTGCCCGCGCTAAGAAAGAGTTAGTACTTAAGAATGCAACTTTCGTAGCATTTGGTGCAACACGTCGCCCAAATGTAAAAGCCGCTGATGATGTTTTGCTTGGAGCCCTTCGTGACTCTGGTGCACCTGCAGTTACTTTGGTGGCAAAAGCATTTGACCGTCACGTTGATTTAGCACTCAAGACTACGCTGAATGAAAACCTTGAAATGATCCGCGACTCTGTTACTCATTTAATTGCCGAAGGTCAACGGGTTTTCCTTGATGCCGAACACTTCTTTGACGGCTATCGCAGCAACCGTGCTTATGCATTAGAAGTTGTGCGTACAGCTGCTGAAGCAGGCGCTGATGTCATTGCACTATGCGACACCAACGGTGGAATGTTGCCCGATGAACTTTCACAAGTTGTCCATGATGTTTTAACCGCAAGCTCTGCCCGACTTGGAATCCACTGCCACAATGACACAGGATGCGCAGTCGCAAATTCCATGGCAGCAGTTGCCGCAGGGGCCACCCATGTGCAAGGAACACTCAATGGTTATGGTGAGCGAACAGGAAATGCTGATTTAGTAACAATCATTGCAAACCTTGAGTTAAAAAAGCACCAACTAGTTTTGCCGAAGGATGCCTTGCGAGAAGCATTTAGAATCTCGCACGCAGTTGCCGAAGTTACAAATGTCTCTTCAAGTGCGCGTCAGCCTTACGTTGGCGTATCAGCATTTGCTCACAAGGCCGGCCTGCACGCCAGTGCCATCAAGGTCGATCCATCGCTGTATCAACATGAAGATCCAGCATCAGTTGGAAATGATATGCGCATGTTAGTTAGCGATATGGCTGGCCGTGCTTCCATTGAATTAAAGTCGCAGGAATTAGGCGTAGATCTTGGCGGAGATAAGGAACTTATCGGTCGTATCGTTGATCGCGTTAAAGAGATGGAATCACGTGGATTTACCTTTGAAGCAGCCGATGCATCATTTGAACTTCTTGTCCACGAAGAGATGACAG
Source organism: uncultured Actinomycetes bacterium (assembly GCA_903894425.1). Classification (GTDB taxonomy): domain Bacteria; phylum Actinomycetota; class Actinomycetes; order Nanopelagicales; family Nanopelagicaceae; genus Planktophila. The sequence goes on from CAITQC010000167.1 coordinate 17,463, forward strand.
GGAAGCGCCCATCATTTTTTACAATCGACCACTGGTTAACAACCGTTGAAAGATCAGAAGATCAGAGCATTCTTACTCGGGCTGAAATAAAAGTCACCGCCATGGGAAAGCAGATTGCCTGCACAGGAGTTGGAAATGGACCAGTTAACGCATTTGATAACGCGCTGCGCACTGGCCTTAAGGTTTTGTATCCAGAGCTTGAAGTTCTAGAGCTAACCGATTACAAGGTTCGTATTCTTGAAGGACGTCTTGGTACAGGTGCTATTACGCGCGTATTAGTTGAAACAAGTGATGGCAGGGGCGAATGGAACACGGTAGGAGTTCACGAAAATGTGATTGCTGCATCTGCCATGGCCCTAGAAGATGCCGTAACTTTTGGTCTCATGAGACAGGGACGCAAACCCGAATAAAGCTTTTAAGCCACCGCCTTCTTTGCTAGGTACTCCTTGTAAATTGCTGAAGCTTCTTCACGGCCATTGCATTGCAGAAAAGCGTAAATCTTTATTGTTTCATGTCGAATCGTCGACTCAGAAAAACGAAGTAGCTCACTAATTTTAGCGTTAGTGAGCTCTTCACTGATCATCTTGAGAATCAACTGTTGGCGCTCGGTAAGTCCGTTTACTTGGCCAGGTGAATGTAAGCCTCTTGCATCTCCGAATCGATAATCACTGTTCTTTGCCACTGATTTTTGTTGAAAGATATGAAGTGAAAACACACTCGCAAGTGCTTGAAGGAAGGCATCGAGCTCAGCCGTTGGCGAAAGCTCAGGCATGCAAAACAACGCCAGTACTGCAACAGGAGTTCCATCACGTTGAATTGGAAAACAAAAGAAACTCTTCTCTGGTTCAGTGTAAGCAACTCTATTGAGCAATACATATTCCGAAGGCCAATCCGGCAGAGTTGTAACCCATACCGATCTGCAGCTCTTGATGCACTCATTTATAGGTGTAACGTCGCGCAAAGTATAAGTATTGGGATATGCATTCATTGCCAAAGCACTCGCCCCGTACCGCGCATTGCTTTGAATAATTCCATCGGGATATACTTCGAAGAGAAAGATAGATGTTGCCCCTAATGGCTCAAATACCCTAAGAACTAAATGGGCGAGAACCTCTTCGAATGAATGGCTCTTATTCGAAAGAAATGCAACGAATTCGGATACGCGTTCTATATTCATGAATTCTCTCATGAAGCGTAATCACGCAATAATGCTCGGCTATCTCTAAATATTTGAGCGGCTTCTTGGCGGCCTTGGCATTTGAGTGCTGCAAATATTTTGATACTCTGTTGGCGAATCGTTGATTCAGAAAGAGTGAAGAGCTTAGCAATATCTGCATTTGTTCTACCCTGACTCATGTAGTCAAGGATTACCAACTGCCTTTCATCCAAGAGATTTTCTAAAGGCTCCAAAATGCGCGCTGGCATTGGTTTTCTACTCTTTGCCACAAAGTTACCTGAATCAGAAACTGGATAGATGGTAAGTGAAAGCAGGTTAGCAATAGCCCTCAAGAAGGCATCGATCTCTGCCGTTTGGATCAATACAGATTTGCTGAATATACCGATGGCTGCAATCGGTGTCCCATACTTTTCTATTGGAAAAGAAATATAGGTTTTTTCGCCGGTGTCATAGCTAAGGTTTTTAAGTGTGGGGTATTCTTCAGGCCAGTTAGGCAAGCTATTGACCCATACCGTGCTTCGATTTCTCACTGAATCTGTGAGCGGAAACTTATCCTTGAGTGAGATTGGTTTCGTATGTTCAGAATTTCTAATATCGCCTAGGCCAAATGCCCCAACAGATTCCAACACGCCATCTTCCTTGAGATGAGACAGATAGGCTGAAGTGGCATCCAATGGTGAGAGTGTACGAAGCACCATGTGAGCAAGGATGTTTGGAATCGTGTGGTTTTTGACTGCCAAGAAATCAACTAACTCAGAAAACGAAGTCAATGACATGTCTAATCTCCTGTTCCAATTGAAATGGAGTTAATTGCGGTTGGAAAATAGCGAACTGAATAACCGAGGTAATTATAAAGTACGTCAATAATTATGAGCTCATTCATAGGGTGAATGGAGGGGTTACCACTAAGGAGAACGTTCATTATTTGGTCAGAGTCTAAATAACAATGTTCTCGAGTTTCTCGCAAACTTCATACAATTATCTCCTAATTGCGCACGAATATATTTTGGACTTGTCATGACTACTCTGAATATATTGTGCACTGTTAAAAAATGTTTTAACAATGTTGCAGTATTTTACCTTTTGTGACGTGGGGTAGACCCGAATAAAGCTTTTAAACGTTAGTAAGTTTATTATCAGATGTGGATCGTTCAAGATAAATCTGTGCAGCTTCTTCACGACCATGACAGCCAAGCTTTGCAAATATCTTTATTGTCTCTTGCCGAATAGTTGATTCGGAGTATCCCAGTAGTTCACTTATTCCTAGATTGGTGCGATCTTCACTGAGCA
>CAITQC010000168.1 GCA_903894425.1 uncultured Actinomycetes bacterium
ACTCTGCCAGCAGTTCCATATTTCTTAAGCAGTTCTGGCTGTGACATTAAACGCGTGATGGATTCACTTAAGGCGCTTTCAAATGCTGCGGCATCACCCTTGTAATCAACTAACTCACCCGTTGTCTTGTCAGCAACTACTTCTGGAATTCCACCGACTCGTGAACCTAAGACTGCGGTTTCGCATCCCATCGCTTCTAAGTTAACGATTCCAAGTGGTTCGTAGACAGATGGACAAACAAAAAGATCTGCAGCCGTTAACATCGCAGTGAGTTCGGCGTGAGGCAACATATCTTTAATCCACCAGATATTGCTGCGAGTTTTCTGCAACTCGTAAATCAGATCGGCAACTTCCTTGCCGATTCCTTCTTCATCTGGACTTCCTGCGGCAAGAACTAGTCCATATTCTGCAGGGACATCTTTCCAAGCACGTAGCAAATGTGCCAAACCTTTTTGACGAGTAATACGGCCAACAAAGATTGCATAGGGACCGCTAACACCATATTTGGCAGGTACTGATTCATCGTGGTTTGGAGCGAATTTTGATGTATCAACACCATTTCGAATTGTTACGACCTTATTGTCATCAATTGATGGGTAAGCAGCTAATACATCGGCGCGCATTGCATCACTTACTGCGATGATTGCCGCTGCACCTTCATAAGCTGTTTTTTCGGCCCATGAAGATATGGCGTATCCGCCGCCTAACTGTTCTGCCTTCCACGGACGCAAAGGTTCGAGGGAATGCGCACTGACTATGTGGGGGATTGAATATTGCAAGGAAGCAACATGTCCTGCCATGTTGGCATACCAAGTATGTGAGTGGACCAAGTCAACATTTGATAAGTGAGTAGCGATTTCAAGATCTGTGACAAGAGCTTGGAGTGCAGGGTTGGCTGTTGCAAACTCTGTTGGGACTCCATAGCCAAAAGCATCTTCGCGTTTTTCGCCAAAGCAATGGACATCAACATGAAGACCCTTGATCGCGCGAAGAGCTTGCGTCAATTGAAGGACATGAACACCGGCACCGCCATAGATTGCTGGGGGCCATTCCTTAGTAACGATGCCAACTTTTAACTCGCTCATATAAAACCCCCTATCGGCATCAAGGGGTACAGGCTATCGTTAGCACATGGCAAAACTTAAACTTCCCCTTGGAATAGTCCTTGCCGGCGGTGAAGGAAAGCGTTTAATGCCTTTGACCGCAGATCGCGCAAAGCCTGCGGTTCCATTTGGTGGTTCATATCGCCTCATCGATTTTGTTCTATCTAATCTTGTAAATGCCAACATGTTGAAAATCGCTGTATTAACTCAATACAAATCGCATTCACTCGACCGTCACATCACCACTACTTGGCGCATGTCGGCCTTGCTCGGAAACTACATCACCCCAGTACCAGCCCAACAGCGCTTAGGCCCGCGTTGGTATACAGGTAGCGCCGATGCTATTTTGCAGAACTTCAATTTGATTCATGATGAAAATCCAGAACATGTTTTAGTTTTTGGTGCCGACCACGTTTACCGTATGGATCCAGGTCAGATGTTTGTGCAACATGTTGAAACTGGAGCCGGAATCACCGTTGCTGCCATTCGCATGCCACGTTCTGAGGCCCATGAATTCGGCGTTATCGAACTTGCCGAAGATGGAATTACTATTAAAGCTTTCCATGAAAAGCCATCAGATCCACCTGCAATGCCAGGTCATCCTGATCTCTGCTTAGTTTCAATGGGTAACTACATCTTTAAACGTGATGTAATGGAAGAAGCCTTGATTATCGATGCCGAAGATATCGAATCACGCCATGACCTTGGTGGAAACATCATTCCTTTCTTAACTAAAAATGGTGAAGCTAAGGTCTACGACTTTGCTAACAATGTTGTTCCGGGTGAAACTGATCGCGATAAGGGTTACTGGCGCGATGTTGGTTCAATCGATGCTTATTACGACGCACATATGGATTTAGTTTCAGTTCATCCAATCTTTAATTTATATAACCGAGAATGGCCCTTACTTACTAATCCACCATCACTTCCGCCTGCCAAGTTCAGCGAAAGCGGGGGAGCCCACGATTCAATCGTCGGTGCAGGTTCGATTATTTCCGGCGGAATCCTGCATGGATCTGTGGTGTCATACGATGTAACAGTTGGACGCGGCGCAATCGTTGAGGGTTCAGTGCTCATGCCCTCAGTTCGAATCGGTGATAAGTCAATTGTTC
>CAITQC010000169.1 GCA_903894425.1 uncultured Actinomycetes bacterium
CAAAAGTGTTGCATCTCCTGCTAACTGTTGCACCCCTGCTAATCCATCATCTGCGGCATTCAAGCTGGATTTAAGCAGACGAAGTGCAAGTGGAGAATTACGAAGCATTTCGCGGCACCAGGAAACAGTTTCAGCTTCAAGTTCTGCAATTGGGACAACGGTATTTACCAATCCCATATCTAGCGCTTCTTGTGCATTATATTGACGAGTTAAGAACCAAATTTCGCGGGCCTTCTTTTGGCCGACATGTGCAGCAAGTAAACCTGCACCATATCCTCCATCAAAAGATCCAACCATTGGGCCGGTCTGACCAAATTTTGCATTATCGGCAGCGATTGTTAAATCACAAACAACATGCAAAACATGTCCGCCGCCAACCGCCCAACCAGCAACCATTGCAACGACAGGTTTTGGAGTACGGCGAATCTGCACTTGTAAATCTAAAACATTTAGGCGGCCAATTCCCTTTTTAGCTAACTTGTCATCGCCAAGGTATCCATCGTCTCCACGAACACTTATGTCACCTCCAGAACAAAATGCTTCTGTGCCTTCTCCAGTAAAAATAATGACGCCAATATCTTCGTTATCGCGCGCTAAATGAAATGCCTCGATTAATTCAATAATTGTTTGGGGGCGAAATGCATTGCGAACTTGAGGGCGGTTAATGGTGATCTTGGCTATGCCATCACCCATCTGATATTTAATGTCAGTGAAATCATCACCACCGGGCGCAGTTACCCACGTAGGAATCTCACGGCTACCAAAATCACGCTTGAACGGCTTACTCACATTTCCTCCATTGTCTTAACAAGGGATACCCTACGGGTGCAATGGAGATGAAGTCACAACGGCGTATTCAAAGGGTCAGCCCTGCCTGCAAAATATCCGAGCTGGCCGCACAAATCAGTGATGCCCTGGTCGGCAAAGGCCCGGCTTTGGGGCTTGGCGAAATTCGATCAGAAAATGCGCCTTCAAATATCGCTCTTGTCATAGGAACTAGCGGAACGACTGGTTTAAGTAAAGAAGTCTCTTTTACAGCGGCCTCCTTGCTTGCTTCAGCACGAGCTTCGAATCTATTTCTTAATGCAATGCCTGGACAACAATGGTCTCTCTTCTTGCCATTAACGCACATCGCTGCTGTAAACGTCATCATTCGTTCAATGGAGCTAGGAACTCTCCCAGTTGATTTGCGCGAACATGAAGGTGAATATCCAAAGGTTGATTTCACTTCAATAGTTCCCACTCAACTCTTTCGCGCACTCAATGGTGAGGATCGATTGCTTCGTCACCTTCAAAATGCGCAAGCCGTACTAGTTGGTGGTGCAGCCTTATCTGCAACCTTGCGCCAACAAGCCGAGGCCGCTGGCATCAAAGTTGTTGAAACTTATGGGATGACTGAAACATCTGGTGGTTGTATCTATAACGGTCAGGCAATTGATGGCGTTGAGTACTCAATAAATGAAAAAGGATTAGTACAAATTCGTGGATCCGTAATGTCACAAACATATTTAAATGCACCTGAACTTTATAAACTAAATGATGGTTGGTTTGTGACTAATGATCTCGGTGAAATTGTTGAAGGCAAGCTACACATTCTTGGCCGAGCAGATGATGTAATTATCTCAGGCGGTGAAAATATCTCGCTCACTGGGATCGAAGCAACGCTCTCAATTAGATATCCTGAAATCGAATTTGCCGCTTTTGCAATCAATGACATTCAATGGGGACATGCTCTACATCTTGCAGTCGTAGGCGAGATTAATGAAAGCGAAATTTCACAGTATCTAGAAGCAGCCCTTGGCGCAGCTTCTAAGCCAAAAGGAGTTCATCTCCTAGAATCTCTTCCTTTGCTCGGTATCGGTAAGGTCGATCGCAGCGCTCTAGCCAAGATGGTGAGAAATGAATAAGTGGATTATTGGTGCAAGACCGCGCACTTTGCCTGCTGCTATCGCACCTGTTGTCGTAGCCACAGCTTTGGCAGGAGCTGATTGGAACTGGTTCCGTGCAGCCCTTGCGTTAAAAGTCGGAGTTTGGCTGCAAATTGCAGTTAATTACGCCAATGACTACTCCGATGGCGTCAAAGGTACAGATGCTAATCGCATCGGTCCGACTCGCTTAGTTGCAAGTGGTTTAGCAACTGCCAAGCAAGTCAAGATGGCTGCATTTATCTCATTTGGAATTGCATCCGTGGCCGGAATTTGGTTATCGCTTCTAACTTCGCCTTTATTGCTCTTGGTCGGAGTCGCAGCGATTGCTGCTGCTTGGGGATATACCGGCGGAAAAAATCCTTACGGCTATAGCGGTTTAGGCGAGCTCTCTGTTTTTATATTCTTTGGACTAACTGCAACTGTTGGAACGTATTACACACAAACTGGAAATGTAACCGCCTTGAGCATTCTTTGTTCAGTTCCAATGGGTGCACTTGCTTGCGCAATTTTGGCCATCAACAATATTCGCGATCGGGCTCAAGATGGACTCGTTGGCAAACGCACGCTGGCAGTACGACTTGGCGATAAACGCGCTCGTCTTGGTTTTGTCTCTCTTCTAGTTCTTGCTCATCTCGCCGCGATTGCAACTTTGATCCCATGGGCATTACTCACCTTTGCAGCACTCCCGCTAAGTACTTCGATTTCTCGTGCAGTACTGGCTGGAACTACTGGACCCGGGCTCATTCCTTTACTGGGAAAGACTGGAAAGCTACAAATGTTCTTTGCAACTCTCTTCGCTTTTGCCTTAGCGCTACAATAAAACCATGTCACAACTTGTACTAGTTTTTCTGCTAGCTGGATTCATGATTTTTTCATTAGTTGATTGTGCACGTACTGATGAGACTCAGGTTCGTAATCTTCCTAAGTGGGCATGGATTCTGATAATTATTTTGATTCAAACTTTTGGTGCGATTGCATATTGGATCGCAGGTCGCCCAAAGCAACCACGTTTAGGTGGCGGCCCAAAGCGTCGTATCCTGCCACCGGATGATGATCCAGATTTCTTGCGCAAGCTTTAATTATTAAAGACCTGAATAGGTGTGCTTTCCAGTTCCCCAAACATTGACATAGACGTAGTTAAAAAGAAATGTCGATCCAGCAAACAGACAGAGCCATGCTGCTTTACGCCCACGCCAACCGATAGTTACACGTGCATGTAAATACGCTGCATAAGCGACCCAGGTAATAAAAGCCCACGTCTCTTTTGGATCCCAGCCCCAATAACGTCCCCAGGCGCTTTCGGCCCAGATAGCACCCGCGATAACTGCAAAAGTCCAAAGTGGAAATACAAATGCAACTAATCGATATGAAAGTTGATCTAAATCTTCAAGTGATGGCAAACGCTTTGCCCAAGCAGTTCTTTCACCCCGTGACTCCATCGCATCTAAATACAGATAAGCCGCGGCAATTGCATTTGCTAAGAGAAATACTCCACCAGAGATAATCGCAGCTGATACATGGATAACTAACCACGTTGATTTAAGCGCTGGAACAAGCGGTGCGCTCGGGCGATATAAAACAGCTACTGCAGTGCCAAGAGTGAGAAGAACTGCAATTGAAACAATTAAGCCCAACCAACGTAGATCATATTTACGAAGTGCTGCAAGGTATGCGCCAGAAAATGCCATTGCCCCCGTAATTGAGAACTCATACATATTGCCCCATGGAACACGCCCTGCTGAAACTCCTCGTGCGATTACGCCTGCAACTAATAAAAGAAAGCCTAAAACCATCATTGCAGTTGCTATTCGTGCAACTTTTTCTGTGCGCTTGTAATCAAGGGTTTGCTTTGAATCCTCGGTTGTAACGCGCACAGCCCAAGCAGTTTCAATTGCGTGGGCGAAAAATGACAATGTATAAACCGCCATTGAGGAATAAACAAGATAGTTGGAGAGATAAGCCCAGTTGCGTGACATTTATTTCTCTCCTTTAAGCATCGTTACGAACTGTCCAATTTCAAGTTCAAGGCCTGGTGCTGCATTCTTAGCTAAACCAGCTACTTCTACCGACTTTCCTACGCGGATCCAGATGCGTCGGCGCCTTGTAAATAATGAAGCAAGCAGACCAAGGATGGCAACAATACCGCCGAGCAGAGCAAAGTTCTTGCCAGGATCATTAACGATTTGCAGATTGACCCACTGCTGATAACCCTCAAAAGTTATTGAGCCTTGCGGATAAATAAATGTCTCACCTGGCTTCAAGGATTTAAGTCCTACCTGTTTCATTGTTGAAGTATCAATGCGGTAAACAGATTGCGGAACTCCACTATCTAGACCCAAATCGCCGATCCAGGCCGATAGCAGCAACCGTGGATCTAAAGCTTCCGGGAAAACACTGATTGCACCATTGTCTTCACTGCGTGCATAGGTTGGAACAAACGAGCCAACAAAGCCCATCTGTGGATCTGCATCTGGAACCTTGATTGCCCCTATGGAGCGAAGATTTCCATCTTGCGGCAGAAATGGAACTGGTCCTTGCATTGCAACATTACCCTTTGAATCCCTAACCGTTATCACGGGTGAATAACCGTTAGCTTGCAGATAGATATTTGTATTTCCTAATCGCAACGGAGAGTTAACTTTAATTACTCGCGTTTGAGTTTTAGTTAAGTCACCTTCTGCAAAACTTACATCCAACACGTAATCCTCTGGTGCGTTTGTATCAATGTTGTATTTGGCCGTGAACTTATCAATCGTGATTACAAAATCTGAAAGGTTTCCCTCGCCAAAAAGTTTTCCATATTGCAAAGAGTCATAACTAGTTGGCGTGTTTACAAAGCGCTCTCCTACATTAAGGATCGCCTCTCCACGCATGCCAAAGAGTGAACTAAATGAAATCCCCAATAAAATAAGGATGAGGGCAAGGTGAAAAAAGAGGTTTCCAGTTTCACGCATAAATCCTTTTTCAGCAGAGATAGAGCCATCTATTTCTAAAACTCGAAACCGCTTTGATTTAAACCAAGCGCGGGCTTTATCTAACTCATCACCTTCGGCGCTCCATGATGCGTGGTGCTCCATGCGATCTAGATTCTTAGGTGTGGCCGGCGGCAATGCACGGGATGCATGAAAATGCTCGATTGTTCGAGGGAATACGCAGCCGATGAGTGATATAAAAAGCAAGATATAGATTGCGCTAAACCAAGGTGAACCATAAACATCAAAAAGTGAGAATTTGTCCATCCAGCGTGCAAGCTCTGGAGAGTTCTTAAAATAATCGCTTACCTGCATTGGATTTTGTGTGCGTTGCGGAATAACAGAACCGGGAATCGCTGCAACACCAAGCATTAACAGGAGAATTAGCGCGGTACGCATACTAGTTAATTGGCGCCAGCTATAACGAAGTAGGCCAACGCTGCCGAGCTCTGGAAGTTGGATCTCTTGGCTCATTTAAACCACCGGAATAAAATCTGAGATTAACGCACGAATAGAATTCATCATCTGGCCCCACATGCCAGTAACTTCCATAACACCGATAACAATGAGAAATACTCCGCCAATTTTTGAAATTAAATCTCCGCGCTTAACCAAATACTTCCGAAGTTTTTCAGAGCGATCAAGAAAAACCCCTGAGGCAATAAATGGAAGACCTAGCCCAAAGCAATACCCTAGAGATAACAAGGCCCCTCGTACTGCACTTGATTCTTGAAAAGCTAAGGTTTCAACAGCTGCTAATGCTGGTCCGATACATGGGGTCCAGCCAACACCAAAAAGGAAACCCAAGACTGGTGCACCGATTAAGCCGCCTGTTGTTTTCATCGTCGGACGAAATGTTGGTGCAAATGGAAATTTACCTAAAAATATGAAACCGAGAAAAATAGTGACCACACCTAGGATTCGTGAAATCAAATCTTCATTTGCTACTAAATGATTTCCGATTCCACCAAAAATCGCGCCGTACGAAACAAAGACTGCGCTAAAACCAAGAACAAATAGAATGGAACCTAATAGCACTTTCCCACGGTTAGCTGAAAACCCTGCAGCAAAAGATAAGTAGCCAGGTACTAGCGGTAGAACACATGGTGAGAGAAATGAAATAACCCCTGCTATAAATGCCACGGGTAAAGCGGTAATAAGAAAGCCGCTCATAATCTGTTCTACAAAGAAATCTCTCATTCGGCGCTCACCCGCTCTATTAACTCACTTAGAGATGCGACAGTAATTTCACCTGAAATTCGTGCGGCAACTTTGCCCTTTTTATCAATTACAACCGTAGATGGAATTGCATTTGCTGGGAGCGATCCTTTAAACCCAATTAATAGTGAATCATCAATGAACGTTGGATATGGCAGAGCAAAACGACGCTGGAATGCTTCGGCAGTCGCTGGATTATCGCGAGTTAAAATCCCCATAAAGGCAACGTCGGTGTATTTATTTGCAAGTGCAACCAGTGTTGGTGCTTCTGCCCGACATGGCGAACACCATGAAGCCCATACGTTTACTACTGCAACCTTGCCAAGGTTAAATGTGTAGTTTTTTCCTGACAGAGTCATCCCTGATAAGGCGGGTGCTTCAACTCTTTTTTCAGGACTAATAAAAGTAACTGAACCATTTCCTGCTACGAAACTCTCTTGCGAACTAGAAGTTCCACCCCCGCCACATCCAGTTAGTAATACACCCATAACTAGAGAGGCAATCGCCTTAGAACTAAATCTCATTACTTCTTCTCTGGAAGTAAGTGACGTGCAGGTTCGGAATAAGTAAGTCCAGAGATAAAACCTTCATCATCAAAATGAACGCTTGTCACTGAGGCCAAAGTACATTCGCGTCGTCGGGGATCATGAAGCAATCTACGATTCTCAATTGCGCTTCTAAGAATCCAAATAGGTAGTTGATGTGAAACGACAATCGCATCTTTTCCCTTTGCGGCATCTCTTGCGGCAAAGATGGCCGCTAGCATTCGGTTGATCTGCTCGTCATATGGTTCACCCCATGACGGTCTCCATGGATTCCACAAATGGCGCCATGATGACGGATGTTTTAAAACTCCATCGCCGACACCAAATGGCTTGCCTTCAAATACATTTGCAGCTTCGATTAATCGCTCATCAGTTGTAATAGAAATATTGTGCGCTGCGGCAATTGGGGCCGCAGTTTCTTGGGCCCGTTGCAGCGGTGAAACATGGAGAGCGCCAAGATCAATTGTCCTCGACCAATCGCCCAGAGTTTTGGCCATCTCTTGTCCACGCACAGAAAGGCTCCACCCAGGTTGGCGTCCATAGAGAATCTTGTTGGGATTTTCTACTTCACCGTGACGCACGACATGCACTGTTGAACTCATTGGCAAAGCATAAAGCGTCCCAATTGGTGCAAGTTCGTTAAGGTAGTGACATGGCACTCACGGCGAAGCGAGCGGCCTTTTTTGATGTCGATAACACCCTGATTCGTGGCTCAACCCTCTACTTCCTGGGAAAAGGCATGTATCAGCGGGGCTACTTCACAAAGAAGGATATTTCGCGATTCGTTTTAGCCAATCTGAGATTTCGCTTAACTGGTAAAGAAAACAAAGAAGAGATCCAACGTTTTCAAGATGCGGCAACAGATTTTATCGGTGGCCACTCAGTGGCAGATATTGCAAAGATTGCACAAGAGATTTATGACCAATATGTTTCACCAGCTCTTTGGCAGGGAACAATTGATATCGCGCAAAAACACCTAGCTGCCGGTGAAGAAGTCTGGCTAGTGACAGCTGCTCCTGAAGATATGGCCGTACTCATTGCCCAACGCTTAGGTTTTACTGGAGCACTTGGCAGTAAGGCTGAAACAAAAGATGGCAAATACACGGGCGCAATGCAGGGAGCTTTATTGCATGGAAAAGAAAAAGCTACTGCAATTTATAGATTGGCAGAAGAAAAAGGTTTTAACTTAGAGGAGTGTTATTCATACTCAGATAGCCATAATGACTTTCCACTTCTGCAATGCGTCGGACATCCATCGGCGATTAATCCTGACGCAATTTTATCTCTTCGTGCGATGGCAGAGGGTTGGCCAATCCACGATTTCCGTCGTGCACGCCATTTGGCCAAAGTCGTTTCTCCCGTTGTTGTACGACTTGCAGCTCTAGGAACCTGGTTGACTCCACGTAGAAAGCAACGCTGATTAGCCGTTAGGCAGTAAATGCCAGTAATGTAAGCAAGTTATGGAAATGCGATCCTTCTCCGACTACCTGCGTAGTATCGATGATGATGCCTTCCTTAAACTATTTTCTGCCCGCCCTGATCTTGTAACTCCAGTTCCACCCGATATTGCTTCTCTTGCAGTGCGCGCATGTTCTGCGCCAAGCCTTGCCCGCGCGATCGACTCACTTAATCAATGGCAGTTTCAGGTATTAGAAGCAGCTGCGGCACTCAATGAGCCCTTTTCATTAAAAAACATCGTTGCTATCACTGATAAAGCCGCCAGCGCAGTGATAGACCATTTAATTTCAATTGGATTGATCTACCCATCCGATGATGGCATGCGTCTTCCTTCGCAGCTGCGCGATGTTATTGGCAACGAGCCTGCAGGTCTTGGACCCGCATCAATTGCAAAAGTTAAGTTAGCCGAGATTGAAAAAGCACCACCAGAAGCAAAGAAAGTTTTAGAGCGATTAATTTGGGGCCCACCCCGTGGAAGCGTTGGCGATATTAAAAACCCTGGGGCTGGTGTTGCATGGCTACTAGATCAAAAGATTCTTGTGCCGCTGGACCAACGTACGGTTATCTTGCCTCGAGAAATAGCAATCCACCTTCGTGGCGGAAAAGTTCATAAAGAAAACTTTATTAATCAACCCACTCTCAATGGCACTAAGCGCGATGAACGCCAAGTCAATTTGGCTGCTATTGCAAATATCTCCACCGTCTTGCGCTGGGTAGAAGAGTTACTAAATTTTTGGGCTGACGAACCATCTGATGCACTTCGTGCTGGTGGGTTAGGTGTTCGTGACCTAAAGATTCTTTCTAACCATTTAGGGGTTGATGAATCTTGTACCGCTTTTATTACAGAGCTGGCTTATTTAACTTCACTCATTAGTTTTGATGCTAACGATCGAATCATGCCAAGCAATAAATTTGACATCTGGTTGATGCAAACTCCATCTGATCGCTGGCAAGCACTTGCATCGGCTTGGTTAATAACCTCACGAGTAAGTGGATTAGTCGGGCGCGCAGAATCTAAAAACGTTGCCGCCCTTGGCCCAGAACTTGATCGCGTCAATGCCGCAAAGGTCCGTAATCTAACCCTTGCACTCCTTACAGAAAATCCAGGAACTGCACCTGATTTGGCATCTTTTAATGAAGTACTTGCCTGGCGTGCTCCGGTGCGCCGAAACTCATCTCTGCAGGAAGAGTTAGCTAGTTGGACGCTTCGCGAAGCTGAATGGCTCGGCATTACTGGCCAAGGCGCTATCTCTAAGTACGGGGCTGAATTCTTAGGTGGAGAAGATCTGGCAATAATTAATCAAGACCTGCCAAAAACCGTTGATCATATTTTGATCCAAAGCGATAACACTGCGATTGCTCCGGGGCCCCTAGAACATGAGATATCTCAGCAGTTAGCGATGATGGCTGAAATTGAAAGCCGTGGTGGTGCAACGGTTTATCGCTTTAGCGAAGCAACTATTCGACGTGCGCTGGATCATGGCAAGACTGGCGATGAAATCAAGAGCTTCCTAATGAAGACATCAAAAACTCCCATGCCACAACCTTTGGAGTATTTGATCGCTGATGTATCTAAGAAACATGGCAAGTTAAGAGTTGGAAATACTGCTGCATTTATTCGTTGCGAAGACACCGCGCTTATTTCGCAAATTATGAATGATAAGAGATTAGAAATTCTTGCACTGCGCCGGATTGCACCTGAAGTTGTTATCTGTGATCACGATGCAACGGAGGCAATGCGCGTATTGCGCGAAGCCGGATATTTACCCGCAGGTGAATCAGCTGCTGGAATTATGCTGGCTGGTCCTCGATCCAATCGTTCTGTAACGAAACCTAGACCACCTCGAGTAATTGGTGAGATTGAGATACCGACTGAAGAGAATTTGAATGCTGCAATACGTTCAATACGCACAGGAGAAAAATCAACGCACAAGCAAACGCATTTACGCCAAGTTGCAAATGCAGCACTCGGCGCACTTCCGCGCACGACTGCAAATGAAACAATGGATTTATTAAATACATACATCGCTGAAGAAAAATCGCTTTCGATTGGCTATGCTGATAACAATGGCTCGGTCACTCACCGCATCATCGATCCAATCCGTGTTAGCGCAGGAGCGTTGATTGCCCGCGATCATGCAACAGGTGAAGTCCAATCCTTCAGAATTCCCCGTATCACCGGCGTTGCGCCACTATAGGATTGACTCATGTTGGCTGACCTTGAAGCACTTGTTAAGTTGGAATCTCCCACTGAAGATCTTGCGGCTTGCAACGATGTTGTTGCTTTGGCAAGTGATATCGCAACGAGAGTCCTTGGAACACCTGCGCAGATACGTGAAGTAAATGGCCGACCAGTTTTTTGGTGGGGCGTTAATAATCCAGATGTAGTTGTGTTGGCGCATTTAGATACGGTCTGGCCAAAAGCTTCTTTCATGCCCCTTTGGAAAGTTGATGGAGTCAAAGCATCCGGTCCTGGCATCTTTGATATGAAAGCAGGATTTATTCAAGCCCTGTACGCAATGAAGGGAATTGTTGGCTCTGTTGCATTAGTTGCAACCACCGATGAAGAGACAGGCAGTGCAACGAGCAAAGAGTTTATTAAGCAGATTTCAGCTAGCGCTAAAGCTGTTTTAGTTTTGGAAGCAACGCTCAATGGAATGGTAAAAACAGGTCGCAAAGGCACCGCGATGTACCAAATCAATGTTCATGGCAAAGCATCACATGCAGGGCTTGAACCAGAAAAGGGCGTTAACTCAACTATTGAAATCGCTCATGCGATTATTGCTGTTGCTGCTTTAGAAAATAAGGAGCATGGAACAACCGTTGTTCCGACGATGTTACGTGCAGGCAACACAACTAACACAGTTCCGGATTTAGCTGTTCTAGATATCGATATTCGTTCTTACTCAATGGATGATCTAAAACGTGTTGATGCAGCGATAAAAAATTTGGTACCAGTTAATCCAGAGACACGTTATGAAATTACAGGTGGTTTTAACAGACCTCCCCTTGAAACTTCATCAACAATGGCACTATACGAACGCGCTGAAAAAGTAGCTAAAGAGTTAGGTATAGCGCCCCTAGGCCATGCATCTGTTGGTGGGGCTAGTGATGGAAACTTTGCAGCCGCTGCTGGCGCACAAGTACTTGATGGTTTAGGTGCAATTGGAGATGGCGCCCACGCCGCGCATGAATGGGTAGACATCAGTACCCTTGAAGTTCGAAGCAATCTCTTACATGCATTAATTAAGGACTTACTCAATGACTGATGGCCCGTTAATCGTTCAAAGCGATAAAACGCTGCTATTGGATATTGATCATCCACTTTCAACTGAGTGTCGTCGTGCAATTGCACCATTTGCTGAATTAGAGCGCTCCCCCGAACATATACACACGTATCGCTTGACGCCGCTTGGTCTTTGGAATGCACGCGCCGCCGG
>CAITQC010000170.1 GCA_903894425.1 uncultured Actinomycetes bacterium
CAGGACTAACTGGATCTGTTGGCGCAAATGGAACAAATGGAACTAACGGAGTTGATGGAAACGTTGGCGCAGCAGGAGTGCAAGGTGCAACAGGTTCAACAGGATTGACAGGCGCTGCTGGAACAAACGGAACTAACGGTGTTGACGGAAGCGTTGGCGCAACTGGAAGTTCTGGAACAAATGGAACTAACGGTGTTGATGGGAATTTTGGTACAACAGGTGCAACTGGTGCAACAGGTCTTCAAGGTGCAACAGGACTAACTGGATCTGTTGGCGCAAATGGAACAAATGGAACTAACGGTGTTGATGGAAATGTTGGTGCAACAGGCGCGCAAGGATCAGTTGGAGCACCAGGATTTTCGAATGTTTATTGGGTTCCAGTTCCTGTGATGAGACTTTCAAGTAGTGATTCAACACAAATCACTTCATGGATGAATTTTGGAAGTACATCCGAAGCCGGTTCGTACACATTTCAGGTAATTCTTGATGGAACCTTCTCAACGGTTAATACGAATGTTTTGTCTGTTGGGATAGAGATTTCTGCGGGTGGCGCAAATACATTTTTCCATTCCCAAATAATGGAATCGGACGGTAGTTGTTTTGTAAATGGAGTTGAAGGTAGGCACATTCAATTCATTGCCATCGGAACCATCACAACCTCGGCGGGTGCTCCGAATCTTCTGAAAGTTCGCGCATTCGACATGATAGGAAATACCGCACCAGGAACTCTTTCAATTGAAGGAAGCGCCCTTATAACCAAGGTGGGGTCCATCGGGTAAATACGTGGAGCGGGTGACCGGGATCGAACCGGCATGGCCAGCTTGGAAGGCTGGGGCTCTACCATTGAGCTACACCCGCAGGGGTGCCTAGGGGCTAAAGGTACTGGGTCGGTAAGCGATGAGTGAAATCTCGTCTAGACTCTCGCATTGCGCCTCGGGGCGTAGCGTAGTGGCTAGCGCGCCTGCTTTGGGAGCAGGAGACCGGGAGTTCGAATCTCCCCGCCCCGACCAGTTCTTTCTTACTCGTAACTTACTTTAGGAGTCTTTGTGAAAAGCACAGTCGAGGTTCTTTCCCCAACACGCGTACGACTCGACATTGAAGTTGCTTACAGTGAAATGACTTCACACGTAGCTGATGCTTACAGGAAAGTTGCAACACAAGTAAACATTCCAGGATTTCGTAAAGGAAAAGTTCCTGCATCAATGATCGATCAACGTGTTGGTCGCGGAACAGTTTTAGATGAGGCAATCAACTCAGCACTTCCAGATTTCTACGGACAAGCTGCACGCGAACATACAGTTGCTGTAATCGGTCGCCCAGTTGTAGATGTAAAAGAGTTCGTTGATAACGAGAAGCTTGTATTTACGGTTGAAGTAGATATCCGCCCAGAAGTTACGCTGCCAGATTTTTCAAAGATTATTATTGAAGTTGATGACGTAACAGTTTCTGAAGAAGATATCGATGAGCAGATTGAATCATTAAGCACACGCTTTGGAACATTAACAACAGTTGATCGCGCAATTATTAATGGTGACTTTGCAACTCTTGATATGAACGCGTTTATCAATAATGAAACTGTTGATGGTGGACAAGCAAATGATCTTTCATATGAAGTTGGTTCAGACAAGATGATCCCTGGTCTTGATGAAGTTTTGATTGGCATGAAGGTCGGCGAAACTAAGCGTTTTGAAACCGAACTTGTTGGACAGCAAGAAGGCGAAAAGGGTGAAGTAGAGGCAACTGTTAAGGCAGTTAAAGAACGAGAACTTCCACCAATTGATGATGCCTTTGCAAAGCTTGCATCTGAATTCGACACGATTGCAGAACTTCGTGAAGATTTCCGCGAGCGCCTAGGCCGCGTTAAGAAGATGGAACAAGGAACACAGGCACGCGATCGTCTAGTTGAAAAACTATTGGCTGATCTTGATATTCCAGTTCCAGATGCATTGGTTGAACTAGAAGTTAATGATCACCTTGAAGGCGAAGGCCGCTTGGAAGATGCCGAACACCGCGCAGAAGTTGATGGCCAAGTTCGATCATCTTTGAAATCAGATTTCTTACTTGATGCAATTGTTCAGACAGAAGATGTTCAGATTACTGAGATTGAATTAACTGAGTACTTAGTTCGTACTTCACAGCGCTACGGAATGGCTCCTCAGCAGTTTGCTGAAGAACTTCAAAAGGCTGGACAGATTTCTCAGTTGGTCGCCGAAGTTACTCGCGCAAAGGCTCTTGCCTCTGTCCTTAGCCGAATCACGGTTCAGGATCCATCTGGTGCGGTTATCGACCTTGAAGCGTTGCGCCCGCAGCCAACTCCTGCGGATTTGGTCGAAGAAGCGCCAGCAGTTTCTGAGTAATCTCCTCTCAAGGCTTTAGCCCTGAGCGAACATCACCTACTTAGCGCTCTTTTTCTCAATATTGGGAAGCATTTAGCGCGCAACATTGTTAAGGTCAATACAGGTAAACATTTAGATAGATGATTATGCAACCAGGAGGAACACACACGTGGATTCAGTAGCTCGTATGGATGACCAGATTTATGCCCGATTGCTGCAAAACCGCATCATCTTCTTGACCGGTGAAGTCCGTGACGAGATGGCCAATATGGTCTGTGCGCAGCTGTTGCTTCTCTCTGCAGAAGATCCAAAGGCCGATATTCACTTGTACATCAACTCACCCGGTGGATCTGTAACTGCAGGCATGGCGGTCTACGACACTATGCAATACATCAAAAATGATGTTGTAACTATTGGAATGGGTATCGCTGCATCAATGGGCCAGTTCTTGTTAACAGCTGGAACAAAGGGCAAGCGTTATGCAACCCCACATGCACGTATCTTGATGCACCAACCACTTGGTGGCATCGGTGGAACCGCAACTGATATTCGAATTCAGGCAGAACAGATGGCAATCACAAAGCGCACAATGTCTGAAATCAATGCAAAGCACACAGGTCAACCGCTCGAGAAAATTCTTGCCGATTCAGATCGCGATAACTGGTTCAATGCCGAAGATGCAAAGGCATATGGCTTCGTCGATTTCGTCGCATCATCTGCCGATCAAATTCCAGGAGGCAAAGCCTAATGATGAATATCCAAGAGATTACAAGCCGTTACGTTCTTCCAACTATTGAAGAAAAAACAGCATATGGTTTCAAGCGCCTTGATCCGTACACAAAATTATTTGAAGAGCGCATCATTTTCATGGGTCAACCAATCGATGACACCGTTGCTAACGATGTGATGGCGCAGTTGCTAACACTTGAATCAATGGATCCAGATCGCGACATCATGATTTACATCAACTCACCAGGTGGATCATTTACTGCGCTCACTGCAATTTACGACACTATGCAGTTTGTTCGCCCCGATATCAGCACAATCTGTTTGGGTCAGGCTGCATCAGCGGCTGCGGTGATCCTTGCAGGTGGTGCAAAGGGCAAGCGCTACGCACTCGAGCATTCACGTATTTTGATCCACCAACCATCTTCTGAAGGTGGCGGTCAGGCTTCAGATGTCGAAATTCAAGCTAAGGAAATCGCACGTATTGCACGTTTGCAGGAAGAACTTCTTGCGCGTCACGTAATTAAATCAGCGGCCGAGATCGAAAAAGATATCGAGCGCGACAAGATTCTTACTGCAACAGAGGCTGTTGAATACGGAATCATTGATCAGGTATTGGCTTCACGTAAGGCTAAGCCAGTCAAGTAAAGCATTTGCATGAAACTATTTGAGGCGGGTTCCCTTTGGTCTTACAAAGGGTTCCGTCTCTTTTGGTTTTCTACAACTATTTTTGTTTTAGGTGCTTCTGCATTTCCTATCGCATTGGCGGTAACTGTTCTTGATGCTGGCGGAAGTGCAACAACTCTAGGTTTAATTCTTGGCGCACGTATTTTATCTGGCGTCGTTTTTGCTCCCTTTGCCGGGGTTTGGGCAGATCGCTTGCCCCGTAAACAGGTAATGATGGCCGCGGATCTATTTAGAGCGGCAATAGTTTTTTCAATGGTCTTTATCTCTGCACCTTCAATGCCACATTTCGCACTTGGCATCGCTGTCTTTGTAATGGGAATCGGTGATGCATTTGGCGCAGCATCTGCGGGCGCATTCATTCCATCACTACTGCCTGATGAAAAATTGCCTGCAGGAAATGTTGCACGCGGTGTTGTTGTTCGCATGGCATCAATTGTTGGGCCAGGAATTGGGGGAGCCTCGGTGTTGATCATCGGCGGCCGCATGACTTTCCTCTTTACCGCCATTGCCTTTTCTATTGGAACTTTTTTCTTGGCCCAGATTAAGGAAGATGTAAACGCCAACAAAAAGCCCCAGGAGCCGTTCTTCACCGAACTTCGCGAAGGTCTACGGACCGTATGGGAAATCAAATGGGTAGGGGCCATGATTGCAATGGCATCGGTTCAGCTGATGGTTGTACTAGCGGCGGAGGCGGTTTTATTACCGGTTATTACACGTCGAGAGTTTCATACCAATACGGTCTTTGCCGTTTCAGCCGCGGCATTTTCAGTTGGCGGCGTAATTTCAGCAATTATCTTTGCCAAAATTAAAGTTAAACATGAAGGGCAAACATCGGTACTCATCTGGATGTTGTTAATTCTTGCTCCACTTGTCCTAGCTTTTCCAGTAAATGAATATGTTGTAGTTGGTGCTTACTTACTTGCAGGATTATCAGTCGGTCCGTGGGAGGCATATTGGAACTCGGCAATTCAACGTGAAATCCCACATGATCTGCAAGGGCGCGTTTTTAGCATAGATCACATGGGATCTTCTGGATTAATGCCATTAGGGATGGCCCTTGTGGGACCTGCAGTTGTATTTTTTGGTGAAAAAGATTTACTTATCGGGGCATCTGTTTTTCACGTAATTATCTGTGTACTAGTTTTGATGGTTCCTGGTGTCAAAGATATGAAAGCACCGGCCGATTATTCTCAGGGCGAACAGGGTCAAGCGTAAAAACCCGCACAAAAATCGGCATAAGAATCTAAAATTTGCCCATGACCAGAATCGGCGAAACAAGCGACCTGCTGAAGTGTTCCTTCTGCGGAAAAACTCAGAAGCAAGTCAAGAAACTCATTGCCGGACCTGGCGTCTATATCTGCGATGAATGTATCGAACTCTGTAACGAGATCATTGTTGAAGAGCTCTCTGAAGCATCCTCTCTTGGTTTAGCCGAACTTCCAAAGCCACAGGAAATATTTGAATTTCTAGATCAATATGTAATCGGTCAAAACCGTGCAAAGAAATCTCTATCCGTTGCCGTTTATAACCATTACAAGCGCGTGCAAAGCGGAAACCGCGAAGATCAAATCGAATTAGCTAAATCTAATATCTTGCTACTTGGTCCAACAGGTTGCGGTAAAACACTTATGGCGCAAACTCTTGCTCGCATGCTCAATGTTCCATTTGCTATCGCCGATGCTACTGCGTTAACAGAAGCGGGTTATGTTGGCGAAGATGTTGAAAACATTTTACTTAAACTTTTGCAAGCTGCAGATTACGATGTTAAAAAAGCAGAGACCGGAATTATCTACATCGATGAGATCGATAAAGTCGCGCGCAAATCTGAAAACCCATCTATCACTCGCGATGTTTCAGGTGAAGGTGTTCAGCAAGCACTATTAAAAATTCTCGAAGGAACAGTTGCATCTGTACCGCCACAAGGCGGTCGCAAGCACCCTCACCAGGAATTTATCCAAATAGATACAACGAATGTCTTATTCATCGTTGGTGGAGCATTTGCTGGTCTTGAAAAGATTATCGAAAGCCGCGTTGGTAAATCAGGTGTTGGCTTTAATGCAACGCTTCAAGATGCAGCAGATAAGAACCGTAAAGATATATTTGCCGATGTAATGCCTGAGGATCTTTTGAAGTTTGGAATGATTCCCGAATTCATTGGTCGACTTCCCGTTCTTACCAGTGTTGAAAATCTTGATAAAGAAGCTTTGATGCAGATTCTGACTGAGCCAAAAAACGCCTTGGTTAAGCAGTACCAACGTTTATTTGAGCTTGATAATGTCGAACTCGAATTTGAGGCAGAAGCCCTGGATGCGATCGCAGATCTTGCCCTCGATCGTGGAACAGGTGCACGCGGCCTTCGTGCAATCATGGAATCAGTGCTTTTGAGTGTGATGTACGACGTGCCTAGCCGCGATGACGTTGCAAAGGTCATAATCAACAAAGATTGCATCGAAAATGGGGCGCTACCTTCATTTATTAAA
Source organism: uncultured Actinomycetes bacterium (assembly GCA_903894425.1). GTDB lineage: Bacteria > Actinomycetota > Actinomycetes > Nanopelagicales > Nanopelagicaceae > Planktophila. The sequence continues at coordinate 6,230 of CAITQC010000170.1, forward strand.
CACACCGGAGATATTCCAAAGCGTTCACGCGCAGCAAAGGGTCAAGAGGAGAAGAGCGCATAATCTAGACTGCTCCTCATGTCCGGCGACCTAGCTTCCAGTTTTTCACCAGCAGATATCGAAGCAACCCTGTATAAGAAATGGGTAAGTGCTGGCTATTTCACCGCAGATGCTGCTTCAAGTAAGCCAGCATTTTCAATCGTATTGCCGCCACCAAATGTAACTGGCGTTTTGCATATCGGTCATGCTCTTGATCAAACTTTGCAAGATTGCTTATCGCGCATGAAGCGCATGAAGGGCTTTGAAGTTTTGTGGCTTCCCGGCATGGATCATGCGGGAATCGCAACTCAAAACGTTGTTGAAAAGCAGTTAGCGGTTAACGGCACATCTCGTCATGATCTTGGGCGCGAAGAGTTTGTAAAGAAAGTTTGGGAATGGAAAGCCGAATCTGGTGGAGCAATCCTTGAACAGATGAAGCGCCTTGGATCATCAGTCGATTGGTCACGTGAGCGTTTCACGATGGATGATGCAATGTCTAACTCTGTTGTGACTTTGTTTAAGAAAATGCATGATGCAGGTTTAATTTATCGCGCAGAGCGAATAATCAATTGGTGTACTCGTTGCCTAACAGCACTTTCAGATATCGAAGTTGAGCATCAAGATGATGCTGGCGAATTTGTAACAGTTCGATATGGTGAAGGCGAACAGAGTATTTCTGTGGCAACAACTCGCCCCGAAACAATGATGGGCGATGGCGCGGTAGCAGTACACCCCGATGATCCACGTTACAAGCACATGGTTGGAACAACGGTTTTATTGCCGCTAGTTAATCGCATGATCCCAATCATCGCTGATGAATTAGTCGACCCTGATTTTGGAACGGGCGCAGTGAAGGTAACTGCAGCACATGATCCAAATGACTTTGAAATGGGAGTTCGCCATAACGTTCCTTTCGTTGTCATCATGAACGAACATGGCGTTATGGATGGAACTGGTACTGAGTTTGATGGCATGGATCGCTTTGAAGCACGCGTAGCCGTAGTTGAAAAACTCCGCTCAATGGGCCGAATCGTTTCCGAAAAGCGTCCATATATTCACGCCGTAGGCCACTGTTCTAGATGCGACACAACAATAGAGCCACGTTTATCAAAGCAGTGGTTCGTGAAAGTTGCACCTCTTGCAAAGGCATCAGCAGATGCGGTTCGCAATGGTTTAGTAACTATCGAGCCCAAAGAGTTAGAGCCACGTTATTTTGATTGGGTAGACAACATGCACGACTGGTGTATTTCTCGCCAGTTATGGTGGGGGCATCGAATTCCAGTTTGGTATGGACCAAATAACGAAGTTGTAGTTGTTGGCCCAGGTGAATCCGCGCCAGCTGGTTACACACAAGATCCCGACGTACTAGATACCTGGTTCTCGTCAGGGCAGTGGGCTTTTTCAACTTTGGGCTGGCCCGACAAGACCGCTGATTTGGCAAAGTTTTATCCAACCTCAGTTCTCGTTACAGGCTACGACATCTTGTTCTTCTGGGTTGTGCGCATGATGATGATGAGCACTTTTGTTATGGACGGTGTTCCTCCCTTTAAGACCATCATGTTGCATGGTTTGGTACGCGATCAATTTGGCAAGAAAATGTCAAAAAGCCGTGGAAATGTAATCGATCCAATTGAATTCATGGACAAGTACGGCGCCGATGCGTTGCGCTTTACTCTTGCACGAGGTGCTAATCCAGGAACCGACCAAGCGCTAGCTGAAGATTGGATTGGTGGATCTCGAAACTTTGCAACCAAGCTTTGGAATGCAACGCGCTTTGCAATGATAAATGGCGCAAATGTTGATGGCGACCTACCTGCAATTGAATCACTCAATGCAATCGATAAGTGGATCCTTAGCCGTTTGTCAGAGACAGTTTCTGAAGTTGATTCATTGTTCGAAAAATATGAGTTTGCACGGGCGTGCGAGATTTTGTACCACTTTGCATGGGATGACTTGTGCGACTGGTATCTAGAGCTTTCAAAGGAAGTTTTTGCCGGAAGTAATTCCGCCAACACAAAGCGCGTGCTCGGGCATGTTCTTGATCAACTGATGCGCTTGCTGCATCCAGTAATGCCTTTTATTACTGAAGAACTTTGGACCACATTTACTGGTGGAGAATCCTTAGTTGTAGCTCAGTGGCCAGTGGCTAATGCCGCTCACGTTAATAAGCATTCCGAAAAGCTAGTTACTGAGATGCAAGAGATCATCACTGATGTTCGCCGGTTCCGTAACGACCAGGGGATCAAAACTTCTGCCAAAATTCCTGCTCGTTTTGAAGCAAAGGGTGCAATTGCAGAGTACGCCAGCGCAATGGCATTTGTTCTTCGCCTAGAACTTGGCGAGATCACACCAAGTGCAGCAGTTGAAATCGGTTCTGTAAAAGTTGAGTTCGATCTAACTGGTTCAATCGATGTTGTTGCAGAAAGTGCTCGCCTTGAAAAAGATTTAGCTGCAGCCAACAAAGATAAGCAGACAGCAGAAGTGAAATTAAACAATGAAGGATTTATGGCCAAAGCTCCCGAGAGTGTTGTTTTCGAAATTCGCGAACGCCTAACTAAAACAAGTGCAGATATCGAACGCATCACTGCACAACTTGCTACGTTGCCTCAAGCATGATTATTTCTCCTGATGATCAAGAGCGCGTTGATGCAATCGAACAGGCGCTTCTAGCACGTTGGCCTGAAGTTCGAATTGATCCAACAACTGATCGAATCGCAGCCCTTGTTGATATTTTGGGCTCACCACAACTTACTTATCCAACGATTCATGTGGGTGGAACAAACGGTAAGACAACCACCACACGAATGATTGATTCTTTGTTATTTGCGCAGGGCCTACGCACGGGTCGCTTCACGAGTCCTCACCTTGAAACTTATCGC
>CAITQC010000171.1 GCA_903894425.1 uncultured Actinomycetes bacterium
CCAGTCTCAAAGAATGCATTGTTGAGGGCAATTCCAACTCTGATGAAGTAACAGCGCAGCTTCAAAAGCTATTTCTAAGTTTGGCGTAAGGGGAACCCAATGAAAAAAATCGTGACTTTAATTGCGTCGGTTCTACTACTGGCAGGTTGTTCTTCAAGTTCAGGGGCAATCGATTTAAGCGTTACAGAGTTTTCATCCAAGATTACTGAACCAGGTGTTGTCACATTAGATGTTCGTACACCAGCAGAGTTTGCTGAAGGCTACATTGAGGGTGCACGTCTGATCGATTTCCAGAGCGGCAACTTTGAAAACGAAATTGCGGCACTTGATAAGAATGCAACGTACGCCGTTTACTGTCGTAGTGGCAATCGCTCAGGTCAGGCTGTAAAAGTAATGCATGATGCGGGCTTCCATAATGTGTACAACCTCAATGGTGGAGTCATTGATTGGGCTAATGCTGGCCTACCTTTGGTGACAAACTAATGCGCACAGTCATTATTGGTGGCGTAGCTGGTGGTATGTCGGCAGCAACCCGTTTGCGCCGATTAGATGCAGATGCTGAAATTATTGTTCTTGAGAAAAGCGGGCATGTTTCCTATGCCAACTGCGGCTTGCCATATTACGTCGGTGGAGTCATTGAGCAGGAAAGTTCGTTGTTGTTGCAGACACCAGAATCATTACATGCACGCTTTCGCCTAGATGTTCGCGTGAATACAGAAGTTATGAGTCTTGATCCAATCAAGAAGACAGTGACCATTAAGAATCTTGATAGCCATGAAACTCATGAAATTAATTACGACAAGTTAATACTCAGTCCTGGTGCCTCTCCAGTTGTTCCGCCTCTTCCAGGAATTGAAAGAGGCATGACACTTCGAACAGTTGAGGATGTTGAAAAGATTGCTGCCCATGTGAGCGCAAAACCAAAGAGCGCAGTGGTTATTGGCGGGGGATTCATTGGCGTTGAAATCGCTGAAAACCTGATTCATAAAGGAATTCAAACTTCATTAGTTGAAGCAACTAATCAAGTTCTCATGCCGCTAGATCCAGAACTTGCAACTTTAGTATCTGCAGAGATGATTAAACATGGGGTTAATCTCTACCTTGGAGCAAGTGTTGTGAGCATTGGTGCAGACAGCGTTGAGCTCTCAAATGGTGACACTGTTCCTGCCGAGATCGTCATCTTGGCGATTGGTGTGCGCCCAGAGATTTCCTTAGCTAAGGCAGCTGGCCTCACAATTGGCACTAGAAATGGAATCAAAGTTGATGATTTCAATCGCACAAGCAATCTAGATATCTATGCCGTTGGTGATGCAGCTGAAAAGAGCGATGCGTTAGATGGCAGTGCAACACTTGTTCCATTAGCCAATTTAGCAAATCGCCATGGTCGCGTTGTCGCTGACCATATTGCTGGACGCTCAATTCGCCCAGTTAAAACAATTGGTACTGCAATAGTTAAAGTCTTTGATTTAATGATTGCCACAACCGGCTGGAATGAAAAAAGACTTAAAGCAGCTAGCCGTGCCTATCAATCTATTCATACTCATCCAAGTTCACATGCTGGTTACTATCCAGATGCAAAGCAGATGAGTTTGAAACTTATTTTTGAGCCAACTACTGGTGAAATTCTTGGTGCACAAGGAGTTGGAACTGAGGGAGTAGATAAACGCATCGATGTGATTGCAACAGCAATACGAGGTGGAATTACTGCTCCAGAGCTTGCAGATTTAGAGCTTGCTTATGCACCACCATTTAGCTCAGCAAAAGATCCAGTAAACATGTTGGGCTATGTTGCCGAAAATATCGTTTCTGGTCTAACTCAAGTTGCGCAGTGGGATGAAATCCATGAATACATGGATAAGGGTTACACCCTCATAGATGTTCGTAGCGTTGGCGAATGTGGCAAAGGAATGATTCCTGGTGCTATCAATATTCCAGTAGATGAAATCCGTGAACGCCAATCTGAAATCACTAACAAGAACCTATTGGTGAACTGCCAAGTGGGCCAACGCGGCCACACAGCTTCAATGCTCCTCAAAGAACTCGGATTTAATCCCGTAAATCTTGATGGTGGATATTTGACATGGATCAATTCACCAGCAGCAACCCCAGTACTCGTGACTAACTAGAAGAGGAATACAACTATGTGCATTAGAACTACATGCCGTAAGTGCCAAAAACCAACCTGGTCAGGTTGTGGTCAACACATTGAGCAGGCTTTGGCTGGGGTGGCCAAAAAAGATCGCTGTCAG
>CAITQC010000172.1 GCA_903894425.1 uncultured Actinomycetes bacterium
AAAGAAGATCACCATAAAAAATGCGAGCGCAGTCATTGACAGTGAGTTTGTAACTGCAGCCCAACCGATAAATACCGGCATGCATCCAGCTGCGCCGCCCCAAACAATATTCTGCGAAGTTCTACGCTTAAGCGCCATTGTATAAACAACAACATAAAATGCAATGGCAATGAATGCTAATAAAGTTGCAAGTGGTGTTGTAAGAAACCAAAACATGAGTAAAGAAATTAGGCCGATCACTGTCGCAAAGATTCCTGCATTGGTTTTACTAACTACTCCAGTGACAATTGGTCTTTTGGATGTTCGTGCCATTAACTTATCGATATCACTTTCAATAACCATATTGAAAGCATTGGCACTACCCGCTGAGAGTGTTCCCGCAATGATTGTGGATGCCACTAATGAAAAGGAAGGTAAACCTTTTGCCGCTAGGACCATGGCCGGCACTGTAGATACCAAAAGCAGTTCGACCACCCGAAGTTTCATCAGATCGAGGTATCCCCGCATAATTATGCTCACTGGCTCACTTTACTCAGCATCTTCGTGCAGTGTTCTCAGATTCTTCCCAGCCAAAGGGGCTACTTTTCCCTTAACGAAAGGATCCACACCATGACACCAGACCAGAAGCCCGAATGGTTCCAAATAGCAGATGCAGATAAAGCTGCCTCTACACGCAAGGTTTCTAAGGGTTTACCAGTTATGGCTCTCGTAGCCGTAGCCGCCATTCTTGGTGTTGGAACAGTGGTTGCGCAGACACAGGAAGAATCTCCTGCCAATGCAACAGAAACAGTTGCGACAGCGGTTGTAGATTCAACTCAAACATCTGCTAACTCTGAACCACTTGCTCCTTCAACAAATCAAGTGTCAGCTACTACAGCTAATAATGCACCTGCAGTGACATCTGCAAGTAAAGAATCTTTAGCGCCAAATACGACAGCACCCGCTGCACCTAAGGCGGCACCAACTGCACCTAAGGCTCCCGGTTCTGGTGGGATTGCAAACCCTCTTGGACAAAAGCCTAGAGGTGGCGAGCATGATGATGATGATGAAGATGAAGATGAAGATGAAGGCGACGACGACTAATCACTAACCATTACAGTTAGGCCATGCGCTACCTAACAATTTTATTAATAGCTTCACTCTGTGCCATTGCAACTCCGGCACAGAGTGAAGTCATTTCTGCAGATACAAAGTTGTCGCTCATTAAGACAATCACAGGCAATATTTCACCAAAATCAGTGAGATCTTCTGGCAATGGCTTAGTGAGCGCCCACAACATGATGTATCGGCACAGTGTCACCATTTATGACGCTAGTACTTTTGAACTCATCAAAACCGTTCCTGACTCGGTTCAACTATCAAAATTTGGATATTCGAAATACGCATCCATCTATAAAGGCGCACCCGTTGAAGGCGCATATTCACCTGATGGAAAATATCTATATGTGACTAACTACGCCATGTATGGCAAGGGTTATAACCGTGAAGGCCATGACACTTGTTCTCCTGCTTCAAACTATGATTCCAGCTTTCTCTACCGAATCAACCTTTCTAATTATGAAATTGATAATGTATATCCCGTTGGTTCTGTGCCAAAAGTTGTGGAAGTGACTCCGGATAATAAGTATGTGCTTGTTTCAAACTGGTGTTCTTATGACCTTAAAGTCATATCTGTAGCTTCACAAAAGCTTGTTAAGACAATCAAGATTGGCCGATATCCACGTGGGATCGCGGTTAGCAGCGACTCTAAATCGGCATATGTCGCCGAAATGGGCGGCAGTCGAATCCACGTCATTGATCTTGAAGATTTTTCAGTTTCTTATATCCCAATTGGGAGCAACCCCCGTGCCATTGTTTTATCACCTGATAACTCAATGATGTATGTAACTATGAATTTATCAGGCAAAGTTTCCTCTTGGAATCTTGTCACAAGGAAAGCCGGCAAAAGCGTAAAGACAGGTAATGCGGCACGAAGTCTTGCGATATCTAGCGATGGGACCGCACTTTTTGTGGTGAATTTTGTGAGCGATACTATTTCAAAAGTACGTACAAGTGATATGAAAGTTTTGCAAACTATCAAAGCATGTAATGAGCCAATTGGAATTACTTATGACACTCCAACATCGCGCACATGGGTTGCTTGTTACGGTGGATCAATTAAAATCTTTGATAATAAGTAGTTACGGCGTAACAGGCGCCTCTGATATCTCGGTTGGAATATTTGGTGCGGCAATTCTTCCAAGTAATCTATCAATGGCTGATCTAGCTTTAGCGCTGGAAGCATTCCCGCGAGAGATATCATCAGCTAAAGTTACAAAGACATACTCTCTGTCAGTTGACTGCACATAACCCGCCAAAGTTACAGTTCCATTGAGGGTTCCGGTTTTGGCATGAATTAATCCAACTGCAGTTGGGGCCGTAGTTAAGAATCGTGAACGTAAAGTTCCCGAGACTCCAGCAACTGGAAGTGAGTCATAGAGAAGCGCATACTTTGGATCTTTGCGTAGTTGAAAAAGTAGGTGACCCATCATGGATGCCGTTATACGATTCTCTTTAGATAATCCGCTGGCATCTTTAACAATTAATTTACCTGGGTCAATTCCATATTCCACAAGCAGGGCCTGGAAGAGCTGGGCAACACCACTGTCATTAAAGGAATTTCCAGCGGCCCGCGCAGATAAGCGGGCCAACTTCTCAGCAAGATTATTTTCACTCCATAGGAGTGTGTAGTTCAAAATCTCTGAAATCACTGGTGACTCATCCCCCACTACAAATTCACCGGAGTTGAGTAGAGCTTCATCGCTATTTATCGCCTTCATAACGGGTTTAAAGCTGCGCTTTGCCCAAAAAGACTTCAAGTTAGCGACATCCTGTGAATAGAGACCTGAATACAAGACCGTCAAATTCTTAAGTGATCCACCATTGCTTTTCTTTGCGGCGGCAAGAGCATTGAAAGCTAAATAAGGCAAAGAGGTACGATCCATTTTTTGGGCAACACTGTGGCTCAAACTTATCCAAGGGTCATAACTGCCTTGAATAACTAAAGTTTTTTCTTCAACACCTAATGAAATACTCGTAGTAAATCGTGACTGCATATCTAAATATTTGATTGCTGCAGCGCCAGAAAAAATTTTCATTACAGAGGCGGGTTTGCGCTGTGAAAATGAGTTCTTTTCATAAACAACTTCACCTGTACTGCCATCAATTAAAATCATCGCAGGGTTCGACAAGGATGGTTGGTGCAATAGTTCCTCAAAGGCTGCTGGAATAGATGCAGCGGATAACACCGCACTGGCTGGCGTCGCTGTAAAAAGAGCAGCTAAAGCAAGTGCGAGGATTAATAGGCGAGAACGCATCAACCTGTCAGTGCCAAAGTGAAGCGATGAGAATATTTGTAGTTGTTAATCCAATGAGGATTAACCAAGTGTTCTTAGCCAAAGTTGGTTTCTTTACATTCTTATATCCAATAACAAGGATTGAAATCAGAATTAGAAGTTTAATCCCAACTTTGGTGTGATTAAGGGTTTCATCTGGGTGTACAGATCCCCACATCCCAACCATCGCTAGCCCCGCAATTAAAGCTGTAAGACCGGCATGCAAGATTCCTGGGTTGAACTTGCGAGGATTCATATTCCATTGATGCAGCAGGAGTGAAAGAATTGCAATTACGCAAAGGATGTGGACTACATATAGGACCGTATTGATAGCGCTCATGCATTCAGTTTAGAGTGCCTACATGTCTAATCCAACAACCCCAGCCTCGATCGGCCCAGGTGAATTCTTCCCAGTTGTCGGGGTTGGCCCACATGAAAAACCATGGCCAGAAGGAGCACAGTACGACCCTGAGTTATTGCTCAATGGTGACCGCAGAAATGTCCTCGATCATTATAGATACTGGAGCGTTGAAGCAATTGTTGCTGATCTAGATTCAAAGCGTCACAAATTACAGATTGCAATCGAAAACTGGCAACATGATTTAAATATCGGTTCAATAGTTCGAACAGCAAATGCTTTTAACGTCTCTGGAGTCCATATCGTTGGAAAACGTGATTGGAACAAACGAGGCGCAATGGTCACTGATAGATACTTAACGGTGCATCACCACCCAACAGTAGAAGCGTTCGCAATGTGGTGTAAAGAAAATGACCTTCCAATAATTGGAATCGATAATGTTCCGGGATCTAAACAGCTTGAATCCGCGCAGCTGCCAGAGAAATGCGTACTCTTATTTGGTCAAGAGGGTGCTGGAATGTCTGACGAGGGTATTGCCGTGTGCGAAGTTCTTTATGAAATAAATCAGTACGGTTCGACACGGTCGATGAATGCTTCGGCCGCGGGAGCTATTGCGATGTACCACTGGGCATTACAGCACTTGCCCCGATGACTAGGATCTGGCTCAGCCGTAATTTAATTCTCCTTACTCTTGTTTCACTAGCTCAAGATGCTGCGAGCGAACTTCTCTACCCGCTACTTCCAATTTTATTAACAGGCGTTATTGGCGCCGCGCCCTTAGCCCTGGGTTTAATCGAAGGTTGCGCAGAAGCTGCTGCAGGATTTACTAAGTTAATAAGTGGAAAATCAAGTGACCGATTAGGCCGTAAACCATTTGTGATTTCTGGTTATTCACTTGCTGGGGCAGGAAAAGCACTGGTAGTTGTAGCAACTTCTTGGCCCTTAGTATTTTTAGGCCGCGTAACCGATCGCATTGGCAAAGGATTACGCAGTGCCCCGCGCGATGCGATGATCTCAGATTCAGTTGATAAAGCTCATCTTGGTAAGGCTTTCGGCTTCCATCGTACGGGCGACAATATCGGTGCCGTCATTGGACCCGGAATCGCCCTGATTGGTTTAGCAATGCTCGATGGTGACGTACGCGCCGTAGCTAAATGGGCGCTTATCCCAGCAATTGTTTCAGGCTTGCTGACATTGTTTATCAGAGAAAAATTCGTAAAAGTTGTTAAGCCTGCGGCTAAAGTTAAAAAGGAAGAGCATCCACCTTTGCCATTGCCACTCAAAAAGGCAATAGCTTTATTAGTTTTAATCCAATTAACTAATATTCCAGATGTTCTACTTCTACTTCGTTTACATGACATCGGATTTTCAACTAACGGTGTTGTTCTTTCATACATGCTATTTAGCGGGGTATCAGTCTTAGCGGCATTTCCAGGGGGAGCTATCGCAGATAAATACTCACCGCGAATTGTTTATGCTGTCGGGTTGCTTGCTTTTGCTGCTGCCTATGCAACTTTAGGTTCTACTCATAACCACACTGTTGCTTTGATTGCACTCGCGGTCTACGGATTATTTCCAGCACTAACTGATGGTGTTGGAAAAGCTTGGATTGCAGGCCTTAGCCAATCCACACATCGCGGACGTGCACAAGGTGTTTACCAAGCATCAATGAATTTTGCCGTGCTTGGTGCCGGGATATGGGGTGGAGCTTTGTGGAGCAAAGGTGCAACACAATGGCCATTAATTTATGCAGCTGTTGGTGCTCTTTTTGGTTCTTTAGCTTTAGCTATTACTCATGCCTCTGCTTCATCAGCTAAAGCCTCTTGAACAGCTTTTAAGCGGCGTTCTATCTCATCGGCCTCATTATTTCGGCCTTGCATGCGAATAATCTTTGCAATTCTTGTCTCGAGATCTACGATAAATTCAAAATCTTTTGGCTCATCTTCACTGACGACCGAAAGCACTTCTTCAAGAGTGGCTAATGCGTCATCAAACTTCTCGAGCAATATCTGAGCTTTGCCGTACTCAAATTGGGCAAAAGTTTCACGACGGTGATCGTGGCCCGTTTCAAAGACATCCATTGCGCGGCGAGCTGTTTCTAAGGCTAATTCGCCCTCACCAAGTTCAATTAAGCATGATGCGATCTTTTGGTCGCAACGTGCAACATGAATAACTTCCTTGTTGCGCTTAAAAAGTGCACGAGCCTCTCTAAAAGCATCGATTCCTTTTTCATAGTTTTTTAATTCGCGTTCGGCACAACCAATTAAATGTAAATCATTAGCCGCACCAAGTTCATTTCCATCAACTAAATGTTCCTGTGCGCATTCATTCATTGTTCCAACAACTTTGTCATACTGCTTTGACGTGTACCACCACTCACCCAGTGTGCATGCAAGTTCCAAGGCAATTGGAGATTTATTCTCGCGCAAAATCTCAACCGCTTTGCTCATTGCAGTTGCAGCTTCATCCATACGTTTTAATTGATTCAAGTTATAACCAATTGCAGAATACGCCTGGGCTAAACCTTCACTTGGTGCACTATCTCCCAGAGTTGAGTAAATATCTCGTGCAGTTTCGGCAAGCGCTAAAGCTTCGTCGTATTGTCCACGGGCATAGATACGTGCGCTTAATTCATAATAAGTACTGGCACGTTCTTCGCCATCTACTTCAGGGATACGATCCCAGAGCATTTCCTCAGTGATGATCTCTTCCATATCGTCATCGTCGCTCACAAACCAGACTCTATACGCACCAGGTTAATTGCGAGTGGGAATATCGATGGACGCCACCCGCCAATTGCCAATCTTTTCGCGGCCAGCTTGCTTGAGAATTGCAGCAGTTACCAGGCGTACCTGTTGCACACTCTTTGCATCAAATCTATGGCCCCAGGGGCAACGATTTGCCATTGCACATACCCAGGCATTGGTACCTAGATTTAGGACTCCGGCACCACTTGGGGCCGAGTAATAAGTACTCATGGCGACAAATCCTTTTTCAGTTGGACTAATCGTGGCCCGAGCAAGTATTTCTACTCCAGGTCCTACAGTCCCCATTGCAGTGTCGGCTTCATATCCATAAATACCTTTAATTACTCCAGCTTTACCAAGAACATTAAATGGCCACTTGCCATCAACTTGAACCTCAAGATCTTTATGGATTGCTAAGGCAAAAAACTGCGAGCCGATGAAGAGTGACTCGGGTTTATTTATTTCACGGTACGGAGTTCGATTATTTACCGTGCGAAGTATGAGATCTGTTTTTGCAAAAGCGGTATTGCCACCAAAGATTAATAGATTAGTTCCTGATTCAATAGATTTCTCAACAACCTCGCGCATTGACTCAGTCCAAAATTCGCTGTGTCCGCCAAAAATAATTGAGGCAGAATTAATTATTGGTTTTCTATCTAGATCTATATCAGTTAAGTAATTGACATCCAGGCCCAGATGTTCAATCATCTGAATCAACGGTTCTTCCATATATCTAAACTGTCCCGCTCCGTCGCCATCGTAAGGGCGATTAAATGAAACAGTCGTGGCACGGGTTTCGCGTTTACCATTAGAGCCTTTATAGAGCGAGGATCCACCCCACTGGTTGTATGCCTGCCATGTTAAAACCGATGAAATAAAAGTAACGTCGCTCTTTACCGATCCGCGAACCATTAATGGAACAAAAGTCGATATCTTTCCTGGGGCTTTTAATTTAACTAAATATTGACCTGGTGGTATTGACGCAGTTGCAGTAAAACTCTTAGCTGATTTAATTGTTTTGACTAAACGGGCACCATTGCCCTGGTAATAACCGATCCGATATATCAATAGATCGGCAGATTTGGCACCCACAACAGTTAGCTTTGCTTTTTCACCACAGCCAATACTTGTCTGATCAAAATATCCTTCAACGCGCTCCATATTTTTTCGCCTAGAAAAATCGGCACTAAATCGAAGTGGAATATCTGCATCCCAAGCAGGGCTCCCGGTTTTTGAGTTCTCGGCTTTAACCCAGCCGCTGGCCAAAGCGCACGAGTCGGCAGGTGCGGCAGGTGCGGAGGTGAGCCCTAAAACTAATGCCCAGATAAGTACTGACCTCATAGGCCAACCTTAGGCTGGTTTCAAATAGACAGCCCATTGAGCGTGACCTACCCTTGCTACTTGCAAATCATTCGCATCTAGGAGAACCACCATGAATCTCATTGTTAAGCAGGTCGAGCGCACCCCGCTTCGCCAGCTGTTGACTCGTGATGAATGGCGTCGCATGGCCGCCATGTTTGGCTTCATTCTCTTTCTACATGTTGCTGGCGCGCTTTTGATGTGGAAGGCAACGAGTGGCAATTACGAATTAAGCGATGGTTCTCTTTTCGGTTGGGGTACAGCGGCCCTTGCTTACACCTTAGGTATGCGCCACGCATTTGATGCCGATCACATCAGTGCAATTGATAACACAACACGCAAGTTGATGTCAGAAGGCAAGCGCCCGTTAGCTGTTGGTTTCTTTTTTTCACTTGGCCATTCATCCGTTGTGGCATTTCTTGCAATTTTGCTCAACTTTGGAATTAAGGCCCTCGGCTCACAACTTAAAGATGACAACTCACAGCTTCACCACTACACCGGCCTTATAGGAACGACTGTCAGCGGAACATTCCTGATGTTAATTGCAATTCTCAACTTAATGATTCTAGTTTCAATAGTTGGTGTATTTATTCAGATGCGCAAAGGTGCATATAACGAAGAAGAGTTAGAAAAACATCTGAACTCTCGCGGTTTGCTTATGCGCTTCTTTGGCCCAATCGCACGCCGTATCGATGCTTCATGGAAGATGTACCCACTGGGAATTTTATTTGGATTAGGTTTTGATACAGCAACTGAAATCGGTTTGCTTGTGCTTGCTGGCTCATCAGTAATTGCAGGTTTGCCATGGTGGGCAATTATTTCACTTCCATTATTTTTTGCTGGTGGAATGAGTTTGCTCGACACGATCGATGGTTCATTTATGAACTTTGCATATGGCTGGGCATTTTCTAAACCAGTGCGTAAGGTTTATTACAACATCATCATCACTGGTCTTTCTGTTGCGGTTGCGCTCTTTGTAGGTGGCCTAGAACTACTACAAGTTCTTGCTCGACAGTTAAATCTCACTGGTGGCTTTTGGAACTATGCACTGGCTTTTAACTTAAACAGCGCTGGATACTTCATTGTTGGCGCTTTTGTTGTGGTGTGGACCGTTGCTTTATTACTTTGGAAATACGGCAAGATTGAAGAGCGTTGGCACAATAAAGCCCATGCCGCACAACTTGCTCGAGGTGAAGAAAGCAATCACACCGCCGCTGGAATTGATCTAGGTCCGATTAAAGATGGATTTAAGATCGATTAAAGAGTTTTATTCGTTGCTGCCCAATTGCAGCGCCTAGCAAGACGATTAATGCGCCTACTGGTTCATTCCAGGTAATCGATTCGCCCAGGAAGATAATTCCAACAATTACTGCAACAACTGGTGTTACATATGTAACGGTACTGGCAATAGCGCTACCAGCGGCTTCCATAATCTTAAAGTTCCAGATATATGCAAAGCCGCTACCAAATACGCCCAGCGCAATCATTGCAAGAACTGGACCGGGACGATATTCATCTTTTGCAATTCCATCTATTAAGTAGAAAGGCAGCAGAGTTAGTGCCCCCGTTGATACCTGGGCCGCAGCAATTGCTTCGGGTTTTAATTTATGTGGCAAAACAAATTTGCGTGAATAAGGAAATGATATGCCGTAGCAACTCACTGCAAAGAGAAGAGCCGCAACGGCAATGACTGGGTTAGCACCTAATCCTTTCCAGACACCAAGAACTGTGAGCACTCCAAGAAAACCAAGAATGAGACCAAGAACCTGAAAACTCTTTGGTTTTTCTTCACGAAAAGCAATCATGATTGCAAGCAGAGTCATCAAGGGAGTCACTGCGTTGATAATTCCCGCCAAGATTGATGTGACTTTGGTTTCGGCAAAAGCAAAGAGAACGCCTGGAATTACATTAAGCAAAAGTGCAACAACCCATAAATGTAGCCATAGTTTTTTATCTTTTGGAAGTTCGATACCTTTATAGCGGGCCCAAAAAACTAGGGTCAGCGCTCCTAAAGAAACGCGGCCAAAAGCCACACCAATCGGGGTTAAGAACTCGAGCCCTAACTTTATGAAGATAAAAGAACAGCCCCAGACAACGCCTAAGGCGATGTAGAGGCTGATCCAGTTAGAGCTATTTTTATGGGTAGCTGAGGGTGAATGCACCGAGCAATGATGACACAACCATCCAGATCCACCATATCCGCACGATGTCTACCATCCAAAGATTTGAAACATAGAGACCTAGACGAGCACGGTTCCAGTTTCCAAATGAGATAAACACGGTAAGAGCCAAGTGAACAAAGTTCAAAATGGTAAATAAGTAGAAGCAAGAAACATAGGCGCCATCAGAGAATGTAAATGGGGCATTAGCAATTGTGTTGAACTGCATGACAAGTGCAACAACAGAGACAATCATTGCCACAAACGAGCCAAGTTTTAGCTGTGTTTGATTTTTGGCACGTCCACCTTTAAGTGCATAAAGGTGTGCAAGCAAACCAAAAGCTGCAACTGCCGTGACTGTCCATGCTGGAGCTGATGAAAGCGGTTCGATCGCGCCGCGTTCTTCAGTTGCCGCTGGTAGCCACATGTCATTGACGTTCTGCCCGCGTAAGTAGAAGAAGGTAAAAACCATACCGATTGCAAATGCAATATCGGCAACCAAAATCAGAATCACACCAAGGCGATTGCGACTTCCAACAACATCAGGGTGTTCGTGATGTGGATGTGTTTCTACGCTCATGACTTAGCCTTTCCATAACCATATGCATCGGTTGTGACTGTAGGTAGAACATCAAAGTTCTCAAGTGGAATTGGATTTGCAACTGTCCATTCCAAAGTCTTTGCATGCCATGGATTCATTGGTGCCTTAACACCACTACGCCATGAAGAGATAACTCCGTGGAGCAGTACCAACATGCCAGCCATAATGATGTAAGCGCCTGCAGTTGTGATCATGTTTCCAGTGTTAAAGATTGAAGCATATGACTCAACACGACGAGGTTGGCCTGCTAGACCGACCGTAAACATCCCCGCGAAAGTGATATTGAAACCGATCTGAACTAACCAGAAGCTAATCCAACTGAGCTTCTTATCGAACATGTGTCCTGTCATCTTTGGGAACCAATAAACAAGAGCTGCAAGGGCTCCAGTTAGTCCTGCGCCCATCAATGTGTAATGGAAATGCGCGGTTACATACATAGAACCATGCAAAAACGCGTCTGCCGGAACATCTGAAAGATAGATTCCTGTAATTCCACCAATCATAAAGTTCCAAAGAAGGGCAAAGATCGACATCGTTGGCATCGTCATCCAAAGA
>CAITQC010000173.1 GCA_903894425.1 uncultured Actinomycetes bacterium
AACCACAATCTTTGCCATTGTCTTATTCTCCCTTGATTAGAACGTGCTGCCAGTTAAACGGAAATACGCTTCTTCATAACGAAGTGCGGTTTTTTCTACGATCTCTGCTGGTAGTTCAGGGGGTGGGCTATTTCTATCCCATCCGCTTGCTACTAGGTAGTCACGTAAAAACTGCTTATCAAATGAGGGCTGCGTTGCCCCGGGTGTCCATGTTGATTGATCCCAAAACCTTGAGGAATCAGGGGTTAGGGCCTCATCGCCAAGAACCACCTGCCCGCCAGCGTTTCGACCAAATTCAAACTTGGTGTCGGCCAGAATGATTCCGCGGCTCTTTGAAAACTCCGCTGCTGTGTCATAGAGCTTGAGCGTTAAGTCGCGCAGCTCTGATGCATCGTGCTCACCAATAATTACCGATGCTTGCTCGAAATTAATATTTATATCGTGATCGCCAATTTCGGCCTTTGTTGCCGGTGTGAAAATACTAGTTGGAAGTTGTGAACCATCGAGTAAACCTGCTGGCAATGTATTTCCGCACACCGCACTATTTTCTTTGTACTCGCTCCAACCACTTCCAGTTAAGTAACCACGCGCAACACATTCAATGGCAAACATTTCAAGTGGTTGAACAATTATTGCCCGATCTTCTACAACATCAGGAACATCGGTTGAAACAATATGGTTCGGAACAATGTCTGCAAGCAGATCAAACCAAAATAATGAAAGTTGTGTAAGTACTGCGCCTTTTCCGGGAATCTGCGTTGGCATTACCCAGTCATATGCAGAGATTCGATCTGATGCTACAAGGAGGATGTTTCCTAAATCATTTGTATAGAGGTCACGAACTTTTCCGGTGCGCAGATGTGTCCACCCAGGAATCAAAGGCGCTGGCGGTGGACCAGCTAGGCCGAAGCCGCTCACCTAATAGAGCCGGGCTTGTACTGCGCTGCGGCAGGGTGCGCGGAAGTAATCGCGGCGATGCGATTAACAACTCGAGCAACTTGTTGGCGAGCTTCGCCAGTAAATTCCATTGGAGCGCTGATTAATACATCTAATGCTGCGCGATCAAGTGGCAAACGATCATCTGCTGCTAAATCATCTAGAAGAGTATTTTTCTTTCCTTCGCGCATCCCCAGAGCTGCTTTAACTGCATGCTCTTTAATTACTTCATGGGCAACTTCACGCCCCACGCCAGCTTTTACAGCTGCCATCAAAATCTTTGTTGTCGCCAGGAAGGGCAAGTAGCGCTCTAATTCAGCGGCAATTACTGCAGGAAATGCCCCGAATTCATCAAGAACGGTAAGCATTGTTTCGAGCAAGCCATCGATTGCATAAAAAGCATCTGGCAAAGCAACTCTGCGAACAACTGAACAGGAAACATCGCCCTCATTCCACTGATCGCCAGATAGTTCGCTGACCATCGAGGCATATCCACGCAAGACAACGGCTAATCCATTGACGCGTTCGCATGAACGAGTGTTCATCTTGTGTGGCATCGCACTACTGCCAACTTGGCCAGCTTTAAAACCTTCAGTTACTAATTCGGCACCTGCCATTAAGCGAATTGATGTTGCTAACGACGATGGTGACGAAGCAAGTTGTACCAATGTTGTTACAACATCATAATCAAATGAACGTGGATAAATCTGTCCGGTCGAATCAAGTACGCGATTGAAACCTAATTCTTTTGCGATTGAAATCTCAAGTGATGCATGTGCATCGGTAGACCCAAGTAGATCAATTGAATCCTGTGCTGTTCCTACCGGGCCTTTAATCCCACGCATTGGATATCGATCTTGTAAAGCAGTCAAACGTTCGTATGCAAAAAGTAATTCCTCTGCTGCCGATGCAAAGCGTTTTCCGAGCGTTGTAATCTGTGCTGGGACATTGTGTGAACGCCCAGCGATTGGTTGATCTGCATATTGAGTCGCACGTTCTGCAAGTCGGGCAAGCAAAGTAACCGTCTTGTCATGAATAATTTCAAGACCGTTACGGATTTGAAGCGCTTCAATATTTTCAGTTAAATCACGGCTAGTCATGCCAGCATGAATCGCTTCGTGACCAGCTAATGCATTGAACTCTTCAATGCGGGCTTTTACATCGTGCCGTGTTTGTTTTTCACGGGCATCGATTGAGGATAAATCCACACGTGTAATTACCTTCTCGTAATCTGTAATTACATCATTTGAAATACTGTGGCCTAAAGTGGACTGGGCGCGCATAACTGCGATCCAGAGCCTACGTTCTGCAATTATTTTTGCATCTGGCGCAAAGATTTCGCGCATCGAAGCCGATGCATAACGGTTAGCTAAAAGGCTCACAGGTGCATTATCTTGCATTTAATTGCCCTTCTCTGCCACCGACGCATTAAGCGCGATGTCGGTGCGATAAAATGATCCATCAAGTGAGATGTGACTAATTGCGCGGTATGCCCGATCACGGGCCTCGGTTAAATCACTTCCTATTCCAGTCACGGTTAATACTCGGCCACCTGAAGAAACCAAGCCATTCTCATTGTGTGAAGTCCCCGCATGATAAACGAGAGTGTTTTCAACTGTTGGAAAATCTCCCAAGAGATCACCGAATTGTGGTGCCGATGGATAGCCCTTTGCTGCCAGAACTACCGTGACGGCAGTTTCGTTTTTCCATTCCAGCTTCACTCCTTCAAGATTTCTTGTTGCAGCTCGATAAAGAAGCGATGCTAGTGGCGTCTTGAGAAGTGGAATTAAAACTTGAGTCTCTGGATCACCAAAGCGCGCATTAAATTCAATCACCCGTGTTCCGTGATCAGTTAAAGCAAGACCTGCATAAAGCAAACCTACAAATGGAGTTCCACGGGCAGCCATCTCGGCAATCATTGGAGCAAGAATTTTTTTATGAGTGTCTTCAATGATCTCTGATGGCGCCCAAGGCAGCGGTGAATATGCACCCATGCCGCCGGTATTTGGTCCTAAATCATTATCGTATGCACGTTTAAAATCCTGTGCGGGCTGCATCGCTAAAATTGTTTTGCCATCGCTTATGCCAAAGAGTGAGACCTCGCGGCCAACTAAAAATTCTTCGATAACTACTCGTTTGCAAGCAAGTGCGTGCTCTAGCGCTTCTTGGCGATCACGAGTAACAACAACGCCTTTTCCGCCAGCTAATCCATCATCTTTAACTACGTAAGGGGCACCAAAAGCATCAAGTGCTTTTTCGATCTCATCATGTGAAGTGCATGTAAAACTACGTGCCGTTGGAACTCCAGCATCTGCCATTACTTCTTTCGCAAAATTCTTTGAGCCTTCTAACTGCGCCGCCGCCTTTGAAGGGCCAAATACTGCAATTCCAGCGGCCCGCAGCAGATCTGCGACGCCGTTTACTAAAGGCACTTCAGGGCCTACAACAACTAAATCAACGTCGAGATGTTGGGCAAGATCAATAATTGCTTGATTATCAGAGACCACTAAAGGATGGCAGGTTGCAAACTGGGCAATTCCAGGATTACCTGGTGCAACATGGAGCTCGTTACATTCAGGATCTGCCTGTAGTCCTAGTCCTAAGGCGTGTTCACGACCGCCGCTTCCGACTAGGAGGATTTTCATTGTTTAGATGAAATCCTTTACGACAATTGTTTCATCGCGCCCGGGGCCAACTCCGATTGCACTCATCGGGGCACCCGAGATTTTCTCTAGAAATGCAATGTAATCCTGAGCCGCTTGTGGAAGATC
>CAITQC010000174.1 GCA_903894425.1 uncultured Actinomycetes bacterium
AACGCCTTCACATCAACGCCTTCACATCAACGCCTTCACATCAACGCCTTCACATCAACGCCTTCACATCAACGCCTTCACATCAACGCCTTCTCCATTGATTTCAATAGGTTTTGACGCATCTCGTGCTCCGCTATCCTTGCCTCATGGCCGCGCGCGAATATCAATTAGAGATAAATGAAATCGACGCCACCCTTGTATCAATTGAAAAAGTTCTAGATCTTCCAAAACTACGCAATCAAGCAGTTGAGTTAGAGGCAGAAGCAGGTGTCCCGAATCTTTGGGATGATCCTGAAGCCGCTCAGAAAATTACAAGTCGTTTATCTCGAGTCCAATCTGAAATCGCCAAACTATCTGGGCTACGGCAGCGGGTTGAAGATCTACCCATTCTCTTTGAGCTAGCTGCCAGTGAGCCAGATGGATCTGGAATCGCCGATGCCGAGCAAGAGCTTGATTCAGTGAAGAAATCAATTGGAGAGTTAGAAGTTCAGACTTTGCTCAATGGAGAATACGATGATCGCGATGCGTTAATTACCATCCGTTCTGAAGCAGGTGGCGTTGAGGCAGCTGATTGGGCAGAGATGATTATGCGTATGTATTTGCGATATTGCGAGCGCCATAACTTCAAGGTAGATGTTCTTGAAACTTCATATGCAGAGGAAGCTGGTATTAAGTCAACGACCTTTCGAGTCACTGCCCCCTATGCCTATGGAACATTATCCGTGGAACAAGGAACACATCGCTTAGTTCGAATCTCTCCTTTTGATAGCCAAAGTCGGCGACACACATCTTTTGCCGGTGTTGAAGTTGTTCCAGTTGTAGATCAAAGCGACCACGTAGAAATTGATGAAAAAGAAGTACGCGTTGATGTGTATCGATCATCAGGTCCAGGTGGGCAAGGAGTTAATACAACTGACTCCGCCGTTCGTTTGACTCATATTCCAACAGGCATCGTTGTCTCTTGCCAGAATGAACGATCACAGATTCAAAATAAGGCAACAGCGATGGCTGTATTGCAATCTAAATTACTCGAACGCCGCCGCCAAGAAGAGCAGGCAAAAATTAACGCGCTTAAAGGTGACAACTCAGGCTCGTGGGGAAATCAGATGCGTTCCTACGTTTTAGCACCGTATCAAATGGTGAAAGATTTGCGCACAGATTATGAAACCGGAAATACTTCTGCAGTTCTCAATGGTGAAATCGATGAATTCATTGAGGCCGGCATCAGATGGCGTCGCAGCAGTTAAGTTTAAATCGCTTCACGGGCGTAAATCACAGATTTTCACAGGCTCAATTGCGCGTTAGTCCCCGTTATTTCGTCCCATTTTCCATAAACTAAGGGCAGGCCGAGAGCGGATTCCCCGATATCCGCGCCGCAGATGCAATGGGAGATTTACATGATCCGCTTTGAAAACGTTACAAAGATTTACCCGGGACAAGATCGCCCAGCTTTAGATTCAGTCAACCTAGAAATCGTTAAAGGTGAGTTCGTTTTCCTTGTTGGGCTTTCTGGATCTGGTAAATCAACTTTCTTGCGATTGATTTTGCGCGAAGAGCGCCCAACGAGTGGTGTTATTCACGTTGCTGGTAAAGACTTGGGAACACTTGCAACGCATAAAGTTCCAGAGCTTCGCCGTCAGGTAGGCACCGTTTTCCAGGATTTCCGTTTACTGCCTAATAAAACCGTCTCTGAGAACGTTGCCTTTGCTCTTCACGTACTTGGCTACTCGCAAAAAGAGATCAACCGCGAGGTTCCAGAAGTTCTTGAACTAGTTGGCCTTGAAGATAAGGGCGATCGTTTGCCTTCTGAGATAT
Organism: uncultured Actinomycetes bacterium; assembly: GCA_903894425.1. Classification (GTDB taxonomy): domain Bacteria; phylum Actinomycetota; class Actinomycetes; order Nanopelagicales; family Nanopelagicaceae; genus Planktophila. The sequence continues at coordinate 1,816 of CAITQC010000174.1, forward strand.
CTGGTGGAGAACAGCAGCGCGTAGCAATTGCCCGTGCATATGTGAGCCGTCCGCCTATTTTGATTGCAGATGAGCCAACAGGAAACCTGGACCCCGCAACCTCGGTTGGAATTATGAAGTTGCTCGATCGCATTAACCGCGAAGGCACAACAGTATTAATGGCAACGCACGATGCCGGCATCGTGGATCAGATGCGAAAGCGCGTTATCGAACTCGACCTAGGGCACGTCATTCGCGACCAAGTTCGCGGTGTCTATGGATATACAGGTTAAGCCAGTTGAAGCTGATATCGAGAAAACTATGAGAGCAAGAATTAGCGTGACTAAGGTTTTTACAAATCTTTCAGTGAATAACTTCGGTAGGGAGTAAGAATGCGCGCACGGTTTCTCTTAAGCGAAGTCGGTATTGGGCTACGTCGCAACATGACTATGACTTTTGCCGTCATCGTAACTACGGCTATCTCATTGTCATTGCTTGGTATCGGCCTGCTTTCAAATGCACAGGTCGGCGCGATGAAAGATTATTGGTATGACAAGATTGAAGTATCTGTATTTCTCTGCGGATCTTTATCTGAATCACCATCATGCGCCGGAGGAGTTGTCTCGTCTGCGCAGCGTCTGCAGATTCAGCAGGATCTTCAAGAGATGTCCGCTGTTGAGACAGTTTTTTATGAATCACAATCACAGGCATTCGTACATTTCCAAGAGCGTTTTAAGGATTCAGCTATCGCTGCAAATGTAACCGCTGATCAACTGCCAGAATCTTTTCGTGTAAAACTAAAAGATCCAACTCAGTTTGCAGTGATCGTTAGCGCATTTTCGGGGCGACCTGGAGTCGATGTTGTTCAGGATCAGCGCAGTATTTTGGATAAGTTCTTTAAGCTACTGGGAGTACTTCGAAATGGAGCGCTTCTAGTTGGTTTGGCATCGGTTTTAACTGCTGCGTTACTAATTAGCAATACTTTGCGTATCGCTGCATTTAATCGTCGCCGCGAAACGGGTGTGATGAAACTTGTTGGCGCTTCTTCCTGGTCAATTCAACTGCCATTTCTACTAGAAGGAATTATCTCTGCGATTGTTGGTTGGGCACTTGCCACTGGACTCCTTGCCGCGCTCAAGAGCGTGATTGATTCTAAAGTTGCCCCACTTTTGTCCTTTACAAAGTTCTTTGGTTGGGGCGAGGTCTGGGTTTCATCAGCATATCTACTAGCTACCGGCCTCTTTGTTTCAACAGTTGCATCAGTAATTACTCTTCGCCGCTATCTCAAGGTCTAAAGCCTGCTTCGGTAATTACTCTTTGCCGCTACCTCAAGCTATGCAGCCTGCTTCGGTAATTACTCTTTGCCGCTACCTCAAGCTATGCAGCCTGCTTCGATAATTACTCTTTGCCGCTACCTCAAGCTATGCAGCCTGCTTCGGTAATTACTCTTTGCCGCTACCTCAAGCTCTGATTAATCCTCTGCCACGGTAAGTGCTCACATACAGACGGGCGATTGGATTCGGGCGATTTGATGATTTGTTGAGTTTCGAAGCCTGAGTTGATAATCCTTTGCATGTACACAAGTACTTCAACGTTACATCGTGGGTAGTTCTAATGAGAGAATGCTCCTTGTAATCCTTTAGCGCGCTCCATCAGATCTGCTGGTGGTGTTAAGAATAGGAAGGGCGGTGATGCGGTTATGGTTAAAGAAGTTGGCCGCAAAGTCATTGCCCAAAATAAAAAGGCACGTCACGATTATTCGATCGAAGATACCTTTGAATGCGGAATGGTTTTAATGGGCACGGAAGTGAAATCACTGCGCCTGGGCCGAGCCTCATTGATAGATGGTTTTGCCATGATCAACGATGGAGAACTCTGGCTCAGTGGCGTTCATATCCCTGAATACACCGAAGGCACGTGGACTAATCACACGCCCCGTCGTGACCGCAAACTCTTGGTTCACAAGAATGAACTTAATAAGTTGATTGGAAAGCTCAAGGATTCAGGAACAACCCTAGTTCCGCTTTCCCTTTACTTCAAAGATGGAAAAGCTAAGGTTGAAATTGCTGTGGCACGTGGAAAGAAAGCTCACGATAAGCGCGAAGCGTTAAAGGCACGCGAGGCCGATCGCGAAGTTGCACGTGTAGTTTCCCGTGGTTCTTCTGGAAAGAGCGGGCGCGCCTCTAAGCGTTACGAGGAGTAGGCGTGAACTCCTTGTTAGGAGATTCGCAAATCCACACGTAACTTCCGCAGAAATCTGATCGCCGATCTACAGTTGAGACAAAGATACGATTTCCTGTTTCTCCTATCTTTGAAATTCACTTTGCGCTTAAAATTGGGAAGAATTATGGCTTGCCCGATTTATGACTTACACTTAATCCACCGCAGCCCAGTTCGCCTATTCTTAGGCCGATTTAGCGACGGTAAGTAAATATGTGGAGCTGGAATTAATCTAGGTTAATTGGCGTTACACATTTGAGAATGAGGCTCAATGCAAGTGATTGCAGATGGCTTCACAAGTTCGTTGACAATTAAATAGAGAAGAAGAACTACGTTTCTTTTTCTCCAAGATTTATGTGCGAAGGCACAAACAAACTTGGGGGTGAACGGTCTCGACTTTGGATGTTGAGGCAGGGGAAGCGGGCCGAGGAAGCCGGAATGATCTCGTAAACCAATAATCCGTGCAAAAAATAACTGCTGACACTAATCAGCAA
>CAITQC010000175.1 GCA_903894425.1 uncultured Actinomycetes bacterium
AAGAACCGCCGCAACGATCCAGACCGTATGGAACTTAAGAAGTTCTGTCCTCGTTGTAAGTCTTCAACACTTCACCGCGAAACTCGCTAATGATCAATCCCGATTCGGTCGGGCGCACCTTCAAGGGTGTGGATCAAGTTACGGTTACACAATCTGAAATTGATGCTTTTGCGGCCGTAATTGGTGAAACCGATACAACAGTTGCACCCCCAACTTTTTCTATTCGCATCTCACTGTCGCAATATGAATCAATCCTGACTCAACCTGAAATCGGTGTTGATTGGACTCGTTTAGTGCATGGCGATCAAAAGTTTGAAATCTTTCGCCCAATAGTTGCAGGCGATGTGTTTACTTGCTCGGCAACAATTGAAACTCTTCGAGTTGCAGCAGGAAATGAAATTATCTCAGTGCGATCTGATTTACATAATGGCAATGAACTAGTTGTTTCATCTTGGTCAACATTGGTGGTGCGCGGATGATTGAAGTTGGGACAGTTTTGCCAGAAAAGATTTTTTACATAGATCGTGCATTGCTTAAGGCGTATGCCGATGCAAGTGGGGATCAGAACCCAATCCACCAAAATGAAGAGTTTGCGCTCTCTGTCGGTCTCCCAAATGTTATTTCACATGGGATGTTAACAATGGCACTTGCCGGTAAGTACATCACCGAATGGGCTGGCGGCAGTGCCAATGTCCGTGAATTTTCAGCACGTTTTATTAAGCCAGTCGTTGTCCCAGCAGGAGAAAAAGTTGATTTAACTGTTGTGGCTACGGTTGCTCAAGTAGATGGCAACACAGTAAAGCTCGATATCACTGCTACGTCGGCCGGTGTAAAAGTATTGGGAATGGCCAAAGCAGTAGTCATTAAATGAGCATTCCAGATTCAGTTACGCAATTAGCACAAGCACGCTTAGATGCACGCGCAGCCAAGGATTTTAAATTAGCCGACAAATTCCGCGATGAACTTATGCACGCAGGATATGAAGTGGTCGATGTTGCCGGTGGATACGAACTCCGCGAAAAGAAACCTTATATAACCCTGGCTTTTCCGCGCGATATTCGTCCAATAGATTTAGAAAGCGAAGTCACCGTTGGAATCATCGTGGATGGATTTACTGAAGATGCCCTCGAAACTGTTAAGGGCATCAAAGCAAATAGCGATTGCGCGGTTGCAATTATTTCAATCGGAGATGCAGGACAGCTTTTTAAGGAGATGGATAAGCGCACATATTTAATCTCCGTTGCTCCTGGTGCAAGCTGGGCAGATTGTGCAAATGTCTTCTTAGAAAAACTCTCCAGTTCCTATGTAATTTTGATGGATCCATCAACGCGATTTAGCGCAGATGCTGTAACCCCTGTTGTTGAAGAGTTAGCTAAAGGCGAATACGTGGCCGTTGGTTGGCGCGGAGGCTTAGTCAATCTTGAAGATGAATGGCGAAGCGTAGAAGATAAAGGTGATGGAGAAGTAGATGTTCTCTTTTCATATTTCATGGCATTTAATCGCGAAGCTATGACGCAGGTGGGTGGGTTTAATCCACGCGCCGTGTATTACAGAAATGCAGATATCGAGTTTTCGCTCAAGATTCGCCAAGCCGGCGGAAAACTCTTGCAGATGGATTTGCCGTTAACTCAAGAGCGTCACCACGGTTATCACGACGTAGATCCCGATTACCGCGACGCCCAATCAAAGAAGACCTTTGATCGCATCCTCGATAAGTACAGAGGTAAAGAAGCGATTTTGTCTCCACGTCGGTAGCCTTGACCTATGACCGAGCTATCGAAATACACCAGCTTCCATGTGGGTGGCCCGGCGCAAAAAATCCTTAATGTTTCAACACAGGAGGAGATTATTGCGGCAATTGAAGCAGCAGCGGATTCACCTATTTTAATTTTGGGTGGAGGCACAAATGTCTTAATTGCTGACTCTGGATTTGAAGGAACTGTTATCCGTATTTCAAATAACTCTGTTGAAGCTGAAATCGATGCATGCAGCGGAGCAACGTTAACTATTGGCGCCGGTGAAAACTGGGATAGCTTCGTTCAATCCTGTATTGAAAGAGGCATTGCAGGCCTTGAAACTTTGAGTGGAATCCCAGGCACAGTTGGTGCGGCCCCAATTCAAAACATCGGCGCATATGGTCACGAAGCAAGTGAATTTATAACCCGTGTTCGAACATATGATCGCCAAGCAAAAGAGATTCGCACATTCACAAATAGTGAATGTGAGTTTTCATATCGTAGTTCGTATTTTAAAGCACACCCTGGCCGTTATGTTATTTTGGAAGTGCAGTTTCAGATTCGACGCGGCGAAATGAGTGATCCAATTACTTATGCCGAACTATCTAAGAAATTAGGCGTTGATATGGGAGATAAAGCCCCTGTAGCCGAAGTTCGCAATGCAGTTCTTGAACTTCGTGCAGCAAAGGGAATGTTAATTAATACACAGGATAAAGATTCATGGTCTGCCGGATCTTTTTTTACTAACCCAATAATTTCTCAGCAAGCCGCCGATGCTTTACCAAATGCTGCACCTAAGTGGCCGCTTACCGATGGTCGAGTAAAGATTTCAGCTGCATGGTTGATTGAAAACTCTGGGATTCATAAGGGCGACGAAGTTGGTGGAGCAAGGATTTCAACCAAGCACGTATTGGCTTTGACCAATGCGGGCAGCGCAACTGCATCAGATATCGCTGCTCTTGCACGCAAAGCGCGAGATCAAGTTCAAAGTACTTTTGGTATTACTTTAGAGGCCGAAGTAAATCTAATCGGGGTTGAGATTTAGCCTTCTGTAATTAGCTTCTTGATTCGGCCAATGCCTTCAACGATGTCTTCATCGCTGGTTGCATAAGAAAAGCGTAAGTATCCGGATGGGCCAAAAGCCTCGCCTGGCACTGCTGCGACCTCGACTTCTTCCAGAATCAACGTTGCTAATTCAGCTGAAGTTGTAGGTGTTTTGCCTCGAATTGTTTTTCCGAGCACTCCTTTAACCGATGGATACACATAAAAAGCACCCTGAGGTGTTGGACATTCAAAACCTGGAATCTCATTAATCAAATCTACGATTAACTTACGACGACGGTTAAATGCTTCACCCATTGCATGCACTGCATCAAGATTTCCAGTCAATGCCGCAATCGCTGCGCGCTGTGAAACATTTGAAACATTTGAAGTTAAGTGGGATTGAAGATTTGTTGCAGCTTTGATGACATCCTTAGGGCCAATCATCCAACCCACGCGCCAGCCAGTCATTGCATATGTCTTTGCAACACCGTTCAAGATAATGCAGGTATCGGCAAGGCCCGGAACAAGAACGGGCATGCTTGGCGCAGTTGCACCGTCGTATAACAAGTGCTCGTAAATCTCATCAGTGATTACCCAGATATTATTTTTTAGCGCCCATTCACCAATTGCTTTAACTTGTTCAATTGAATAAACGGATCCAGTTGGATTAGATGGAGAGCAGAAAAGTAAAACCTTAGTCTTAGGTGTTCGTGCAGCTTCCAACTGTTCGACAGTAACTAAATAATTCTGTGTCTCATCGGCAAATACTTCAACGCACACCCCACCGGCCAACTTGATGCACTCTGGATATGTTGTCCAATAAGGCGCAGGAAGCAAAACTTCATCGCCTGGATCAACGATGGTTGCAAATGCTTGGTACACAGCTTGCTTTCCACCATTTGTTACTAAGACCTGTTCGGCAGTGATGTCGTAATGTGAATCCCGCATTGTTTTTGCAACAATCGCATTGCGCAGATCAGGCAATCCTGGTGTTGGTGTGTAGCGATGGTTAGCTAGAACTTTTGTTGCTGCCGCTGCTGCCTCGACAATGTATTCAGGGGTTGGAAAATCTGGTTCGCCCGCACCGAATCCAATAACCGGTCGCCCCGCGGCTTTTAGCGCTTTTGCCTTGGCATCAACGGCCAAAGTGGCGGATTCAGCGATAGCAGCGATACGGGATGAGATTCGTGTGTCCATGGCCCTAAGTCTGCCGTATTTTCAAGCGCGAGTTAGACCTAGGCCCCCTCTTGGCCCTACACTTCGACGCTCACGAGGGTTTGCTTTTCCCTATGGTTTTGCCATGCTCTCGCGAAGGGCAGTAGCTCAATTGGCTAGAGTTGCCGTCTCCAAAGC
>CAITQC010000176.1 GCA_903894425.1 uncultured Actinomycetes bacterium
AGTCGATGCTGTTACTGCACAAGTAACTCCGCCAACGGTAACTGTTGGTGTTGTAACAAATCCTGTGCCAGTAATTGTGACCGATGTTCCACCAGCTACTGAACCGCTGACAGGTGAGATCGATCCGATTGTTGGGGTAGATACAACACAGAGCAGCGGATTCTGAGCCGCGAAATGTACGGTGAAAGTCGTCGACGCTGGAGTATCCCAAGCTGTGACACCTGGAAGTGAACCGTTTGCAAATAGATTGAATTTCACGTCATAGCCTGTAGCGCTTGAGCAGTTACCGAAATCTGCCCATGTGTAACTACCCGCATAAAGTGTTGAGTTATTGGCTCCACTCTTATATACCCACTCAGTATCTGCAGATCCCGTTGGCTTGGTGAAAACCTCAAGCAAACCGGATCCCATAACTGGAGCATTAAATGCAGGATTGATTGTGGTGAATGAAAGGCTCTCACCAGGATTTACTGTCGATGCATTTGGTTTTGCTACAGGAAGTTGCATTGCAAATGATTCCACTGGTGGGTGACTGTTGCCATCCCCTCCCCCTGAGCCAAGACCAATAAATGCAGCTTGATACTGAGTTGCGCAAGAAGTACCAGCACCTAAATATGGCTCACTCATAACGGTGATCTGAACTTGTGGGCGATTTGCAACCATGTATTCATAGTCGGTGCCATCAAACACAAAATTATTTCCCGTCACACCAAATGTGTGAGAGTGAAGATCTTTTGCTGCAAAACAAGCAATAACAGTTGGAAAATCCTCAACAAGGTTGTTGGCTATTTGATCGTACTCTCGTGGAATCGTCCATCCCCAAGAATCTCCGCCATACGTAGCAGCGGTTTGATGAGACATTGTTACAACGGCGAGCGCGTCAGAAGTTGTATCTGCCCAAGAGAAAGTCGCTCCACCGCTTGCAACAGTATTCAAAAGCGGGAGTGCGTTAGGGCTCCATTTAACACTTTCGGTATCAGATGACAGACCTGCATAATAAATGTTTCCATAAAAAGCAGCTTCAAACAGGTTGTATTGGCCCCAGGTGCTGTTTTGGTCTAATGGTGCGTCGGCGATACTGCAAGGCATATCTGGTGTGTACTCATGGCCGAGCTCTTGGTTCCACACATACAGCTCAACCATTTTCCCAGCTAATGCTGGGTCATACATGAAAGGAACTTTTGAAACCGCTCCACTGTAATCAAGATCTGTTGTGTCATTGAAAAGCGATCCATAAGCAACGCAATTCCAAGACTCGGTATACGGAGTTGTGATTCGCTCAACCACCAAAGTATTTGCTGTGGCGTAGCCATAGTGTGTTGGACCCGACCCGATTGTTTGCGATGAGGTGGGAGTCAATGCTAGATAAGCACCCTCTACATAGCTGTTGCCTTGATCCAATCCGATGTTGAACCAATTTCCTGTGCGATCAATATTTGTGCCAGATGGCAGCAGATACATTTCATCTGTTCCGGTGCCGTATGGTGGCGCCGCCTGTGATGCAGGTGCTAGCGGAACCGTGAAAAGCGCGGCCAAAATTGAGAAAATTGCGACTCGCGTAAAGGCGCGCAGCGCAGATGTGCCGCGTAGAGAAATAGTCATGGTGCTCCATTAATTAGAGGATTATTTTGTTGCTGGGGGGGTACCCCATGGTGATAACTATAGACCGGTCATTGTCCGGACAGGGCACAGAACCCGCCAGCTGGCGCGGGTACTTATGTATTTGCCGTCACTTTCCACTTTGAGGTGCTTTCATCTCTTGCTGTGCTGTCATGAAATTAATCAATTGCTCAGAATGCTTGGTAATTAGGCTTTTTACATTGATTTAAACACAGAACTCAGTGTCCCCGGCCGGAGTTGAACCGGCGACCTACCGCTTAGGAGGCGGTTGCTCTATCCACTGAGCTACGGGGACTTGGGTGTGACGGGGCAATCTTGTCATGAATTAATGGCGGGGCTAGACTTAAAAAAACAATCGAAAAGGATGTTACTTCCTCATGAGGGGCCAGCAATGAAGGCGCTAGTTATAGGCGCGGGAGGTGTTGGCAGAGCTATCGTCAACATCGCATCTCGCAAAACTTTTATTACTTCCATGGTCATCGCCGATCGCGAATTATCGCGAGGCGAGCAGGCCGTAGCTCGCGTAAAGGATTCAAGGTTTTCTGCCGCAGAAGTCAACGCCGCTGAACTTGAAGATATTCGCGCACTTATCCGCAAAGTAAAGCCCGACGTAGTCATCAACGCAGTTGACCCTCGTTTTGTAATGCCGATCTTCTTGGCCTGTGAAATTGAGAGCACTAACTACATCGATATGGCGATGTCTTTGTCTCGCCCACATGCTCATTATCCAAACTCTGAAACTGGCGTAAAGCTTGGTGATGAACAGTTTGCCCGTGATTGGAACTGGAAAGAGCGCGATATCTACGCCCTTGTTGGTATGGGTATCGAACCTGGCATGAGCGATGTCTTTGCGCGCTACGCATCAGACTATCTTTTCTCAGTCATAGATTCCGTGACAATTATGGATGGTTCAAACTTAACTGTTGAAGGCTATGAGTTTGCACCATCGTTTTCTATCTGGACAACTATTGAAGAGTGCTTGAATCCACCAATCGTTTGGGAAGATGGCCGAGGTTGGTACACGACTGAACCATTTAGCGAGATCGAAACATTTGATTTCCCTGAAGGCATTGGGCCTGTTGAATGTGTAAATGTGGAACATGAAGAAGTTATTTTGATTCCGCAAAAAGTTGATGCTAAGAAAGTTAACTTCAAATACGGTCTTGGTGCACAGTTCATTACAACTCTTAAAACAATTCATATGCTTGGCTTAGATCGTAAAGAGCATGTCGATGTTCAGGGTATTTCAGTTTCTCCCCGTGACTTACTTGCTGCGTCATTGCCAGATCCTGCAACGTTAGGTTCTCGCATGAAGGGCAAAACTTGTGCAGGAGCTTTGGTTAAAGGCCTAGATAAAGATGGAAAGCCTTATGCCTGTTACATGTATAACGTCGTTGACAATGAATGGTCGATGAAAGAATACGGTGACCAGGCAGTGGTTTGGCAGACTGCAATTAATCCAGTCATTGCTATGGAGCTTATTCATAAGGGGCTCTGGAAGCCTGAAGGTGTTGCAGGTCCTGAATGGTTTGATGCAAAGCCTTTTCTAGATTCACTTGAATCCTATGGAACTGAGTGGAAAATCCGTGAAGAAAACATTTGATGTTGTAGTTATCGGATCTGGTTTTGGTGGGTCTGTTTCTGCACTTCGATTACGCGAAAAAGGATATAACGTCGCTGTCCTTGAAGCCGGAAAACGCTTTCGAGATAAGGATTTTCCAAAGACGTCATGGCGCATAAATAAATTTCTCTTCATGCCAAAGCTAGGCCTCTACGGAATCCAGCGAATCCATGTGCTGCCAGATGTTTTGATTTTGGCTGGCGCTGGGGTTGGCGGTGGCTCCTTGGTCTATGCAAACACTTTGTATCAACCAGGAGATAAATACTTCACGGATAAACAGTGGGCTTCTATTACTAACTGGAAAGAAGAGTTAGAGCCCTGGTATGACCAGGCACGCAGAATGTTAGGCGTTATTGAAAATCCATATTTTTCAAATAGCGATCAAGCGATGAAAGATGTTGCCGAAGAGATGGGCGTCGGACACACATTCAAGATGGCTCCTTTAGGGATTTTCTTTGGCGAAGGTAAAGGCGTTGCCGCTAAAGATCCTTTCTTCGGTGGTGTTGGGCCAGATCGAAATGGTTGCAAACAGTGCGGTGCATGTATGAGCGGCTGCCGACACAATGCAAAGAATACTTTGCCAAAGAACTACTTAGGTTTAGCTGAAAAAGCTGGTGCGCAGGTCTTTCCAATGACTACGGCTACAAAGATTGAAAAGCAGGCAAATGGTGATTGGAAGATAACCACTCGCAAAACCGATGATTGGTTGGGCGAAAAGGGAACAGTGTTTTTTGCTAAAGATGTAATTGTTGCGGCGGGAACCTTTAATACTCAAAAACTGCTTCACAAGATGAAGGATGATCAAGTTCTTCCAAAGTTATCAGATTGTTTAGGGGATTTATCGCGCACAAATAGTGAGGCCCTAACTGGTGCGATGATGCCAAATGCAGATATCGATTTCAGCGAGGGAAGCGCAATTACTTCATCGTTTTTCCCAGACGAACACACGCATATCGAACCAGTTAGATATGGAAAAGGTTCGAACTTAATGGGACTCATGCAAACAATCATGACCGATGGCTATTCATCCCCCGAACGTCGCACGCAGTGGTGGAAACAGTTTGTTGCAGAACCAAAGATTTTCTTTAAGATACTGAATGTACGCCGCTGGAGTGAACGAACAGTAATTGCGTTAACGATGCAAAATGTTGATTCATCGGTTTCTGTCCGCGGAAAAAAATCTATCTTCGGTTGGCATCTGACTTCAACTAATGATCCCGAACATCCCAATGCCACATATATCCCGGCAGCTAATGAGACGGTTAAGCGCATTGCACAAAAGCATGGCGGGATCGCCGGTGGCCACGTCGGAGATCTCATCGATGCGCCTTTTACTGCTCACTTTGTCGGCGGCTGTGTCATTGGCAGCGATGCTAGTAATGGCGTGGTCGATCCGTATCACCGCGTTTGGAACTATCCAACATTACATATTGTGGATGGTTCAACAATCACAGCAAATCTCGGTGTGAATCCTTCATTAACTATCACCGCTCAAGCAGAGCGCGCATTATCATTTTGGCCTAATAAAGGTGATGCTGATAGTCGGCCTGCACAGGACCAGAGCTATAAACGATTAAAGGCCGTTGCACCTCGCACACCAGTTGTTCCAGCAGGAGCAGTTGGCGAACTACGAATTAATTAGGAGAGCAACATGCAATCGTGGGCCTTAGTTACAGGTGCAACAGCTGGAATCGGTGAAAGCTTTACACGTTTGCTTGCCGAGAATGGTTACAACATTGTGTTAGTGGCCCGCGATCTACCTCGCCTTCAAGAACGTGCTGCAGCGTTGGAAACTAAGTTCGCAATATCAACAAAAGTTATTCAAGCAGATCTTTCAACTGATGAGGGCTGTGCCTCTATCGAAAGCTTCATCGCAAACAATCAAATTGATGTACTAATAAATAATGCAGGTTTTGGAATCAATAAAGCTTTTACCGTCAGTCAACTAGATGCCGAACAGCAGCTTCTTGATGTCTTGGTGCGCACTCCGATGCGATTAATGCATAGTGCGCTGCCTGCCATGAAGGAGCGCAATAAAGGTGTGATCATCAATGTTTCATCTGTTGCCGGATGGATCGCAGGCGGAACATATAGCGCCTCAAAGTCATACCTCACGGTTTTATCTGAATCTCTTCACACTGAACTCGCATCCACAAAGGTTAAAGTCTGCGCCTTATGTCCTGGCTTTACACGAACCGAGTTTCACCAACGTGGTCGTATGTCCATGAAAGGCCTTCCAACTTTTATGTGGCTCAACGCCGACAAGCTCGTGGCAACGGCATGGAAAGATGCGGTTGCCGGTAAAGCGCTCAGCGTCCCTGGGTGGCAGTACCAACTTCTGACTTTTGTGATGCGCTACGCACCCCGGTCTCTAGTTCGAACTATCGGCATGAACGTTCGGGTCAAGCAACGTAATAAGTAACTGCATTCTCAGGTAATTCCTTGCTTTTGAAGAGGGTTTATCAGGAGATTTTCAGTCTCGGCTGGCTACGATAAGCCCATATTCAATGGAGGTTTTCCTAAATGCGTAAATTCGCTTCTGTCACTGTTGCACTCGTTGTCGCTGCCGGCGTCATGGTTGCTGTTCCTGCAAACGCTGCTACCAAAATCTCAAATGGAGTTGCGTGCACAAAACTCAATGCAACAACAACGGTGAGTGGAAGCAAGTACAAGTGCGCAAAGAATCCGTTAACGACAAGCACAAAGTTAACTTGGCTCTCACTTGACTGCCTAAACTCGGCTGCAGCTTACGTAAAATCTCAAAAAGACTCTGTTGCACTCATTGCTAAATTAGCATCTCAGGTGCCAGTAATCGACCTTGGTATCGCTAATGAAATTACACATAAGGCCGAGATTCAACTCAAACTAGATGAGACAAATGCACGTTTAGTGGCTGCAAAAGCCAAGTTGGCTGCGGCGACATTAGAGGCCGATAAGCGCGCCTTCACTTCAGCAGTCTCTGCATGGACATCAGCGGTACGTACATATACCAGCGCAGTTAATAAGATCACCGTAGATATCCGCAAGCTTGAGGCCGCAAAATTAGCTGCTACAAATCAACCAGCACAACTTAAGGCAGATGTTGCAAATACAAAGGCAAATGCTGCATTAATCTGCAGCAAAGGCTTCTAAGGCCACTTAGTTTTATTCGGAAAGCCCCGTTATCACTAACGGGGCTTTCCCTATTTAATAATCTATTTCACCTGACCTAGATTGAATAGGTGCCTGCCCGTATATTTCGAATTCTCGGACCAATACTTCTACTTGTTCATATCTCATCACATTTCACATCTATTGCTGGTGCACTTTGGATTGAAATATATCTCTACAACCTAATTCCAATAATTGGCATCACCATCATTGTCTTGGCTCGCCGTATTTGCGATCCAATTGTTAAGCCTTTACTCATCGCCGCACTTTCTTTATGGCTGAGCGGGTCATTACTGGCAAGTGCCGCTTCCTACTACCACCTACCTAATTCGACAACTGTGATCTCGGACCTTGCTTATCTGCTTTTCTATCCTTGCGCGATAATCGCCGTACCTCGTCTTATAAATTCCAGTAAAAAATCTACCCTGCTTGAACTCTTTGATGCATCTATCGTGGGATTGGGTTTAGGGGTTCTGGGAACAACTTTTGCTTTAAAACCTGTGCTGCCACATTTCCAAGGCCAAGTGGCTGATGCCATATTTGCGATGATTTTTCCAGTTTCGGATTTAATTCTTATCTCATTAACGCTCGCGGCAATTGTCGGGCATGGATTTTCACAAAGAAGTCTTTTCTTATCGATTGGAATTATTTTCTTCACGATCACAGATTTTCTCTATCTTTGGCAAAATCTCAATGGATTCTATTCATTTGGTTCCGTAATCGATGATGGGTGGTTGATCGGATTGTTGCTCATCGCCGAAAGTACATGGCGTCCTGGAAAAGATGAAGAGAG
>CAITQC010000177.1 GCA_903894425.1 uncultured Actinomycetes bacterium
AACATTCGAAGCCGCATCACGTATCTATCCAGGCACAACCGTCCCAGCAGTAAACAAGCTCAACCTCGTTGTTAACGATGGCGAGTTCCTTGTTCTTGTTGGACCTTCAGGTTGTGGAAAGTCAACATCACTTCGTATGTTGGCTGGTCTTGAAGAGATCGATGCTGGTCGTATTCTCATCGGCGATAAAGATGTAACAAACGTTGCACCTAAAGATCGCGACATCGCAATGGTCTTCCAGTCCTACGCGCTCTACCCACACATGACTGTGGCTGAGAACATGGGATTTGCTCTGAAGATCGCTGGAGTTTCAAAGGAAGAGCGCGATAAGCGCGTCCGCGAAGCTGCAAAGTTGCTCGACCTTGAGCCGTACCTAGATCGTAAGCCAAAGGCTCTTTCAGGTGGACAGCGTCAGCGCGTTGCTATGGGTCGCGCAATTGTTCGCGAACCTCAGGTCTTCCTTATGGATGAACCACTATCAAACCTTGACGCCAAATTGCGCGTTGCAACTCGTACACAGATCGCTGCATTACAGCGTCGCTTAGGAATCACAACTGTTTATGTAACACACGACCAGGTTGAAGCTATGACTATGGGTGATCGTGTTGCAGTACTTAAGGATGGCTTACTCCAGCAGGTTGATACACCACGTAATCTTTACGACAATCCTGCAAATGCTTTCGTTGCAGGCTTTATCGGATCTCCTGCAATGAACTTGCTCAACGCACCAATCGTTAACGGTAAGGCAATGCTTGGAAATCTTGGTCTCGATGTTCCAGCATCTGCTGGCACTGAAGTAACTGTTGGTGTTCGCCCAGAAGGCTTCACCCCAGCTGCAGATGGCTTCCACGTTCTTGTAGAAGTTGTTGAAGAGCTTGGATCAGATGCATTTGTTTATGGAAAGCCAGCTGATACAAACGTTAAGTTTGCTAACTCAACTGACGAAGGCGCACAAATTATTGTTCGCTGGGATCCAAAGAATCCCCCAAAGGCTGGTGAAACAATCTCAGTTACAGCTAACCCAAGTGCAGTTCACTTGTTTAGCTCAACAACTGGAGAGCGTATTTAACTAGTAATTACATAAAAAACCCGCCGTATTTATACGGCGGGTTTTTTAATGTAATTAATATTTAATTCTTTCCCACCCTTGACGGGCTTTACGGTTTCCTGCAATACCGCGTCCATCTCGAGTGCGATAAACAATTGATGGTCGGAATAGATAACCCACTGGTGCACTCAGCGAGTGTACTAATCGAGTAAATGGCCAGATGATAAAGAGCGACATAGCAACTAGGGCATGAACTCTGAAGGCAATTGGACTTGCCATCATTAATTCGCCATTTGGACTTAGCGTAAGAATTGACCGAACCCAAGGGCTAACCGTTTCGCGGTAATTATGCTCTTCGCCTATGACTCCAGCACTTGATAGCGTTGCAGCACTTCCTGCCAATAAAGTTGACACCAGAAATATGTACATTGTCTTATCGTTCTTAGTTGTTTGAGCAAAAACCATTGCAGTTGTGCGGCGGCGATAAATAAGCAATGAAATTCCCAATAACGTCGCTATCCCCGCAGCCCCGCCCATGGTGACTGCACCAAGGTGATACGCCTGGTGACTTAATCCCAATGAGTCAGTGAAATTCTGCGGTACCAGTAGACCAACGACGTGTCCTCCAATAACAGCGAAGAGACCTAAGTGAAAAAGTGGGCCTGCAATACTCAATAACTTGCCTTCATAGATTTGAGAGGATCGCGTGGTCCAGTTGAATTTGTCATATTTGAAACGCCAAATCAGGCCTATAACAAATGATGAAATGGCGATGTATGGAAGCACAGACCATAGAAGTATGTTTGTTGAGTTCATCGTGATACTCCTCCTAGTGAAAAATCTTCTCGCGCAGAAAATGGCTCAAGGGCCACTGCCACTGCGCCACTTAGACCAACAAACTCTTTTGGAGGCCCCGTTATGGCAAGTGCCTTAGCGCGCGCCTCAATCTCGGCAGTCATCTCGGGAAGGGATGCAACAACGGCATCTAATACTGCGGAATAGATTGAGCCACTCTTAAGTAATGCATCTCTAATAAGAAGAATTGGTGCTTGGTGTTCACCCAGAAGCAAGTCGCCCTCTACTGGATTTTCTAAAGCTGCAAACTCAAGTACAACTGACAAATGATCTGGCAATTCTTTTGCACTAAGCACTAATCCATATCGCTTATAGATTTCAATAAAGTAGACCAACGCCATGCCACGGTTACGTGTATCACCATGCGTCCAAGAGGTTAGAAATAATGAACATTTGCGCCGCATATCAAAGATTTCTACGTAATGCTGTTGCAGTTCATTGAGAGGTATCTGCACGGCATTATTTAGAAATGTTGTCAGAGGAACACCAAGTTTTGGTACAAGGACCTGTGCCATGTCAAGATATTCAGAGTTACGATCTATGAATTCCTGTTCTGGATAAACCAAACATTGCGCAGCAATTGCGCGCACAAGCTCTTTACTCATTTAGTCTGCCTGTCTTTCATGATGTGAAAGTTTTCAATTGTGACAGGGACAGGGTTTCCAGATGACTGACCAAATGGCCCAGAGTTAGGCCCAAGATCGACACCATCAAGGGAACAGCCCGAGCTTTGGCCCATGTTTTCGAGATCTTTTGCCTGCTCTGCATGCGCCGCTGGAATTACATAACGATCTTCATACTTAGCGATTGCAAGTAATCGATACATTTCATAAATCGATTCCTGGTCCATTCCAACTGATGCAGGAATCTCTGGATTAGGCTCACGACCTAAGTTGATGTCGCGCATGTATGAGCGCATGGCAGATAGTTTTCGAAGCGTTGACTCAACTAATTCAGTGTCTCCTGCAGTAAATAGTTCAGCCAGGTAAGCAAGTGGAATACGTAAGGCTTTAATTGCGCCAAACAGGTTCCCTGCATCTTCGCCATCATGCCCCGTTTCAGTTAGTACATCAACGATGGGTGAAAGCGGTGGCACATACCAAACCATCGGCATAGTCCGATATTCAGGATGCAATGGAAGCGCAATCTTATAAACCTTTGCTAATTTATAAACTGGCGAGTTTTGAGCCGCCACTAACCAATCCTCTGGAATTCCTTCGGCGCGGGCTGCAGCAAGAACTTCTGGATCATTGGGATCTAGCAGCAGATCTAGTTGGGCTTGATACAAATCTCTTTCGTTCTCGGTGGCTGCTGCCTCTGCTACACGATCAGCGTCGTAGAGAAAAAGTCCTAAGTAGCGAAGTCGACCAACACATGTTTCAGAACAAACTGTTGGTAAACCAATTTCAAGACGTGGGTAACAGAGCGTGCACTTTTCTGCTTTGCCTGTCTTGTGATTGAAATACACCTTTTTATAGGGACATGCCGAAACACACATACGCCAACCACGACACTGCTGTTGATCAACTAGAACAATTCCATCCTCCGCGCGCTTATACATTGCTCCAGATGGGCATGCTGCAACACATGCAGGGTTTAGACAGTGTTCGCAGATACGTGGAAGATAAAACATAAAAGTCTGCTCAAAAGCTAGTTTAACTTTTGTTGTCACATCTTCGGCGAGTTTTTTTAGAATAGGATCTTTCTCAATATTTTCAGGGCCACCACCCAGATCATCATCCCAGTTTGCCGACCATTCAATTTTCATAGGCTTACCAGTGATCAGAGATTTAGGACGAGCTACTGGTGTCTGTTGACCTAGGGGTGCAGTTATTAGATTGTCATACTCATACGTCCAAGGTTCGTAATAATCCTTAATGTTAAGCATGCGGGGATTCGAAAAGATTGAAAGCAGACGCCGTCCACGACTTCCAGCTTTAAGGCGAAGACGACCCCGTGAAGTTCGTACCCATCCACCTTTAGCCTTAGCTTGATCTTCATATCCGCGTGGATATCCCTGCCCCGGGCGGGTTTCAACGTTATTGAACCACGCGTACTCAAGTCCAGTGCGGTTAGTCCATGCCTGTTTGCACGTTACTGAACATGTATGACACCCGATGCATTTATCGAGATTCATCACCATGCCCATTTGGGCCATGACCTTCATTAGTACTCCACATCTTGTGAACGTCGTCGGATAACAGTTATTTCATCACGCTGATTACCAGTTGGCCCTAGGTAATTAAATGCGAATGTAAGTTGTGCATATCCGCCAATAAGGTGCGAAGGTTTAATCATGAGACGAGTTAATGAATTGTGTATTCCTCCGCGCTTACCTGATGTCTCTGCTAGCGGAACATCAACAACCCGATCCTTAGCGTGATACATAAATACCGTGCCAGCCGGCATTCGGTGTGACACACATGCTCGGGCAACAACAACACCGTTTCGGTTGTAAGCCTCTATCCATTCATTATCTTTAACACCTATGGTTTCGGCATCTTCAACGCTCATCCAAATCTCTTGACCTCCGCGTGATAGTGAGAGCATAAAAAGATTATCCTGATACTCAGAGTGAATGGACCACTTTGAATGTGGCGTCAAATATCGCACTGTCACTTCTTTTTCGACTCCATCGCCTTGATTTCCAAAGATGCGATGCATGTTCAATGGCGGCCTAAAGGTTGGCATCTGTTCGCCAAGCTCGCTCATCCAATCGTGGTCGATAAAGAAATGTTGTCTACCCGTCAAGGTGTGCCACGGTTTTAACCGCTCAACATTTATTGCAAAAGCTGTATACCGACGACCTCCGTGTTCAGAGCCCGACCATTCAGGGCTTGTAATTACCGGAACCGGTCTTGCTTGTGTATCTGCAAAAGTAATTCGCTTACCTTCGTTATCAAGGGCTAAATCAGTAAGTTGTTGACCAGTACGTTTTTCTAGCGCCCTAAATCCTGCAACTGCGATTCGTCCATTAGTAGTACCCGAAAGGGCAAGAATCGTTTCGCATGCATCTACATCGCGAGCAAGTGATGGCCGACCTTCGGCAACTCCATGAGATATGACGCCGTTTTTATGGCGTAAGACGTCAATCTCTGGCAGCACGCTAACTGGTACGCCTTTTGTATTGGTTCCCAGCTGATCAAGAAGAGGGCCAAGTGCGCCCATTTTTTCACCGAGCTGTGCGTAGTTGCGTTTAACTACAACTAGTTTTGGCATTGTTATACCTGGGATCGGTTCTATATTTCCATCTTTCCAATCCTCAACAATGCCGCTTGGATTTGCCATTGCATCGGGGGTGTCATGTAGAAGTGGAACTACAACAATGTCTTCGCGTTCATCTAAATGTCCCTTCGATACCTCGGCGACTTGGCGCCCCAGCATCTGAAAAATGTCATAGTCAGTTTTTGTTTCCCACGGTGGATTGATTGCGGGTGTAAATGCGTGAACAAATGGGTGCATATCAGTGCTTGATAGATCATGTTTCTCATACCACGTCGCTGCAGGCAACAAAATGTCTCCGAACAGACCAGTGCTCGTCATTCTAAAATCAATGGAAACTAATAGATCTAATTTTCCTTCCGGAGCTTCTTCTTGCCACTTCACATCGCGGGGTCTTTCATCAGGAGTATTTTCCTGGGCACGTACCGAGTTATCCGTACCGAGTAAATGCTTAAGGAAATATTCATTGCCCTTACTGGAAGAGCCGAGAATATTTGCACGCCAAACCGTTAACACGCGCGGCCAGTTCTCTGGCGCATCTGGATCTTCAATCGCAAACTTTAGATTTCCATTTTTCAACTCACTCACAACATGAGCCGCAGGTTCGATACCTAGTGCGCGGGCTTCATCTGCCAGGTCTAATGAGTTGCGATTAAGCGATGGATAAGAAGGCATCCAACCCATTCGCGCTGATTTAGCCATCACATCAATTGCGGTCATATCCTCAAAACGGTTTTCACCCAGTGGTGAAGCCAGTAGTTCTGACTTCAAAGCGTCGTAACGCCACTGATCAGTAGATACATACCAAAATGCAGTACCAATCATCTGTCGCGCTGGTCGTGCCCAATCGGCGCCGAAAGCTAACTGCGCCCATCCTGTTACTGGACGGCACTTTTCTTGACCAACATAGTGCGCCCAACCGCCGCCATTAACACCTTGGCACCCGGTGAGTGTTACTAATGCCAAAAATGTTCGATACATGGTGTCGGAGTGGAACCAATGGTTAGTTCCAGCGCCAAGCAGAATCATTGAACGACCCTCTGATTCATCGGCATTTTGCGCAAACTCTCGTGCAATACGAATTGCCTGAGCTGCAGGTACATTTGTAATCTCTTCTTGCCACGCTGGTGTGTAAGGCTTTGTATCGGTGTAGTCAGTTGGCCAATCACCTTCAAGACCTTCACGACCAACTCCATATTGTGCAAGCATCAAGTCATAAACTGTTGTAACTTTCTTATCACCAATTTGAATTGTTGGTACTCCGCGCTGAAGTACTCCGCCGCTTTCAGATTCCTTTTGTCCCATATCAAAACGAGGCAGAAGAATCGGTGCTGCCGAAGCATCAGTACGTCCATAGACAGTTAGTAAAGGATCCACACCTTCAAGATCTAAATTCCATTTACCCATCGAATCATCGTTGTAGCGATGACCTAATGAACCATTGGGAATATACGTTTTGCCGTTAACCGAATCCAAGACCACAGTCTTAAATTTCGAGCCCTCAGAAGTGTCGCCCAAATCGGATGCAACTAGGAATTTATCTGGTACCCAGGCACCATCTTTTTCACGCAGAGATACTAAATAAGGAAGATCGGTGAACTTTTTTACATAGTCGGTAAAACGTGGAGTTTGTTTATCAACGAAAAACTCTTTCAAAATAACGTGACCCATGGCCATGCCCAGTGCACCATCTGTACCTGGATGCGGAGCGACCCACTCGTCGGCAAATTTCGTGTTATCTGCATAATCAGGGCTTATAGCAATAACTTTTTGACCCCGATATCTAGCCTCGGTCATGAAGTGCGCATCTGGTGTTCGTGTCACAGGAACATTTGAACCCCACATTATTAAATATGAAGCATTAAACCAATCAGCAGATTCTGGTACATCGGTTTGGTCGCCAAATACTTGTGGTGATGCAACAGGTAGATCTGCATACCAATCGTAGAAGGAGAGCATCGAACCGCCCATTAATGAGATGAAGCGCGCACCTGCAGCATGTGATGCCATTGACATTGCAGGAATTGGAGAAAAACCAAAGACGCGATCAGGTCCATATTTCTTAATCGTATGAACATGGGCTGCAGCAATGATTTCAGAGATTTCTGCCCACTGTGCACGGACTAACCCACCCTTACCGCGAGCTTTTTGATATTTAGTGCGTCGAATTGGATCATCCATGATGTCAGCCCACGCCAAAACTGGATCGCCCAGACGAGATTTAGCTTCACGATACATTTCAAGTAATAATCCACGTACATACGGATATCTAATTCGAGTTGGTGAATATGTATACCAAGAAAATGCAGCACCTCTTGGACAACCACGTGGTTCGTATTCAGGAGAATCTGGGCCAACAGATGGATAGTCGGTCTGTTGTGATTCCCAAGTAATGATTCCATCTTTAACATAAACTTTCCACGAGCATGAACCAGTGCAGTTCACTCCATGTGTTGAGCGAACTACTTTGTCGTGACTCCAGCGATCTCGATAAAAATCATCACCTTCGCGTCCTCCACTTTTAGTAATTGAGCGAAGATCCTCAGAGACAACTCCTTTAGAAAAATACCTTCCAAGTTTGACAAGTGATTCTTCAATATCTATTCCAGAAGTTCTGTCGCTTTTCATAACTCAATTCTCTCTTGTGTGCTTCCTAATCAATATAGGTACAAAGACCCTATTTTCACTGGCTTTAAGAGGGCACAGTTTGCTTAGGATTTGCACAAACAAGCAAGGGGTTCTCATGTCAGAGCGCAATGGTTCAGGGAGAGTGCTAGCACTTTCTACATTTGCATTCACTTTAATGTTTGCAGTCTGGTTAATGTTCGGAGTGCTGGGAATTCCTATCCAAGAAGAGTTTAATATTTCAGACTCTCAATTAGCATGGCTATCTTCGGTTGCGATTTTAAATGGTTCGATTTGGCGATTGCTTTTAGGTGTACTTGCAGATCGAATTGGCGGAAAGAAAGTAACAGTGGTCATGTTGCTGATTACCTCCGTCCCTGCATATTTATTGGCACACATGGAACTCACTTACACATGGTTGCTAGTTTTAGCATTTTTTGTTGGCTTTGCCGGGAATCTTTTTAGTGTTGGAATTGCTTGGAACTCACACTGGTTTAGTAGGAGCCGACAAGGTTTTGCTCTCGGTGTTTTTGGTGCCGGAAATGTCGGCGCATCAGCTACAAAATTTATTGGACCGGCCGTTATAGCCAGCACAATTGGTGGTTCTTACCTTGGCGGAATAATTCCCGGAGGCTGGCGCTTTGTACCTGCCTTATATTCAGTACTTCTAATTCTGACTGCTATAGCTATTCAATTCTTTACACCTGCGGATTCAGAAAATCTGCAAGCTTCTCGATCTCTTCGTCAGATGTTTGTGCCATTGAAGTATCTGCAAGTGTGGAGATTTAGCTTCTATTACGTTGTTGTCTTCGGCGCCTACGTGGCTTTGGCGTCATGGATGCCGAAATACTACGTTTCAGTTTATGGTTTAGATCTCCACGATGCCGCACTCTTGACGGCACTATTTATCTTCCCGGCATCATTACTTCGACCACTTGGTGGTTACATTTCCGACAGAATCGGTGCAAGGCATTTAATGTACGGAACTTTCTTCACTATGTTAGTCGCGCTTCTCTTTTTGGCTGCGCCATTTGGCTACATTGTTTTGAATACTCCGGACGGAACAAAAAATATCCTGCCCTATCACTTGGGTGTAATGCCTTTCACCGCCCTCCTTTTCGTCGTTGGATGTTCAATGGGAATCGGTAAGGCTGCGGTTTTCAAGCATATTCCAGAATACTTCCCTAACGATGTTGGAGCAGTTGGAGGTTTAGTCGGCACTCTAGGAGCATTGGGCGGCTTCTTGTTGCCACCGCTATTTGTTTATGTACGTGGGTGGACTGGTCTGCCTCAATCAACCTTCATCGTTCTATTACTGCTCACCTTTGTCGCAACTTTATGGATGCATCTTGCAATTATAAAGATGTTAAACCATGCAAGTCCTCAATTAAAAAAACATATCGGTCACCGTGATCCACAAATGAATGGAGTTTAAGATGTCCGCAAAAACTGCAAAATCTTCAGAGTGGCTGGAGTCTTGGGACCCAAATGCCGAAGGTCAATGGGAGTCTAAAATCGCTTGGAAGACACTTTGGATAACAACCTATGCCTTGACGCTTGGTTTTATGAGTTGGTTTTTAGTTTCAGCTTTAGCGCCAAAACTCAATAACTTGGGTTTTGATCTTTCAAAAAAGGAGCTCTACTGGTTAGCTGCAATGCCAGGTCTAGCAGGAGGTGGACTTCGCTTAATCTGGATGTTCCTGCCACCAATTCTTGGAACACGTAAGTTAGTTACATATTCAACCGCGCTACTAGTTTTGCCCCTCGTTGGCTGGTCATTTGCAGTTCGTTCACCTTCAACTCCCTACGTGGCCCTTTTGATTCTCGCCTTTCTCTCTGGAATCGGCGGCGGGGTCTTTTCGGGATTCATGCCAAGTACTTCATATTTTTTCCCTAAATCAAAACAGGGTCTGGCCCTTGGTATACAGGCAGGTGTAGGAAACTTTGGAGTCAGCATTATTCAATTCTTCACGCCAATCATTGTTGGTTCAGCAATGCTCGGAGCAACACTTGGAGCACCTCAGCGATTTGTAGATCAAGTCAAGGGAATTGATAAATCAGTCTGGTACCAAAATGCCGGACTCATCTGGGTGCCATTTGTAATTGTCTCGGTAATAATCTCTTGGGTTTTCCTTAAGAGTGTTCCGGTCACAGCACGTGGAGTAAAAGATCAATTAGATATATTTAACAACAAACACACCTGGTTAATGACGGTCCTCTATTTTATGACTTTTGGAACATTCTCGGGTTTCTCTGCTCAATTCGGCTTACTGATTAAGAACCTCTTTGGCGAGTTTGCTAACGCCCCAGATCCAGTTAAGTACGCATTCTTCGGCCCACTTGTAGGTTCGGCAGCTCGTGTTATTAGCGGTCCAATTGCCGATCGCTTAGGCGGCGGTATTCTTACTTTCTTCTCTGGAGTAGGAATCGCAGCTTCGGCGATTTTCACATCTGCTCAATTATCCCCCGCAAGTAGTGATGACTTTATGAAGTTCTTCTGGGGAATGATGGCAATCTTCTTCTTTGCTGGGGTCGGTAATGCAAGCACTTTCAAACAGATGCCTATGATTTTTGCACCTCGTCAAGCAGGAAGTGTTATTGGATGGACGGGTGCTATCGCAGCATTTGGCCCATTTATTTTCGGTGTGCTGCTCTCGCTTATGGCACCAGCAGGCTTCTTTAAAGGTGTCGCACTATTTGCCGTAATCGGTACGTGTATTGCTTGGTGGTTTTATACGCGGAAAACTGCCGAAGCTAGAAATTAGAGGCTGACTCGTTATTCCGAGTGATATTCGGCAGACTCTGCCTATGGATATCACTCGGCTTAACGCACTTTCAGATGCGGTCATGGATGTAGCCCGTGGTGAAGATCTAAAAACTTCATTGAAGCGCTTGATTCAAAATGCCGTGCTTATCACTGATTGCACCTACGGAGCGCTCGGATCAATTACAGCCGATGGCACCTTAGAAGATTTCACTTACGTGGGTATGAGTGATGAGACTGCCGATGAGATTGATACTTTCCCGGAAGGTAAGGGCCTGCTCGGGCACTTACTTTCAGTTCCCGAACCTTTACGCATTTCAAAAATTGCAGATCACCCATCGTCAGTCGGCTTTCCTCCTGGTCATCCATCAATGTCTGGTTTTCTCGGTGTACCTATTCGCATCCGTGACGAGCTGTATGGAAGCATTTATCTGACACAAAAAAGAAATGGGCAGGACTTCACCCAAGAAGATGAAAGCCTTGTAGTTGTATTGGCATCTGCCGCAGGAGTTGCCATTGATAGCTATCGCGGACACATAGCTCAGAATCAAATCGGTGTGTTGGCTGAACGGGAGCGAATCGCTAGAGATTTGCATGACCTAGTAATACAGCGAATCTTTGCTACGGGTATGTCATTGCAGAGTATCAATCTGAACTCAGACTTATCGCACAATGACCTAGGGAAAATCAAGTCCAGCATTGATAATCTCAATTCAACTATTCAAGAAATCCGTACTACGATTTTTGCTCTCCAGGATGAACATCCCATCATAAACATTCGTACTTTAGTCTTGAGTGAAATCGCCTCACTTACGCAAACAGCAGGATTCCAAATTACGCACTCATTTGTAGGACCTGTCGACAAAGTCATTGGTCAAGAGTTAACTGAACAGATGATCCCGGTAATTCGCGAACTCATTACCAATGCAATAAAACATGCAGATGCTTCGGCCATTGACCTTGTAGTGCTAGCGAATCAAACGTACTGCGAAATTCGTGTGGTCGACAACGGCAAGGGCTATGTCGCTGGTGCCAGAAAAAGTGGATTGCTCAATCTCGAGCGGCGCGCCTTAGCTAGAGGTGGCGAGTTCGAAATTCTAAAAAATGTAAACTCAGGAACTCGCACAATGTGGAGAGCTAGTCTTTAGCTTTTACCTACGCTCAAACGAACTGCCATTGCCGCGGCTTGTGTACGTCGTTCTAGTCCTAATTTTCTCAGAAGTGATGAGACATAATTCTTGACGGTCTTTTCGGCCAAAAACATATTTTTAGCGATCTCTCTATTCGTCATTCCAGCCCCAATAAACTCCAAAACGCGCTGCTCTTGATCAGTCAACTCGTAGATTTCGCTGGCCGGATTTCTATTTTCGCGTAAGCGATTTGTAACTGAGGAGATTAATTTTGTGTCAAGGAAGCTTTCACCAAGTGCCACTTTGCGAATGGAGGCAAGAATTTCTAGATTCTTTATATCTTTAATTAGATAGCCAGCTGCGCCGCCGAGAACGGCGCCAAGCAAAGCCTCGTCATTTTGGAAAGAAGTCAACATCAAGACTTTCAATGAGGGCTTCATTGCAATGAGCTCCCGGCACAGCTCGATCCCATTTCCATCAGGAAGACGCACATCTAGCACAGCAACATCGGGATCCGATGACTCAAAGTGATTTAACGCTTGCGCACAATTTGCTGCGCTTCCAACAACTTCTAAATCATTTTCTGCATCAATGAGGTCTATCAATCCTTTTCGGACCAATTCATGATCATCAACTACGAAAACCTTAGTAACCACGTAATCCCCTATTTAGCTGCGAATGAACTCAATATGCCACTTATCAGGACCTTCATCAAGGAAAGTAACGGAGTATGCACCAGGATGCTTCTTCTCAATTTGGGCAAGGAGCGGAATTGGCTTATGGGGGGCAACTAAAACCATTCCATCACCAGCTTTTAGTGATTCAAGTGCGCCAAAAATCGCGGGGTGACGAATCTCGTGTGGAATCAATGTCGCGTCGAGTTCGGGGTATGTAGATGAGCTCTCTTCTCCACATCGACATGAATGAGAATTTACATTTTCAGGTGCTTGCGTAATCGAAATTATTTCCATTTTACAATTCTATCGTTGACGTTAAAGCATCAATGGCTTTTACTAGCTTTATGTGAGTGCAACCCCTCAGTTAATATCACAGTGCAATACAAATATTTTATGCTCCAGTTTTTACCGGAGAGTTCTCGAGTATTGCCCACTCTTCATCGGTAAATAGACGTGAACGTGTAAGAAAGCGTTTTCCCTCAGTCGACTCAAGTGAAAATCCTCCCCCACGCCCATCTACAACATCGATCGTGAGATGAGTGTGTTTCCAATATTCGAACTGCGACGCTGACATCCAGACGGCAATTGCTTCATTGAGTTCGGGAATAACTAACTCCCCAACTAATACATCTGAACCACCAACACGAAATTCGCCTTTGAGATAACACATTGGGGAAGATCCATCACAGCAACCACCTGATTGATGAAACATCAGTGGGCCGTTGATGGCGGAAAGCTTTATTAATAACAGCGCCGACTCGCGCGTGTAGTCAACGCGAGACGGCAGTGTCATTAGTTCTCCTTAAAAGAAACCAAGCTTGTTTGGTGAATATGAAACTAGCAGGTTCTTGGTCTGTTGGTAATGATCAAGCATCATTTTATGGTTTTCGCGGCCGATACCTGAGGCCTTGTAACCACCAAATGCTGCTCCTGCTGGATATGCGTGATAGCAGTTAGTCCACACACGGCCTGCTTGGATTGCACGTCCTGCACGATATGCAGTGTTCATATCGCGAGTCCATACGCCAGCACCGAGTCCGTACAACGTGTCATTAGCAATCTCCATTGCATTATCAAAACCATCAAACTTTGTAACAGAGACAACAGGTCCGAAGATCTCTTCCTGGAAGATTCTCATCTTGTTGTTACCTTCAAAGATTGTTGGCATGACGTAATAACCACCGGAAAGTTCGCCGCCAAGATCAGCACGCTCACCACCTGTAATTACCTTTGCGCCTTCCTTTTTACCAATGTCTAGGTAGGAAAGGATTTTTTCAAGTTGGTCTGTGCTTGCCTGTGCACCCATCATCGTTGAGAGATCTAGTGGGTTACCCATTTTGATCGCCTTAGTGCGCGCAGTTACATCACCCATGAACTTGTCATAAATCTTTGATTCGACAAGCCCGCGTGAAGGACATGTACAAACCTCGCCCTGATTAACAGCAAACATCGTGAAGCCTTCAAGTGCCTTGTCGTAAAAAGCATCATTTTCGGCTGCAACATCGTTGAAGAAGATATTTGGGCTCTTGCCACCAAGTTCTAGGGAGACAGGAATAATGTTTTCTGATGCGTATTGCATGATTAAGCGGCCGGTAGTTGTCTCACCAGTAAATGCAATCTTTGCAATACGTGGAGAAGATGCAAGCGGCTTACCTGCTTCAACACCAAAGCCGTTAACGATATTGACGACTCCAGGTGGCAATAGATCTTTGATGATGTCCATCAAGAACATGATTGAAACTGGAGTTTGCTCTGCTGGCTTTAGGACTACGCAGTTACCTGCAGCAATTGCTGGTGCTAACTTCCAAACAGCCATCAAGATTGGGAAGTTCCAAGGAATAATCTGGCCTACAACTCCTAGAGGCTCATGGAAATGATAAGCAACAGTGTCATGGTCGAGTTCACCGGCTGATCCTTCTTGCGCACGAATAGCTGCAGCAAAATATCTGAAGTGATCGATTGCCAATGGGATATCAACATAGAGAGCTTCACGGACTGGCTTTCCGTTTTCCCACGTTTCGGCAACAGCGATTGCTTCAACATTTGCTTCCATACGATCTGCGATTTTGTTAAGAATAATCGCGCGTTCGGTAGCAGATGTTTTACCCCATGCAGGTGCGGCAGCATGTGCGGCATCTAGGGCCTTGTCGATATCTTTGGCATTTCCACGAGCTACCTCACAGAATACTTTTCCAGTAACTGGAGTTACGTTTTCAAAATACAGACCAGAATCTGGCTTTACATACTCGCCATTGATCCAATGGTCGTATCTTGATAGGTAATTTACTTTGCTTCCGGGTTGTCCGGGAGCAATGAAATCTGTCATGTCGCCTCCAACTTCATGCGAGCAACGGTGCGCGCGATGTTGGGTTGAAAGTAAGCCTGAAGGCTGCGAGTAGCAAGAGAATTTGCAGTGACTACCCCTCAAAAAACTAGGAATTAGCCTCTATTTCAAGGTTGCCTCGCAAAACATGAACTCTGCCAACCCCTGTAACGCTCCACTTGTTGTTATTGCGCACAAGAGCCGTGTTTTCGTCGATGCCAACCAAAGTGGTCTCTGCGCCAATGCGAGCGATAAAGGATGTAACACGATCCGGCAGCCAGCCAAGCATTTTGTCGTAGTGAGGAATTACTTCAATATCTGGAAGTAGATTTAATCCATCGCTATGAGAAGTTTTTCGAATTCCCATAATCGTTCCGCCAAAGGCCATTGCCCCGGCAGAACATCCAGCGAGTGAAGAACCGCTCTCCCATTGGTTAACAATTGCATCCCATAACGGTGAGCCCTTGAAAGTATCTACGATTCGATGTGGGTCTCCTCCGGAGAAGTAAATCAGACCTGCATCTGTTACGGCGTTAATAAACTCTTGATTAAAAGCATCTTCTCGATCATGGATTGGCAGGTAAATGCACTCACTGCCAATTCGATCTGATTGTTCTTGACCTCGGCGCTTCCAATAATTGCGGCGGTCTTCGCCTTCACCAGAAGATCCAGTTGGAATTTGAATATAGGTGTTTTTCTTTCCGAGCTTAAATGCAGAATGCAGGAGCTCAGTTTCGAACTCCTGCATTACTGGCAAATACTCTCCCGAACCGACAAGGGCTAAGAGGCCTTTGTTGTGATTCATCTTTAAAGTTTTATGCCATAGCTTTCTTGAGGTTTTCATCGATTGAGTTCAGGAACTCTTGCGTAGTTTGGTATGGAGCGGTCTTAGAAATCAAGAGTGACAAATCCTTAGTCATCTTGCCTTCTTCTACTGTTTCAATACAAATGCGCTCGAGAGTGTCACAGAACTTAGCAAGATCAGCGTTGTTATCAAGCTTTGCACGATGTGCAAGTCCACGAGTCCACGCAAAGATTGATGCGATTGGATTTGTAGA
>CAITQC010000178.1 GCA_903894425.1 uncultured Actinomycetes bacterium
CTTAACAATCACATTAGCCATTGCATTTACAATCAATGTCAGAAGGAAGAGGATTAATCCTGCAGCCATTAGCGCCTTGATTTCATATGGGCTGGCATCACCAAATTTAAGAATAATAAGTGAAGCAACGTTTCCACCTGCACCCAGCAACATCTGCCAGTTAACTTGGAAGACAATATTGAGAACAGTAAAGACAGCTACTGTCTCACCCATTGCGCGGCCAAGGCCAAGCATCGCTCCACCAATGACACCGCTACGTCCATGTGGAATTACTACAGCTTTAATCATTGCCCAGCGCGTTGCACCAAGTGCATATGCAGCTTGAATTCGATCAAGTGGAGCCTGTGAAAAGATTTCGCGAGAAACGGATGTGATGATAGGGATAATCATTATTGCAAGAACAACACCTGCTACAAAAGGTGAACGCGTATACACAGGAACTTGCATGTCGAAAAATGGAATAAAGCCAAGATAACGATGTAACAGCTTTGCCCAATACTCAACACTTGGCATCAATACAAGAAATCCCCAAATTCCAAAGAGGATTGAAGGAAAAGCCGCCATCATGTCAATAATCGTTATTAATATCTTCTTTAGCCAACCTGGTGCATAAAAATTTAAGAAAAGTGCAGAAAATACTGAGACTGGAACTGCGATAACCACTGCAATTAAGGAACATAAAATCGTTCCGACAAGCATTGCCGCTAAACCAAAGTGGCTATCAATAACGTTTCCGGCATCATCTGTTGAGATTGACCAATCGGAGTGAGTGATAAATCCAATACCCTCTTGGCGCAGCACTTCAAATCCGCGGTAACCAAGAAATATTGCAATGAGTCCAAGAATTGCCAGAGAAGAGAGCCCTCCACCTGTAACAACTCCGCGAAAAACTTTGTCTGAGCGGCGCGGTTCAGTAAGAATTTCACGCGGTGCGGGGATAACTAACTCTTGAGTCGACATTATTATGATGCATACTTTCCAGTTACTAGGAAATACACGCGACGAGAAATTGAAACAGCGTGATCGGCATAGCGTTCGTAGTACCGGCCAAGCAAAGTTAAGTCGATAGCTGTTTCAATTCCGTGCTTCCACGTTGGCTCGATGAGTACACTAATCAACTTACGGTGCAGATCATCCATAACATCGTCGTCGCGTTCGACTTCAAGCGCCATATCAGTATTGCGAGTAGCAATGACTACTCCAACTTTGTCAGTAATCTTTACCGCTGCCTCGCCCATGGCTTCAATAATTGAGACAAGCTCGGGAGGAACTGCTGAATTTGGGTGGCGCAAACGAGCAACTTTTGCAACGTGATGCGCAAGATCGCCCATGCGCTCTAAGTCAGATCCCATACGCAAAGCAGTAACTAGCGCACGCAAATCTGAGGCTACTGGCTGTTGACGCGCGATGATGTCAATGATTCGAGAATCTGTCTCGTGTTGGTAATCATCAATCTTTACATCGGTTGCAATTACTTCTTCGGCAAGTTTTAAATCGCACGTTAGAATTGCTGTTGTTGCTTTTGACATTGAAGCAGAAACCATCGCAGTAAGGTCGACCAGAGACTGCGAAACGTTATCTAGTTCATCTTGGAATACAGATCTAATGAGGGCCATGCCTGAAACCTATGTGGGCGTGATGAATAGAGACTCTTGTTTAGGTGAACAGAAGGTAAACTGGTGATTCGAGCCTATAGAGTGCAGCCTATGAAGTTCTTACGCAGAGAGTTAGAGCCAAATGACTCTAGAGCTCTGCCTGAGATGCTTACAGAGACTTTAAGTATGCTCGATGGTGACTCGCTCATCTTGGCGCCAGGTGAGGTTCCAGTTTTTCTGACTCCAGGAGCTGAAAACCTCGGCATTCTAAAAGATGGTCGAATCCAGAGCTCGGAACTCCTTGCCACCGTTCGCGTTGTTCGCCGCACACATAATCAACAGGTTGGCACGATTGAAATTCCCAGGGGACCAATTGGTGAAGGCAAGCACGAACTCACAGTAAAAGTGATGCCACTAACTAAAGATGATTTAGTCCTTGTATTAATTAGTGATGAGAGCGAAGCTCAACGCGTGCATGATGTTCGACGTGACTTTGTCGCCAATATTTCACATGAATTGAAAACACCAATCGGTGCATTATCGCTACTAAGTGAGGCTGTACTCGGCGCCAAGGATGATCCACAGTCAGTTGTTAAATTTGCAACAAGAATGCAATCTGAAGCCAAGCGATTGACTGACTTAGTTCAAGAAATTATCAATCTATCTCGTGTCCAAGATTCAGATCCACTGCAATTGGCGCAAGAAGTAAGCATCGAGTACGTAATCAGGGAAGCAATCGATCAATGTCAAATCACCGCAGATAATCGAAATATCACAGTTACGTATCTTGAAAATACAGATGTCGTAGTTCTTGGCGATCGCGATCAATTGATTATGGCCCTCCATAATCTTATTGAAAATGCAATTAACTATTCACCAGAAAATACTAAAGTTTCAGTGACGACAACAAGTGATGCGGGAATCATAGATATTTCAGTAACTGATCAAGGCATTGGAATTTCCGAATCAGAACAGGATCGAATCTTTGAACGTTTCTATCGCGTCGATCCTGCACGCTCTCGCCAAACTGGTGGCACGGGATTAGGTCTTTCAATCGTTAAGCACGTTGCGGCAAAACATGGTGGCGAAGTAAAAGTATGGAGCGTCGAAAACGTCGGAAGCACTTTTTCAATCCGACTACCCATCTATGAAATACCTTTGGAGATCTCTGAATGACAAAGATATTAATCGTCGAAGATGAATCCTCATTTTCAGAAGCTCTTGCCTTTCTCTTAGGCAAAGAAGGTTTTGAAGTAAGCGTTGCCGAAGATGGTCGCGCAGCACTAAATACATTTGCCAAAGAGGGCGCTGATTTAATTTTGCTCGATTTAATGATTCCAGAAGTATCAGGCGTTGATGTGTGCCGCACAATTCGTACTACTTCACAAGTTCCCATCATCATGTTGACGGCTAAAGATGCAGAGATAGATAAGGTCGTTGGTCTCGAACTCGGCGCCGATGACTATGTCACCAAGCCTTATTCATCTCGAGAATTGATTGCCCGCATTAAGGCAGTTTTGCGTCGAGGTGTTGCAGACTCTGAAGTCCAAGGAGATTTTGATGTTGTATCTGTCGGCCCAATTAAATTAGATACAGCTCGTCATCAAGCAACAATAAATGGTGCACTTGTTGGCCTTCCGCTCAAAGAGTTTGAACTGCTTGAATTTCTAATGCGCAATGCAGGGCGTGTTCTGACTCGATCACAGTTAATTGATCGCGTGTGGGGTGGCGATTACTTTGGTGACACTAAAACTCTTGATGTACACATCAAACGCCTTCGTTCAAAGATTGAAGCAGATCCCGCCAATCCAGTTTTAATTCAGACTATTCGTGGCCTTGGCTACAAGTTAGAGAACTAACCCTCAAGGGCCACCACTCTCGAACGGCCTTTTAAGGCCTTTCCCTATCTCTATTCTCACGCGCTTTATCTATTATAAAAACATGACTTCTCTAGAAGGTATTCGTAGCGTTGTAAATGATCCAAAATTTACCTACCG
The DNA here is from genome assembly GCA_903894425.1 of uncultured Actinomycetes bacterium. Taxonomy (GTDB): domain Bacteria; phylum Actinomycetota; class Actinomycetes; order Nanopelagicales; family Nanopelagicaceae; genus Planktophila. Next base: position 3,593 of record CAITQC010000178.1, read on the forward strand.
CCAACGTGTAGCAAATCTGGCAAATCTTGCAGAAAATCTTTTGGATGCACCGCCCGTACGAAAGCAGTGCGCGGATGCACTAGCAAAGCGAATCATCTGTGACATGTTTGAAGGTAACGCTCCTTATCGACCACGTTATTTATTGCCCGATTACAAGAGGGTTTTAGATAACGGTTCGGTTTTCCTGGAACTACCAGCTGCTAAAGATTTTGATGATGCCCTGGCTTTCCTATTAATAATGTATTCGGCCACACCTTCCATTACCGGCTATCCGGTCTACTTTGGAGATCTTGACACTTTACTGCTGCCTTATGTTGATGCAATTAGCGATGAAGATCTCTATGCCAAGTTAAAGCGTTTCTGGATCAGCCTTGATCGCATGTTCCCTGATGCCTTTGCTCATACCAATTTGAGCCCTGTATACAACCGCGTTTCAAAGATGATTTTTAAGTTAGAGCGCGAACTACTTCAAGTGGTTCCGAATATTTCACTTAAAGTCGATCCAGTGCTGACTAGTGATGAATATATTTTGGATGCTGTTAACACCATATTTGCTTGCGGGAAACCTCATTTCATTAACGATGTCATGATGCAGAGCGATTTGGGTCCACAGTACGCAGCTGTTAGTTGCTACAACTCACTCAAGATTGGCGGGGGTTCACATACTCTTGTTCGCATTAATCTCAAGCTCACTGCCGATCAATGCGACGGAGGGGTCCAAAAGTTCTTTGAGACGACCCTTCCCTACTATTTAGATTTAACTGCCGAACTCATGGAATCTCGCATTCTTTACTTGGTTGAAGAGTCGAACTTCTATGAAAGCAATTGGTTAGTAAATGAAGGTTTGCTTGATCTCAATAAGTTCTCTGCAATGTTTGGCCTCTTTGGTTTAGCTGAATGCGTCAACACGTTGATGGAACATGAAGGCAACGCTGGAACATATGGCCACAGCATCGAAGCTGATGATCTGGGTTATCGAATCACTAGCTTCATCGCCGCATGGGTAGCTGCCCGCAAAATGCCTTACTGCAATGGCAACAATGGGCACGCCTTCTTGCACTCACAATCAGGAATAGATCTTGATTTAGGAGTTACTGCCGGTACTCGAATTCCAATTGGCACAGAGCCGCCTTTAATCGATCATTTACGAACTGTTTCTCGACATCACCATCTCTTTGCTTCAGGCATTAGCGATGTTTTATCTTTTGATGAAACTGCCGTTAAAAACCCTCAGGCCGTTGTCGATGTAATTCGTGGAGCTTTTAAGAGCGGCATGCGCGATTTTACTTTCAACTTAGACAGTAATGACTTCATTCGCATCACTGGCTATTTGGTTCGCAAATCCGATCTTGCAAAGATGCCAAGTGCTAGGCATTCAAGTACTTATCTGGGAGCAGGCTCAGTCAAAGATTCACATGTTGATCAACGCAATGTAAAGCGAGTAACGAGTGCCGAAAGCTCTCCACGCTCAAGTAGCTAGCATCATCAAGTTTTCCTGGGTCGATGGCCCCGGAAATCGCTTTGTACTTTTCTTGCAAGGGTGCAATCTAAATTGTTTGGCATGCCACAACCCTCAAACAATCCCATTGCAGACTCCCCGCGCAGCAGAGATGTCAGTTGATGATGTCCTCGCCCAGATTCGGCAAGCGATGCCATATATATCGGGCATAACAGTTTCAGGTGGTGAAGCAACAGTTCAAGCTGGCTTTGTGCTCGAACTCTTTAAAGCTATTAAATCTGCAAAAGAGTTTGAGGGATTAACAACATTCATAGATAGCAATGGAAATGCCCCGCAAGAAATTTGGGATCAGTTGGCTCCGTATACCGATGGAGTAATGCTGGATTTAAAAGCCCTAGATGATCAGAAACATATCGAATTAACGGGAAGTTCTAATACGGCAGTACTTGAATCTATTAAGTATCTTGACTCAATTCATAAACTCTATGAAGTCCGATTGTTACTAGTGCCCGGACATAATGATTCGGATAAGCAGCTAATTGATACTGCAGTCTGGCTACGTGAAATTGACCCACAGATGCGCATCAAGATAAATGCTTTCAAAACCCATGGAGTTCGTGCACTTGCACGCGAATGGCCAGAAGTAAGTGAAGAAGATTTAGCTCGCTATAAGGAAATTGTGAATTAAAGCGAAGCAAAAGCCTCTTCAAGAACGCTCAGTGCATCCTTCAAAAGCTCATCAGTAATCACCAAAGGTGGCAAGAATCGCACAACGTTTGAGTAAGTTCCTGCGGTAAGAATCAGTACGCCTTTGCTTTGGCAGTACTTAACAACTGCGTTCATGGCAGCGGTATTTGGATTCTTTGTTCCAGCTTCGACTAATTCAATTGCCTGCATTGCACCACGGCCACGAACCTCACCGATTACGGGATATTTCTTAGCGAGCTCACGTAGTGCATCGCCTAGAACTTCGCCGATATGTTGCGCACGTGCAACAAGGTTTTCTTCTTCCATAGTTTCAAATGCCCCAAGTGCTGCAGCACATGCAAGTGGATTTCCACCAAATGTTCCACCAAGTCCTGATGCGTGGACTGAATCCATAATCTCGGCGTTACCAGTAATACCAGCCAGCGGAAGCCCGCCGGCGATTCCCTTAGCAGTCACAACCATATCTGGAACAACACCCTCTTCTTCCACTGCAAACATATGACCTGTACGTGCAAAGCCGGTCTGGACTTCATCTGCAATGAAGACGATTCCATTGTCTTTTGAATATTTTGCGAGCGCGGGCAAGAAGCCTTTAGGTGGAACAATAAATCCACCTTCACCTTGAATTGGTTCGATCAAAATCGCTGCAACATTGTGCGCACCGATTTCCTTTTCAATTTTATGAGTCACCATTTCAATTGCATCTTCGGTGATTGTTGCCTGGTTACCAATCCAGTGGAATGAATATGGCATTGGTACGCGGTAAACCTCAGGCGCAAATGGACCGAAGCCTTCCTTGTATGGCATGTTCTTTGCAGTCAAAGCCATAGTTAAATTTGTACGGCCGTGATAGCTGTGTTCGAAGACAACAACAGCTGGGCGCTTTGTATAGTGGCGCGCAATCTTGACTGCATTTTCAACTGCTTCGGCACCGGAGTTAACAAGCAATGATTTCTTTTTATGATCGCCTGGTGTCATTGCATTGAGCTTTTCGCAGACTTCGATGTAGTTCATATAAGGCGCAACGGTGAAACATGTATGCGTGAATGACTGCACTTGTTCAATGACACGGTCAACTACGCGTTGCGCAGAGTTACCAACGTTTACTACTCCAATACCCGAACCCAGATCAATAATCTGATTGCCATCGATATCAAGCAAGATCGCATCACTTGCGCGTTCGATGATTACTGGAATTGCCATACCCAATCCGCCTGACGTCGCTTCCGTGCGGCGCTTAAGCGCTTCGGTAGATTTTGGCCCCGGAATAGCGGTAACCAAGCGACGTTCTTGAGTCAGATTAGTAAGTGTGTTCATGGCAAAAGTCTAAGGCCTCATTTCTCATCCCAGGGCCCAGAAGTTACCCTTAGCGCTATGAGTTCACTGAGAGATTCGGCACCGCTACTAGATGCCTACCTTTCTTACTTTGAACACAAGCGCACACCCTTCACAATTCCAGGTCACAAGCAGCTGGCCTCACGCCTAGATGCAGGCCTTGGGTCAATCGTTGATAGCGATACACCTTTATATGGTGGCCTCGATGAAATTAAATTGACTAATCAAACGCTCAAAGCAGCCGAGAAGCTAGCAGCCACATTATGGGGAGCTGATTTCGCTCGCTTTTCTACAGGTGGGTCAACACATGCAAATCAGGCCATTGTTTTAGCCCTCGGTAAACCTGGAGATAAAGTCGCTTTATCTCGCACCGCGCATCGTTCGATTCTTAGCGCTCTAGTTTTAGCTGGGCTCGAACCGATCTGGTTAGCCCCCGAGATCGATGAAGCAACTGGTGTTCCAATTGGAATCAACGTTAAAGAGTTTGAAAAGATTGTTGACCAAAAACCCATTGCACTTTTGCTCACCGAGCCTGGATATTTAGGAACGCTCTCTGATCTTTCTGCTTTGGTTAAAAGCGCACATTCACATTCAATTCCTGTCGTAGTTGATGCGGCTTGGGGCGGGCA
>CAITQC010000179.1 GCA_903894425.1 uncultured Actinomycetes bacterium
GCGGAACTGCCATATTTGTATAGCGATCGTTTTTACCTGAAGGTGCAACAACTGCAACTGCATCGGTAATTCGGCCATTTACAACGGTGATCTGCACCTGCACATTTCCATACTGCACATAGACACTTGGTCCGGTGAAAGTTCCATTGATACTGGCTGGGGTTGCAGGTGCTGGATCAGTTGCAACTGTGCCAGAGTTTGTATTACCTGTTGAATTTGATGTTGTGCCACCGCCCGTTGATTGTGTTACTTGTGCTGTTGGCTTTTTCGTTGCAGCAGGTGTTGCTTTACCGGCAGTAGTTTTACTTGGTGTTGCTTTGCCGGCAGTTGATTTCGTTGCAGCAGGTGTTGCTTTACCTGCGGTAGTTGGTTGAGCAGCTGGTGATGAAGTAGTTATTGCAGTTGGATCTGCCATCCCCCCAATTGCAAGGGTGCTTGAAGAAGTAAACTGCGGCGGTGTAATAGTCATAACTGCGCCGAGGCCACCTATGGTGCCTCCTGCGATTAATAGCGCCCGTTTCATCTGAACTACCTTTCCTCGTTACCGCTTTCGACCTAATATCTGTACTTAACTCCACCAACCTGAGAGATTCCTTAACGCAGTCACAGATGGCCCTGCGGATTTATCCATGGGTTGCGCAGTTATCTACTCTCTATGAAAGGCAAAAGCCTCGTCATGAAAACGATTCTTTGGAACGCCTGAATCCTCAGCCGCCTTCCGAACCGCACTTACCAATGGTTCCGGCCCGCAAATGTAGATATCGCTATCGGCAAACTGCGGCACCAATCTATTAAGTGAACGCGCATCCATAGGGTGGTCCTTGCGTGATCCGACTAAGTAGTGAATGCGGATTGATCCGCCGCTATTAAATGCCAGATAATCCAGCTCATCGCGCAAGACAAGATCCTCTTCACGTGATGCTCGATAAAGAAGATCCATCTGCACGCCACCTTGGAACTCGTCAATCAGCGCCCGCACAGGTGTAATTCCAACACCACCACCGACCAAAACAACATGAGGTTGAGTGCTACGCCCTGCGGTAAATGCACCGTAAGGGCCTTCAACAAATACCCGCGTGCCCGGCTTTAGATAGGCCAATGTCCGCGAATGATCTCCTAAATCCTTAACGGTAATGCGCATTAAATGTTCGGTAGGAGCTGCAGATAAAGAGTAAGGATGTGACATCAAGAAATGTCCGCGGGTTAAGAAGCGCCAACCAAAGAACTGTCCACCCTGGGCGCCTAACCTAGTCAAGTTGCGCCCCTTCATAATCACAGAGACGATTCCAGGGCCTTCAATCACAACTCTTTCTACTTTTAAATTTATTTTTAGCGAACGAATCAATGGCACACCAAATCGCCAATACACAACGGAGAAGCCCATGAATATATAGAGCCCTGTCCAATACGCGCGGTTAAGTGGATGACCAACAAACATCTGACCATGAAGCACTTGATGCATAAATGATGCGGCGATAGCAAAATATGTATAGATATGAATAATCCACCAAGTTTCATAACTCATCTTTGCTCGCGCTTTTTTATATGAAGTCACTCCAGCTA
>CAITQC010000180.1 GCA_903894425.1 uncultured Actinomycetes bacterium
GAGTTGGAGTTGGAGTTGGAGTTGGTGTTGGTGTTGGCGTTGGCGTTGGAGTTGGCGTTGGCGTTGGAGTTGGTGTTGGTGTTGGCGTTGGCGTTGGTGTTGGCGTTGGAGTTGGTGTTGGTGTTGGCGTTGGTGTTGGTGTTGGTGTTGGAGCCAAGACGAGTGCTTTAAATGTCAATTTCTTACTTAGGGGCGATGACGCGAATTTATTAGTTGAGCTAAGTGCGCGAATGGCGATTTGATACCTAGCACCCTTTTTTAGCCCTTTTAACAGAGTCCCGGGCTTTGCCTTCTTGATAGGAGATGCTGCCAAAGTATTTGTGCCGGCAATGTAGATATACACGGTGTAAGAATTTGCATTAGAAACCTTGTTAAAGGTGATTTTTGCCGTAGTGCTGGTAACTGGAGTGACTGCAACTTTGCTTGGCGCACTTAGCGCCTTCTGCTTCATGACTGCTGATGCACTTGGAGCTTGTGCCACCATTCCTAACACTGCCAGCAGTGCTACAAGAATAGATGCGCAAGATCGATTAAATCGCTTAGATGTAAAAAGTGATTTAGTACCGTTGCTGTTTGAGTGCAGTGTCATTGAAACCAATTCCTTCAAATAGTAATTGGCGCTAAGGGTACGTAGAATGCAAACAGCAAAGAGAAAATAGTGAAGGTGCTAGCCCGACACTCACTTGTGCCTGACAAATTACGCGTAATCCATCAAGACTGTGGTGCTAGCGCCCAACTCATAATTTGAATGAAACTACCGCAGTTAATTTCGTTCCCTCGCTACTTGGAATTATTGACCAATTTCCATGTGTAACTTGCTCAAGCAATGCGGACCCTATTCCTGGTTGGTTTTTAGTGAAACCAATTCCGTTGTCCTCTACATGAACGCCGACAGAGTTATCGCTCTTCATAAAGACATGAATTGAAATCGATGTTGCCTTTCCATGTCGAATTGAATTTGCGATTCCTTCCTCAACAATCCGCCCCAGAACTGTTGAAAGCTCGGCTGTTGCAGCATTTTCTTCCACTTTAACCTCTGTCGTGAATTCACACAGGCCGTGCCACAAAGCCACTTTTCGATCAACTTCAGCTGCAATTGAATCTGAGAGAATTTGAACCGGAAGAGGGGTATTTAGGACTTCATAAGCCTCTTGGAGAGCGGCAGTAAATTCTTTACGGTTACCAGATTGGGCCGCTTTTTCTATCACCATGGCGCATGAGACCAAGCGCGACTGAATAGCACCATGCAAAATTCTCGATGACTCTTGGGCAAATTTGGCGATTTCTAAGGCGCGCGCGATAGCCGCAGTCGATTCGATATCAACTTCATGTGAAAACAAAGCCTTCGTTTGCACATCCACACTTCTAAAAGCGCTAAACCCTGAGGCCATGATTATGACGATTACTCCCAGAATAATCTGCCAAATCTGCCAATCTACAGAAGCACTTCCTGGAATCCATTGTTCTCTGAAGTGAACTCGTACAGGCACGACTGTCATTTCAAATGTAAATATCCCCATGATGAATAGCTGTGTATGCCAGCGTGGAAATTGCCTCATAAAGAAATTGAAGAGGTAACCAACTCCTAAAATTAGGGTTGTCGCTGCAACGATCAATGGTGCAACACGACTAAAGCCAAAGATTTGAACTGCGGTGGGAGCGGCGCCAACTATGTCAATCAGGGCAATGACCAATGGCAGAAATGGCTGTTCCCTTAGCATGTTCATAAATATCGCCCGCCAAGTGACTTTGGGATAAGCGATTCCATCCTTTTCCCACAGATTCTTACTTAAGGGCCGTATAGAGTCTCGCGCAATTGTTTCTAGCAGCTCTGCAATCTCTTGCCACTTCCTGGTGTCTATGGGACCAGGAGTTGATTTATCACTATCAAGATTTTTGATGCCTGCTTCTAAACTTAGCTTGCTCTCATTTAATTGTAGAGAAACTTCTTGTGATATTTCTTGTCGAAGTCTGAGGGCAATATCACTCTCTTGCATTTCTGCAATTCTGATTTGAATTGCATCTTCGATCAGTTCGTTTCTGACTTGCTTAGACTCTGAGGCAATATCCATAAATATACTCAAAGAAAGTGACCACCATAGAACCAAAATAACATTGGTAGTTATTGCCGGTATAAAATCGACTTTGCTTGATAGACCAAAGTAGCTTTGGAGTGCATGTGATGTACCCGTATACACAACTCCGATCAACAGATTTACTATTACTACAACTGATACTTTGACATTCTCTTTCCGACGGTTGCGTAACACGGAAATTCCTGCAAGGAAAAGGTACGTTCCAACAGTTGCTAGAGATAAGCCCCACACTGCGAACCACTTATAGATAGTTGTGAGATCGCTCGATGTCACATCTTGTGCAGATATGAGCACAAGGAGGCTGAGCAGTGCATTAAGCAAGAAGGTTTGCCATGAGAGAACCCACCTACCACCAATGCGTTGGGCAAAACTGCGTGAATGTGCCTTCTTATAAGCGTCGAGCACGCACAGCACCGGTCAGTTGATGATACGAGTGCGAAATCCTTATTCGCTGGTTTTCTTCCTTACCAACCTTGATTCCAAGTTGTTTAATAATTCGGGCAGTTATTTTCTCAATTCCGGCCTCTGTAATCCATATGCGTTTAGCTATCTCTGAATTTGAAAAACCTGCTGCTATGTAGCGCATCACTTCAAGTTGCTGGTCACTCAAATTATCAGCCAGAGAAGCTTCATTGCTCTCAGAAATTTTAGTAACCGCAATTTTAAATCGATCGCCCTGAACTGCCATTCGCAGTGCATCCACAAGAAGTTGTGTATTGGCGATACTGCTCTTGACTACATAAATTGACCCTCCAGGCAGATCTTGTTGTGCACTTCCAAGAAAGCGAGGGTCCAAATATGTAGATAGCATCACGATGCCGATTGTTGGATTAAGTTTACGCAACATAATCGCCACATCAATTCCAGTCGGGCCTTCACCTAAATCTAAGTCCACTAATGCAATAGCTGGGTTGGTCGACTTAGCAACTTCAATTGCCAAGGCTGCTGAATCTGCTTCACCAACGATCTCATAATCTAGTTTTTCAAGAGTAGATCGCAACATGGTCAGGGCAAAAATGTCATCATCAATAATGATGACTCGGCGATCTGCTGCCATTGCTTACCTCATCCCCTTGAGCGAATTCATCGCCCCCAACTTGCTCTCTTTGACTCTCAATCTTACGGGTGAATAAAACTGGGAAAAGAGATTTTGCGGGATTTCGAAAGAGTCTCAGGCTAGCACCCCCGACTTTAACTATTGCATTACAGATTCAGGTGCAAAATCTATCGATTCAATAAACTTCAAACCAATTCCCTACAGCGTTTGAAGATTGTAATGAAGGATTATTCGACGCCGACGATGTCTACAGCAAAGATTAAGGTTTCATTTGGACCGATCGGCCCAGAACCATTTGGACCATATCCAAGATCAGCGGGAATAACTAGCAAGCGGCGTCCGCCAACTTTTGCTCCTGGTAAACCCTGTTGCCATCCGGCGATTACACCTGACAATGGGAAACGTGCAGGTTGTCCGCTCGTCCATGAAGATTCAATAATCTTTCCTTCTGACCATGTCATCAATGTGTAATGAACTGTCAAAATTGAGGTTGCAACAACTTCAGTTCCAGTTCCGACGATAATATCTTCGGTTTGAAGCGTTGTTGGTGCAGTACCAGTTGGCGCAGTAATAGTTGGAGCTTCGCCTGCATTAGCAGTCACTGCCGGTAAACCATTTGATGCTGTATCTGTCACTTTGTCTTTTCCTCCACATGCTGAAAGGGATGTAATCGCAACGGCAAATATCGCTGCGATAGCCAAGTTTCTTACCTTTGATTTCATTTTCATCCTTTATTCGAGTTCCCCGATTAATTTAAATTCGCCATCACCTAGTTGGCCTTGTGCACGGTACATCTCAAGCTTTGCGCGGGTATCTGCAATATCTAAGTTGCGCATTGTTAGCTGACCGATGCGATCTACAGGACCAAATGCAGCATTTTCTGTGCGCTCCATTGAAAGCTTTTCAGGTGCATAGCTAAGGGCAGGACCTGTTGTATTGATGATTGAATAATCATCACCACGGCGCATACGTAAAGTAACTTCGCCAGTAACTGCAGATGCAACCCAACGCTGAAGTGATTCGCGAAGCATCAAAGATTGTGGATCCAACCAACGACCCTCGTATAACAAGCGGCCTAAACGACGGCCCTCCGCATGGTAGTTGGCGATTGTGTCTTCATTATGAATTGCACTGATTAAGCGTTCGTAAGCAATAAATAAAAGCGCCATTCCTGGGGCTTCATAAATTCCACGGCTCTTAGCTTCAATAATGCGGTTTTCAATCTGGTCGGCCATTCCAAGACCGTGGCGACCTCCGATTGCATTGGCTTCATTCATTAGGGCAACAACATCATCGAAAGACTTACCGTTAATAGCAACCGGACGGCCTTGCACAAATGTAATTTTGACATCTTCAGAATCAATTTTTACCCCTGGGTCCCAGAAGCGCACACCCATGATTGGCTGAACTAATTCAACGGAAGTATCTAAGTTTTCTAGAGATTTAGCTTCGTGGGTTGCACCCAAGATATTGGCATCGGTTGAGTATGCCTTTTCGGTACTGTCGCGATATGGAAGTCCATGTGCAACCAAGTACTCAGACATTTCTTTTCGCCCACCGAGTTCGTTGACGAAATCGGCATCAAGCCATGGCTTATAAATCCGTAGGTTTGGATTTGCTAAAAGGCCATAACGATAAAAACGCTCTATGTCATTACCCTTGTATGTTGAACCGTCTCCCCAGATATTTACTGAATCGGCATACATCGCACGAACAAGCATTGTTCCTGTTACTGCGCGGCCAAGTGGAGTTGTGTTGAAATACTGTTTTCCGCCGGCACGGATATGAAAAGCACCGCAGGCAATTGCAGCTAGCCCTTCTTCAACAAGTGCAGTTTTACAATCAACAAGACGTGAAATTTCAGCGCCATACTCTTTAGCGCGACCAGGAACAGAGTCGATATCTGGTTCGTCATACTGGCCAAGATCTGCAGTGTACGTGCAGGGAATTGCACCTTTCTCGCGCATCCAAGCAACAGCAACTGAGGTATCGAGCCCACCAGAAAAGGCGATACCAACTTTTTCACCAACTGGAAGCGATGCAAGGACTTTAGACATAATCTGAGTCTAACTGATAGTAAAGCTTGAAATTTTCTTAGAAAGCGCTGGGATTACGCCCCATTGTGTGGTGATTTCTCGGTATCTAACGATATCTAGTGAATCTGCTTGAGCCCCAGTCTTTACTGCACGAATCATGATATTTCGAGGTGTGTGTTCTCCCCCGATAAATTCAATAATCTCAACGCGGTAACCAACGATTCTAAGAATCTGTGCGCGTAAGGCATCCGTTAGTAGATCTCCCATGCGCTCTTTCATAACTCCAAATTTTGTAATTGCACCCCATGGCTCTGGTGATTGATCCATCTGCTTCTGAATATCGTGGTGACAACATGGAGCAATTAAAAGTAATGACGCTCCTCCATTTACCGCCCATGCAATTGCATCATCTGTAGCGGTATCGCATGCATGTAACGCAATGGCAACGTCGGCAGATTGTGTCGACGTTTCTGCAATCTCTTCGGCTCTAAATGTAATTGACTCGGTAATTCCTAGCTTTTCGGCAATTAAATTATTTCTATCTCTTGAAGCTGGGCGGATATCGATTCCCGTCACATGAACGGGCATTCCAATATTGCGTAAATACTGATGTGCCGCAAAAGTTAAATATGCATGGCCACAACCCAAATCAACAATTGACAGAGGTTTTTTAGCAGTTGGCTCAAGAATTTGGCCAGCTTCAATAGCTGCTTTGAGAGTAGGAACCAGAATCCTTAAGAACTCCTCCACCTGTTTGTACTTATCATTCTTTGACGGCTTGATTTGCCCCTTGTAATCGGCAATTCCAACCTCAATTAAGAATGGGTCTGATGGATCCAGTAATCGTGTCTTTTTCTTATCGTGCAAAAGGTTTTGTTCAAATGCTTTCTTTTCATAATGAACTTGTGCATCGCCGCTCTTTGTCACACGAATACTCATTGCTCCATCAACGCTTTCAACAGTAATATTTGCATAACCACTTGATAGTAAATCCAATACCGAAGTTGCATCGGGAGTAATGTTTTTTGTTGTCGTAGCACGGCCATCGTTATAAGTCAGTTGCAGAATAACTTGACCCTTGATTTCTACGGGCCTAATATCGATGCGTTCTTGTTCAACCTGCATATTACGTCGACGACCAGACAAAACAACCCTTACTAAATTATTAGTATCAATAATGTTATTGCAGGCTTCAAGCAACGCCTCTTCTACAGTAAATACCCGTTGCACTGCGTAATTCTAAGTGCGCGGAAGATGAACTTCAATTGCAAGGCCACCTAGCTCGCTGCGTCGAAGAGTGAATGTGCCTTGATGTCGTTCGATAACCGCGCTCATAATGCTCATTCCTAGACCAGTTCCACCGTTATCTCGCGATCTTGAACGATCAAATCGCTTGAGCCCGCGGATTTTTTCTCCGTAAGAGTCGGCAGGCAAACCAGGCCCACTGTCCTCAATTACTATTGAAATCTCTTTACCCGCTTTAACGGTGACTCGCACCTTCGTACCAGAAGGCGTATGTAGGCGGATATTTGTAAATGCATTTGCCACAAAACGCTGTAAGTACTTCTCGGAGCCCATCAAAATTGCTGAGCTCTCAATATGAGATTCAACTAAATGTTCCGGGGCAAGTGTCTTAAAGTCTTCGATATTTTCCCGGATAATTGTTGCGATATCTATGCTTTCGAAGTTGATGTTTCCCTCTTCGCCAAGTTGGGCGAGCATGAGAAGGTCTGCAATTAAGAAATCCATGCGCTTTAATTCGGTATTAAGCCGATCAAAGGCTGCGCTTTCGCGTTCAGGGTCTAACTGTTTTCCCTTAAGGAGTTCGGCATAACCCTTAACAACTGTCATTGGTGTTCGAAGTTCGTGCGCAGCATCACCTAAGAATTCCTGCATCTTTGCCCGCTGCAAACGCTCCTGCGCAAGTGCGCCAGAACGCGAAAGGATTCTGGACATTATCGCTGCAATGATGTTTGTAAAGATTATGAAAATAAGTAATTTCCATAAATTTTCTTTTAAGTTGGCATTAGTTCTACTTAGAGAAGCGGCAACAATGAGCTGGTCCCCTTCGGGGATAGGAATATTTCGAATTCGTAGATTTTCACCCGTTATCGGCGTACCAATTGATTCACGCAATATTGTTATCTCGCCGGTAATGGTTTCAAAAGCTAAAGTAAAATCAAAGTTATTTTGTTCGACACTGAGTAGGGCAATACTCACGGCATCAGTTGGATTATTACGAATATCAGATTCGATTTGATTGAGGTCGCTATCGACTATCGCAAGTTCACCCTGATACGAGCTCCAAACTGCAAACCCACCAATTCCGACTGACAGAATGGATGTAATGATTGCAGTTATGAAAAGCTGCTTCGTTCGATTTTTCATAGAGCTTACTTAGGCTCCTGAATTTGGAATCCCACTCCACGAATCGTTCTAATGCCTTCAAAACCTTCTCGGTGCAGCTTTTTGCGAAGATAAGAAATATATGTGTCCACAACTGTGCTTTCAGATTCAAAAGTGATTCCCCAAACTTCATCTAGCAAGAGATTCTTACTTAAAACGCGGCCCTTCTTTTCTATAAGAATCTGTAACAGGCGATACTCGGTTGGGGATAGATCAACTTCTTGACCATCGAAAGTTACTAAGTGTTGGTCATCATCAATAGTGATAGGTCCACATGTGAGCAAGGTTGGCACGGCAGCATTTTTAGTTGATCGACGTAAAATCGCCTTAATACGCAGAATTAGCTCTTCGATTCCAAATGGTTTTACTACATAATCATCAGCACCGATTTTTAATCCCCGCGTGATATCTGCTTTATCTTCGCGGGCCGTCAACATAAGCACGGGGGTTGCATCACCAGAGGTACGTAGTCGTTCGACAAGTTCAAAACCATCCATGAGGGGCATGTTGATATCAATAACAAGAAGGGCTGGTTTATGTGTTCGCAACAGTGTTAACGCCGACATTCCGTCGCTGGCCTCTACCGTTTCAAAGCCGGCAATACGCAGGGTGTCGTTGAGAAGAGCGCGCACACCTGGTTCGTCATCCACAATCATTATGAGCTCGGCCATGGGCCCACTCTTGCATGGTGTCGCGGTTTTTCCAATAAATTATCGAAAAGATAGGGTGTTTCACAGAATAATCACAACCCTGCAATGCAGTATTTGGCTATGAAACTAAAGGGGTTGGCGCTGCTGGGATTAATCCCTGCCTTACTGCTGAGCTCAGTTTCCCCTTCTATCGCCGATTCCACTCCATCGCCTTCACCTTCTTCTTCGGCATCTCCAGATTTTAAAACATTGATGGATCTTTATAAGTTGAACTTAGAAAAGTACCGCGTCATGCAAAATCCCGTTTTGGATTCACAACTTGCAGCCGCTCAGTACAAGAGCGCCTTAGAGATTTATCGAAAGATTCAAATCTCTCGTGAAGAGTTAAAGGTTCAAATCAATCGCACCTTCATGGCTTCGGTAGATAAATCCAATAAAGATGCGCGAACAGCATTGAAGAGCGCAAAGAGCGCGGCAGCAAAAAATGAGGTAATTGCTAAACAAAAAACCGCAATCGCGGCCGCGAGCAACGTTCGAGATTTCGCACTCACCGAGCTTGGCAATTTACCGTTGGCACCAGTTAAGCCACTCAAGCAAGCTGAGTCATCCTCAGGCAAGAAAACAAAAAAGAGCTCACCTTCTCCATCTCGGGAGGACGATAACTGACTATCGTTAGGCCATGAACAAATTTAACTTGTGGCTAGCTGGGAAAATTACTGCGGGTGTTGCAACAATGTGGTGTGCATATCTATTTGCTGCCATTGCTCTTATCTCTCTTCCACGTGCTATTAGCTCGGGTGATTCGCTCGTAATTATTTCTTGGGTAGCGCAGACATTTCTACAGTTAGTACTTCTTTCAATCATTATGGTTGGTCAGAAAGTTGCCTCCAAAAGCGTAGAGACAACGATTAATGAGACCCACTCAGCCTCACTCGCCGAGTTCGAGTTAGCCAAGCAAGCTCGAAAAACTGCAGATAGCGAGATCGCTGAACTTCATCAACTTTCCAAAGATATACATCGGCTCATACGTGAGGTCGAGACCAAACTTAAAAAGTAAATCGTTACCAAAGTGAGACCTAGAAGTGCAGGCTTTCAGTGTTTTTGCATTGCTCTCAGGCGTACGCCTCACCTAGGTTCGGAGTATGAAATCCGCGCCGTGGTGGAAAGAAGCCACGATCTATCAAATCTATCCTCGGTCATTTGTTGACAGCAACGGTGATGGAGAAGGCGACTTGGTCGGAATTACTGCAAATCTTGAATATGTTCAGCAACTTGGAGTCGATGCGATTTGGTTGAGTCCTTTTTATACCTCGCCAAACAAAGATGGCGGTTACGACGTTGCCGATCCACGTGATGTTGATCCCCGTTTTGGAAACCTGGCAGATGCCAAGAAATTAATTGATCGCGCGCACGAACTTGGTTTAAGGGTCATTGCAGATATCGTTCCGAACCATTTTTCCGATCAACATCACTGGTTTCAGGCTGCGCTAAAAGCCGGACGCGGATCTGCTGAACGAGCTCGTTTTCATTTTTACGATGCTAATCCTGATGGCACTCCACCAAATAACTGGATTTCTCTATTTGGTGGACCATCCTGGTCTCAAGTAGAAGACGGTCAGTACTATTTGCATCTTTTTGACTCATCGCAGCCAGATTTAAACTGGGAAAACCCTGAAGTAAATGCCGATTTTGAAAAGACTCTTCACTTCTGGATCAATCTAGGAGTTGATGGTTTCCGTATCGATGTAGCTCACGGCTTAGTTAAAGAAGACGTATTAAAAAATCACCCAGATCCTCAGGGGCTAAGTAATGCGTTGCGACTAGATGTCGCCATGGACGCGCAGGCACGAAATGCCTTACTTCTTACGGTTCCCTACTTTGATCGACAAGGTGTCCACGAGATCTATCGCAAGTGGCGCAAAATATTCGATTCATACACAGATCGCCAGATCATGGCTGTTGCCGAAGCTTGGGTCCATCCGCCGGTAAATGCAACACGTTATGTGCGCGCCGATGAGTTGCACCAGGTATTTAACTTTGATTTATTAACTGCAGAGTTTGATGCCTTGGTTCTCTATGATGTCATTGACAGATCAATTGAATTGAATGCAACTGTTAACGCATTACCTACTTGGGCGTTAAGCAACCATGATTCTCCGCGTGTTGCCTCAAGAATAGGTTCTGAGCAAGCACGCGCCCTAGCGCTCTTTGTTTTTGGACTACCAGGTTCTACATATATCTTTGCCGGACAAGAGCTTGGTCTGCCTGATGGCGAACTCGAAGATTCAGATCGCCAAGATCCCTCTTTCTTTAGAACCAAAGGCAAGGTTAAAGGTCGAGACGGTGCACGTGTCCCTCTTCCGTGGGGTGGAGATTCAACGCCATTTGGATTCACAACAGGTAAACCTTGGCTGCCTATCTCGCAGTCTTGGCAAGAGTTCACAGTTGAAAATGAAAATCAGAATCCAAAGAGTTCGCTACATCTTTACAAAAATGCACTATCCCTACGCCAGATGCACTTAACTGGGCAAGGCGGTATTGAATGGATTGAATCGCCACAGCACGGATCGAAATCAAATGCATTGCTCATCTATAAGCGCGGCGATATCACGGTTCTCATGAATGTGAGTGATATTGCCCAAGAATGTGACGTTGACGGCAAACTTTTAGTTGTAAGTAGCGGTGTTGTCGATCCTCACAACGGAAAAAAGGTAATTCCAGCACGTTCATGTGCTTGGTTCATCGCTTAAATGGCAGACTACGGCCATGGAATCTACCTCTGCATGGATCATTACAATTGCGGTGCTCGCTGGAATCATTCTTCTTGATTTAGGTGTGGCAGTAATTCGTCGGAACAAAGAGACATCAATGCTCGAGGCATCCTTTTGGACAGTCTTTTATATTGGAACTGCAATTGTCTTTGGGACTTTGCTCCCACACTGGTCAAGCGGAGAAGGACAAAAAGAGTTCTTCGCAGGCTGGCTCACCGAGTATGCCCTTTCGGTCGACAACATCTTTGTATTCATTATTATTTTAGCAAGTTTAAAAGTGCAAAAAGAGATGCAACAGTTAGTTCTACTCCTTGGAATCATGCTGACAATTGCCATTCGAGGGCTTTTAATCCCACTGGGTGCTGCCTTGATTTCGCGTTTTGCAAGTATCTTCTTTCTCTTTGGAGTCTTCTTGATCTACACCGCTTGGCAACTGGCAAAAGAGAGTGAAGATGATGAGTGGAAAGAAGGAAAAGTTGTCGCCATACTTAAGAAGCGAGGATTTAGCACTTTTGCAATCGCGCTAGTTGCGCTGGGTTTAACGAATTTAGTCTTCTCTGTAGATTCAATTCCAGCAATTTTTGGCCTAACTAAAGATCCCTACATAGTTACAACGGCAAATGTCTTTGCTCTTATGGGTTTGCGTCAGTTGTATTTCTTGTTGGAAGGCCTGCTTGCCCGTTTGGTATACCTATCTAAGGGTCTCTCATTCATCCTAGGTTTTATTGGTATCAAGATGATCATGGAAGCTTTCCATGGCATCGGAATCGATGACATCGCTGGAGTTCATATCCCAGAAGTGACTCTGGAAGTAAGCCTTGGCGTGATTATCGCCAGCCTTATTGTTACAACAGTTGCCAGCCTTACAGCTACACGCAAAGATGGAAGCGAAATTATCTAAATAACTTTTTTATCTCGTAGGCTTTCTCGATTGTGATCTTTACTCTTTTCGTGCAGCTTACGAAGCTGCAATTCAAAGGTCTGCATTGCTGAATCAAAGGCAGCAACATCGTTGAATTCTGCACCCTCTGCGCGCAGAAGTGGTCCCGTTCCATGTGAAGTAAGAATTACTCTGTGTGAATGCTTGCCTTGACGAGGATTATTTTCATGGAGAACTTCCACTTCAACGCGGTCTATGACAACTCCAAAACGTTCCATAGTATTTAATTTATCTTCAACGATATCTCTAAAATCTTCGGCTAACACTGAGTTTCGAGTATGAACATGTATCTTCATGTTTATAAGGGTAGTACTAAAACCACCACTGTCGCTATGAATGCCAACACAAAAGATTTGGCAAGAATCTTCAACGCATTTGCCCGATCTGCTGCTTTGCTCACTGGGTCACTTACTCGTGATAAATCCCCAAGTTTTCCGAAGTTAAAGGTTCCGGCAAATCCATATGCCAGACAGAATTTACTGCGAGATTGAACGTACCCGATCGCTGTAATCATCAGGGGAATGAAAATACCAAAACGCGCACCTCTCGGTGCGCTCGTAACTATCATCGCAATGAAAGAGCTAATTGAGAGAAATAATCCAATGACTGCAACAAACTGCCTTCTGCGAATCTCTTTCTCGCCAATATTGCACGTGCCAGCAATATAAGTTGAATCAGGCATCTTCAAATTCATCTTCGTCTATCCATGTATCTGCCGCAGAATCCTCTTGATGTTCAATCCACGATAAAAAAGACCCGACGGCACGGAAAGCCAAAACAGCGACTGTTACTGCTGCAAGGACTCGACGAAAAGCTTTAATCATGAGATAAAAATACTCTCAATTGAGCGATTGCGCCTTAGATAGAGCTAAGTGCCGTTGTGATGTCGTTCCAAATATCATCAACATGTTCGCACCCAACTGACAATCGAATCAACTGCTCGGGAACCGATGGACTCTCAATCGGCCAGCGGCGGCGGCGCTCCCACAGTGATTCAACCCCACCCAAGCTTGTCGCATGGGCAATCAATGTCGAAGAGTCGCAAACTTTCTGTGTTTGTTCAGCACTCCCATCGACCTCAAAAGAGACAATCGCTCCGAAGCCCGGATATCGAACGCGTGTAATCTTTGGATGGGCCTGCAGCCGAATCACTAACTCTTTAGCGCTTTCTTGTGACTGCTTAAATCGCAATGGGAATGTGCGTAGCCCTCGAAGTGCAAGCCATGCTTCTAGTGGGCCAGGAATAGAGCCATTAAAGCTACGAGAATCATGCAGGCGCTTATACAGAGCGGGGTCATTTGTAGATAGAGATCCCATTAAAACATCGCTATGGCCTGACAAGAATTTCGTAACTGAGTGCATAACAATATCTGCGCCCATCGCCAAGGGATTTTGTACAAGGGGTGTGGCAAAAGTGTTATCTACTGCAACACCAATCCCTAGTTTTTTTGCAGCTGAAATCAATGCGGGCAAATCTGCCACATCTAGGCATGGATTAGTGGGTGATTCAAGCCAAACCAAAGCTGCCCCTTTCATTGCATCAATAACTTTTTGAGTATTTACAACATCGACAAATCGAACTTCGAGTCGACCGCTTGCATGAAAAGAGTTGAGCAAACTCATTACTCCGCTATAACCTTGGTTCGAGGCAACAACAGGTGCACCTATCGGCAGAATTGAAAATGCCGCGCTAATAGCGGCCATTCCGGAAGAAAAAGCAAGAGTCTGTCCACCTTCTAACGCACTGATCGCTTCTTCTAACGCAGTCCATGTTTGATTTCCATAACGCCCATAACCAATCGAGCCACCAGAATGAAAAGTAGATGTTAAGACAACAGAAGGGTTTAGCGGTGCATCTGGTTCTACTGGAGGACGACCAGCGGTGATTGCAGTAGTTTCAATGTGCTTGCTCATGGAACTAGTCTATTTGGAAAGCTGCAAGAACTGCCATCGCTGCATTGTGACCCGGAATTCCACTGACTCCCCCACCGCGAATCGCACCAGCCCCACAAATAAAGATTCGGGGATCATCGGTTTCGACTCCCCACCCGGGCCTTTGAGCATCTTCGCGGAACGGAAAGCTCAAATCTTTATGGAAAATATTTCCCTTTGGCAATCCAATCTCAGCCTCAATATCCAGTGGGGATTTAACTTCTACGGCAGCCATCACCGTTTCAATCGGTTCAACTAGAAGTTCATTTAATGAGGCAAGTGCGGCCTTTAGCGCACGGGCTTTTGTGTCCTCGTTGTCTGCTTCGAAAAGTGCGGCGGGTGTGTGAAAACCAAAGAGAGTCAAGGTTTGATATCCCGCATCTTGCAGTTCAGAACTCAAAATCGAAGGATCGGTGAGAGTATGGCAATACATTTCAATTGGAAGTTTGTCAGCTAACTTGCCAATCTTTGCATCAGCAAAAACCGCTTCAAAAGTTGAGAATGATTCATTTGCATGAAAAGTACCTGCAAATGCAAGCCGTGGCTCGATTCCCGACTTCAATTTTGGTAGAGCTTTAAGCAAAATATTTATCTTCATCTGTGCACCCTCAAGGCTCTGCGGTGGAGTTGTTCCACGAAGCTTGGCAAGTGTTTGCGGCGCAGCATTACTTAAAATATATTGTGCAGAAATCTCTGTGCCGTCTTCAAGCAAAGCAGTTGCTTTGCTATCAGTAGTTGTTACTGAGGTGACCCGCGAGTTAACTTTGATAGTAACGCCAGCGGCAATCGCTACACGCTCTAGCTCTTTTACTAAAGCACCCATACCTCCATATGGAACTTTCCACTCGCCAGTACCGTTACCTATCAAGTGATAGAGAAAACATATATTTGCTTGCATTTCAAAAGCTGATGCAAAAGTTCCAACTAAGGCATCCGTCAGGATTACTCCACGGACAATGTCATTCTTAAATCGTGACTGTATTACTTCACCAATTGGTCGCTCCATTAAGTAGTCCCATACTTCGGGCATATTAATCATCGCTTTTAGTTCGCTGCGTGACTGCAAAGGCATTAACATCGTTGGAGCTATCTTCTCGGCAAATACCGCAAGCTCATTGTAAAAGCTCTGCCATGCCTGCCATTCAGCTCCCGTTGGATCAATTTGATTAAACGAATCAGCTGTCTCTTGATCCCACTGACGGGCAACATAGAGACCTAAATCTCTTCCATCACGCGAATAAGGGGTATAGCTAGAGATTTTTCGTGAAAGGCATTGGAAGTTAAGCCCCAAATCACTAATGATTTGATCGGGCAGCAGTGAGACTAGATATGAATATCGTGAAAGCATCGCGTCGTATTCGGCAAATGCACGAACACTTGTCGTCGCGCCTCCTATTTCAGAATTAGCTTCAAGGATTAGTACGGACTTTCCTGCCTTAGCTAAGTACGCAGCGGCAACTAGACCGTTGTGACCACCACCAACAATCGTTACGTCGTAGGTATTTTGTGGCACTACAAACTCTTCACTATGCGATCAATAGCCTCGGTAATAATCGTAGGACTGGTTGCAAAATTCAAACGAACAAACTGAGAACTTTGGGGACCGTAGATGTGTCCTGGATTGAAAGCCACCTTTGCACGTTCTAATAAAGTTTGTGCAGGATTTTCGCCTAAATCAAGTGCGCTTAAATCAAGCCATGCTACATAGCTGCTATTCGGTATGTGATATTTAACTGATGGCAACTTAGCGTTGAGCAAATCCTTAATTAAGTAACGATTGCTATCCAAGTGATTGATTACTGAATCCAGCCAGACTCCACCATCTTTAAAAGCTGCTGCCGATGCAAATGCTCCAAGAATTGATGAGCGGAAGTGCACAGCAGGAGGCATCAATGCCAATTTTTCATTAATGGACTCGTCTTGAGAAATGATGATTGCAGATTTAAGGCCTGCGATATTCCATCCTTTTGAAGCCGATGTGACAGTAACGCCTACTTCGCGGGCAGTCTCATTTAAACCAAGAAATGGAATGAATTTTGCCTCTTTGTAAGTCAACGGTGAGTGAATCTCGTCGCTTATGACAAGCACACCATATTTCTTTGCCATGTCAGCAATCTGAGATAGTTCTTCGCGAGAATAAACACGGCCAAGTGGATTATGAGGTGAGCAAATTAAATGAACTTTAATTCCTGACGCATAGGCTTTTTCGACTTCACCTAAATCAATTGTCCAAGGGTTAACTTCATCAAGATCAGATCCAGCGTTTTTAAAGGGGACATCTATGATTTCCAGACGGGTCTCTCTTATCCAACTATAGAAATTTTGATAAACCGGAGAGTTGATAAGAATGCGATCTCCAGGTCGAGTGAACACACGAAGGGTTTCGACTACGCCAACACCTACATCTGCAGCGATTCGAAGTTGAGATTTATCAATGCTCCAACCCCAACGAGATTGGCAAAAGGATTCAAAGCCATCTGCCAGTTCTGGCACCGAACCCAAGTACCCCAAATCCGAATGGCTAACCATCTCGAGCAAGACATCGCGAATTGGTTGAGCGATTGGAAAGTCCATCTCCATCACGGGCAAGGGCAATACATCGGCGGCAAACCCACGCCATTTTTCGGAGTGATGGGTTAGTAATTCACTTAAAGCTGGGGCAACAACATTGTTATCAGACATGCCGGCAAGGCTACCCTGAGTGACTCGTATTGTGAAAGAGGTTAAAACTAAGCCTCAGTTGCTGCTAACCGACGAGTTGAATTTCGAACCACCAAAGTTGTTGGCAGGACTAATGATGGCGGTTCGATATTTGGTTTACGTAAACGTTCCATAATCGACCATGCTGCCATCTCGCCCATTAACTGCACAGGTTGTTCAATTGTTGTCAGTTCAGAAAACTCCGCCATCTCATGTCCATCGAAGCCAACGATAGAAATATCATCAGGTGCCTTTAACCCATGTCGACGTAGCGCTTGCATTGCGCCCATTGCCATTTCATCGGATTCGCAAAATATTGCAGTTGGACGATTTGGTCGTGCTAATAAATCATCCATTGCACGAGCGGCAGTATGCATCGTGAAATCTCCATGAACTTCGCGCTGCGGCAACCACTCTAAAGCGTTCTCAGCCAATACCTGCATGAAACCTTTACGGCGATCCTGCGGAACACTAAAGTTAAATGGATCATCGGGACGTCCTGACATCAAGCCAATTTTCTTGTGACCCTGATTAACCAAATGTTGAGTTGCAGATCGAGCTCCTGCAATATCATCGATTTTAATAGATGCACATTTAGGATGCTCCATACCGACTAATGCGATTGGTATACCTAGGCTAAGCATTGAATCAAACTCTTCAATAGTCGGTGGTAAGCTGATAACAATTAGTGCATCAACGCGCCCCTTTAAGAGTTGATGTTGAAACAGCCTTTCACGGCCCTTCATCTGACTAAAGTTATAAAGCAATAGATCAAGGCCAGCTTCTCGAAGCGCTTGTTCGGCTCCGCTAATTACCTGTGAAAAATACCAGCGGGAAATATATGGTGCGACAACTCCAACGCTATTGGTGCGTCCAAGTTGCAAACTTTGCTTAGTTGCCGTTAGTGGGTAATCAAGTTTTTGCGCTGCAGCAATAATCTTTGCGTGCGTTGCGGCATTAACATGGTGCAGACCGCGAAGAGCTCGCGAAACCGTTGCAGTAGAAACTCCAGCTTCCTCTGCAACTTCCTTGATTCCTGCCATTAATCTCTCCAAAGAACTGCAAAAACCTGCAAGATTTTCTGCAAGAACCTGCAAAATACGGCATTTCCACCATAATAAGCAAGGGGTAATGGGAGATTGACGGTAAATTGGCCACTATGAGCAATCAAATTGAAACCCAGATCGATGTATCCCTGACCGAGCGAAATCGTGTCACCGCCCTTTTTCGCCTCATCCTGGTCGCGCCGATGGCGATCTTTATAGCCTCTTTTGCCCCTCAACAGTTCGAAGCTACAAATACAGCTTGGGCAGCAGGGTTTTTCATTCTCCCAGTAGCCCTGTCATTAGTTTTTCGTCAAGCATATCCATCGTACTTGCTGGCCTTTAATGAAGCCTTCATGTCATTGTCTACTCGCGTTGATGCTTATGTACTAGTACTGAGCGATCAATATCCATCGATAGAAGAAAATGATGTAGTTAGCGTAACTTTTCCAGAGGTGGACCCCAAGTCCCTCAACCGTTATTTACCACTTGTGAAATGGTTCTTAGCAATCCCTTTGTACATCGTTGGATTGATCTATCTTGTATATGCCTTCTTCCTAACAATCTTTGCCTGGGCAAGCGTTGTAATTACTGGAAACTATCCAGAGTGGTGTGCTGAAGGCGTCGTTGGAACAATTGCATACTGGAACCGTATTGGTGGCTATGCACTTCTTATGGTTACTGACGAATATCCAACCTTTTCGCTTTAATTAAATGGCTGTCCATTCTGCCCAAAAAATGCGGCGTATCGTCGCAGAAGTTGGGCAGATGGATCGCAGATTTGCACCACTCATTGAACGGCGGCCTTTATGCACTATTGGTCGAAAAGCTCCAACCGAAACACATTTTGAATCATTAGTTAGCTCCGTTATTTCCCAGCAACTTGCCACAAAAGCGGCAGACACAATTCATTCTCGACTGGTTGGTTTGTGCAAGGGGTCGATTAATGCAAAGAAATTGATAAAACTCGACGATATTTCACTACGTGAAATCGGTGTTTCTGGGGCAAAAGCGCGCACAATTAAAGGGCTCGCTGCTTCTGTTTTAGATAAATCAATTCCCATTGACACAATCGATGAAATCCATGATGACCAAGAGATTTACGACAAATTAACTTCCCTATGGGGCATCGGGCGCTGGACGGTAGAAATGTTTATGATGTTTCAACTTGGCCGTTTGGATATCTGGCCAACAGGTGATTTAGCAGTTCGTCGCGGGTGGGACATTGTTCATAAGAATAAAGAAGAAACTCTGGCTAAGGCTTTGGACCTTAAGGGCGAAAAGCTCCATCCTTATCGCAGTGTTGTTGCGTGGTACTGCTATCAGGCCGTCCATGAAAGCCGTGGTTTGGATTACTAAATATCCTCAAGGATTAATGAGACTGAGTTAATGCACCAACGTTCATCCGTTGGCACGTCATAACCTTCACCTTTAAATATATGGCCTAGGTGCGAACCGCAGCCAGCGCAACGAACCTCGGTACGAACACGAGGGAATAAAGAACGATCTTCGATTAACTCAACAGCATCATCAGCAGTTGGTGCATAAAAGGATGGCCACCCACAACCTGAATGAAATTTCGTCTCACTCCTAAATAATTCGGCGCTGCACGCTTTACATTTGTACACTCCAACTTTGTCTGTGTCGGTGTATTCGCCGGTGAATGGGCGTTCAGTTGCAGCATTTCGCAAAACATCATATGAAAGTGGATCTAACTTTGCTTTTAGTTCAGTCTCATTAATTGAAACTGGATATTCCTTGTTGCTCATAGATTCGCACCCTCAACTGGATAGGCCACTCCTGTGCTTGAGTGACAGTCGTAGCCATTAGGATTTTTCTGTAAATACTTCTGGTGATAATCCTCGGCTAAAAAGTATTCAACACCTTGTGCGCTAATAATTTCAGTGACAATCTCGTTTAACCCCGCCGCTGTTAAAACGCTTTGATAAACATTGCGCGAATTAACCGCTGTTACATATTGTTCAGGTGTAGTTGTATAGATTGAACTTCGATACTGACTTCCGATATCTCCGCCTTGTTGATTGAGTGAAGTGGGATCGTGCATTGTCCAAAACTCTTCTAGTAATCGCTGATAACTAACCTTTGATTCATCGAAAACAAGCTTCACCATCTCGGCATGGCCGGTAACACCTGTGCATACTTGTTCATATGAAGGGTTTGCTCGAGAGCCACCCATATAGCCAACTGATGTTTCTTTAACTCCATCCATCTGCCAAAAACGGCGCTCTGCGCCCCAAAAACAACCTGTCGCGAAATATGCGATTGAACTCATACGCGCAATTCTGGCAGTATCACGGCAGAAGCGCACCCGCTGATAACCTTGCCACTGTTCATGAGCCCCCGTAGCTCAGGGGATAGAGCACCGCCCTCCGGAGGCGGGTGCACAGGTTCGAATCCTGTCGGGGGCACACTTGATTTAAATCACCCTGATTTGGCAAATCTCTTTCCATTCATCCTTGTTAATCACAGCATAAGCAGGGAGAATTAACTCCTTGCGCAACATCGATGTGCGTATTACCACAACAAGATTTAAGGTGATTTGGGTACGCCCAAATCTTTTATCTAAAGGAGATAGCTAATGGATTGGCGACATCAATCGGCTTGCCGCGACGAAGATCCAGAGCTCTTCTTTCCAGTTGGAAATACAGGGCCGGCACTAACTCAAATCGAAGAAGCAAAAAAGGTTTGTAATCGTTGTGTTGTCAAAGAGCCATGTTTGGCATGGGCGTTAGAAAGCGGTCAGGACGCAGGTGTCTGGGGCGGGCTTTCAGAAGATGAGCGCCGAGCACTCAAGCGCCGCGCTGCACGTAATCGTGCACGGCTATTGGAGCAGCAAAACCAGTTCTAAAGCGGAAAACGTAAGTTTGCTTGCGTGCCTGAATCTGTTGACTGTAACTTCAAAACTCCTTTGAGTTCATTTTCAGTAAGTGTCCTTACAATCTGCAAACCCAAATTTGATGAAGTTGATAAATCAAATCCTTCGGGTAAGCCAACACCGTCATCAACAATATTAATGACGCACTCATTGCTATAGCGCTGCAGATCAATTGAAAGAACCGAGCCGCGTTCGGCTAAACCATGTTCCAGAGCATTATGCATTAACTCAGTTACCACTAGTGACAAGGGTGTCGCTAAGCGAGATTCTAGTGCGCCTAACTCGCCAGTGCGCTCGATTCGAAGTTGTCCCATACGAGGACTTAATTCAAGGGCATGTGTAATTAAACTCGTAAGGACGTCATCAAAAGCAACGGAATTTTCGCTACTGCTCGACAACGTTTCATGCACCAATGCAATTGAAGCGATTCGTCGAACTGCTTCATTGAGGGCTGATGCAGCACTTGGATCTTCAATTCTTCGTGCCTGTAATCGCAGCAGCGCTGAAACTGTCTGTAGATTATTCTTAACGCGATGGTGAATCTCGCGAATAGTTGCATCTTTGGTTACAAGTTCGCGCTCACGGCGCCGAAGCTCAGTTACGTTCTGAAGTAAGACAATTGCCCCAATTCGATCTTCGCCTTGCAGTAATGGCAAGACCAATAAATCAATTGTTGCACCTTGATTATCAATTTCGACCCGGCGCAAGACCTTGCCATTAAGGCGAGTACGAATTCCTTCTTCATGTGGACTAGGGGAATTCTTAGCGACTTCCTCAGCAACTTCACCCAACTTATGGTTTTCAATCTCATTTTTCCAACCCATGCGACTAAAGGCCGAACGAGCATTTGGACTGGCATAGGAAATAACTCCATTTACATCAAGTCGAATAAGGCCATCACCTACGCGGGGAACTGGCTCAAAAAGGGAACCGGCATCCTTATATGGAAATGAACCTTGCGCAACCATGCGATAAAGGCTGTGTGCGATTTCGCGATAGTTCAGTTCGAGGCGACTTGGAGAGCGCATGAGTTCAACGTTGCGATGACGGGTTATTACTGCAATTACCTGTCCATCAAAAACAACGGGTATCGCCTCTTCTTTTATGAGTAATTCACCGACTTGTTCGGACTCAGTGTCTCTAATTATTTCACCACTTGAGAGCGCCTGATCGATTCGAGCTTTGTTGCCCCAGACAACTTCATCTCCAATAACATCGTTAGTAAAGACTGTGGCTGCAGTGGTTGGACGTATATGAGCTACTGCAACATGGCCAGTAGGCCACATCTTTATATCTTTTCTAATCGGTACCCAAAGAATTAGATCTGCAAAAGAGAGATCTGAAAGTAGTTGCCAGTCCGCTACAAGCTCACGCAACTTATGCGCTTGATCAATCGATACTGAGCTTCGTCCATGGAGCAGAGTTTCGAACTGCGGCACGTTACTTCCACTCCCCCATTGTCGGCGCAATTTCTTGAGTTGCAAACCAGACCAACTCTTCCTCTACATCGTCTGGGAAAAGCAAAAGTGCACATTGAACCTGATCCCATTTAATCGCCCAATTAAGAGTTACGGTTTTTTCTTGAACTTGATTTACTTGCGCTGACTCTAACTCGATTGCCAAAGTGATGCCTGGTGCATGATTTGAACTTCTTAGCTCTAACGACTCTTGGGCGGCTTCAAGTGAGAGTAAGTATTCGATTTCTTCTTCATCTAAATCTGAGTTGTCGCCAACATAAAAAGGAGTGGGTGCGTATATAGCTTCGACTTCTTTGCTTTCAGAGTTAAGGAAAGTTGCCAGCTCATCATGGGTTATAGGTAGATAGGCTCGCATGCCTTAATAGTATTAGAAGTTAACGCTTAATCTCGCTGGCGATTTTTGCGATGGATTTGCGCAGCGACGAGCGTTGATTTACCTCAATTAACGTTGCTTTCTGCTCAAGTGCCAGCGCTGCGGCCCGAACGTCTCGGCCAATGACCCGCACACAGAGCGGCCGTAAACGAGTTGCAATTGTTAAAAACTGCGCCTCTTCATCTTCCCCCTTCTTGCCGGGAGATCTCATATTAAGAGTAAAACTAAGAGCACTTCGTATTGAAGTCCTTTCAAGAAGATTTGAGACCTGCTCTAAACGGTGAATTCCGAGTAAATCAGGACGGGCGATAATCATTAGCTCATCACCTTGATCACAACTCCACGTTGTCATCGTTGAAGTCCATCTCCTATCGGTTAGGCGATTTGAAAGGCCAGAAATCGAGCCAAGGTCGATGACAATATTGTCAAAGTTGGCTGTTGCCTTCTCCATGAAAGAATCTATTGAACTCGCCTCAGCTTGAGTGATTTCAGCAACGGCCAAATTGGGTGCAATGTTTCGCCAACCTGCATCACTCTGCACATTACGAATAGCTATCAATGCAGCAATTGATGGGGCTCGAAAATTGGCATCAACTAACAAGGTGGATTTTTCTAAAACACTGAGCTCCATGGCCAAATTAAGTGCAATCGTGGTGCAGCCAGTATCACTACCAGCTGAACCAACGGCAATGACATGGGACTTGCGACTTTGTCGTGAAACTTGAGAGGTTTGACGGAGCATTGGTGCTCGAACTAATCCTCGAACAACACTGACTAAATCTGTTATTGACGTTGGATTTTTATGCAGATTACCAAAAATATCATCAGGTTCTTGACCAGAAGAAAAGCCAACTATTTGTTTAACTCTAGGGGTTACCTCTGAGATGAATTCTGAGGAAATTCCGGCAAGATCAGGTGCAAAAATCAATAGTGCTGATGCA